>CABRDB010000088.1 GCA_902469555.1 uncultured Collinsella sp. | reverse complement strand
TCGGGCGCCACCTGCAGGAATGCCTGGACCCCGCCCTCACGCGCCTCGATGGCGGCAAGGGAGGCCTGGGCCACCTCGGTAGCGGTAAAGTCGCCGGCGGCAACGCCCGCGGCGATCTGGGCGGCGGTAAGGGAATCGAAGCTTAGCGCCATTACTCGCTCTCCCCCTCTCCCAAAATGGACGGCACGCGGAAGTAGCGGTCGCGCGCGCTGCCGGCATTCTCGAGCGCAACGTCGAGCGGCAGGTCGCGCTCGGGCTCGCGCAGGTCATCGCCCATCACGTTGGACAGGCTTCCGATGGGATGGAACGTGGGCTCCACGTCGGGCAAGTCATATTGCAAGACGGGCTCGAGCATCTGGACGGCGTCGTTCAGGTAGGACGTCATCTGGGTGAGCTCGTCATCGGTCAGTGCGATCTTTGCGTACTCGGCGATGCCGCGCACGTCTTTCTCGCTGAGTGCCATAGGCGCTCCCTTCCGCATAACAGATAAACCGCTCTAGTATACAAGGCAACGCCACTTGGAGCAGGTGCTTTACCCAAATGCAGCGAAAACGTAACGAGGACGGCGGATGCGTCCCGGCGGTTATGCAGCAAAAACCGCATCGCCACAATGCAAAACCGTCCCGCCTACAACGAAAACCATCACAACATTCGACGCTTTTCGCCAAAATCGAGATTTTTATCGAATGTTGTGATGGTTCGGAAGCCCCGACCACCACAAAGGTGCCTGTCCCCTTTGTGGTGGTTCCGAACGATGTCCTATGCCGAGGCTTTGACCTTGCGGCGCTTGCGGACCGCGTGAATCACGATGTCCAGCAGCAACAGCACAATGGCCACGACCACGATGAGCACGGCAAACTCGCGCTTGCCCCAGTGGCGGCCGGCCAGCGACTTTTGCTTGTCGACGTCCTTCTTGTTGTACTTGGTGCGCACGCAATGCACCAGCAGGCGATGGTCGTTCACGCCGTAGGGCGTGCAGGTAACAAGCGTCACCTTGTCGGCGCCGGGCTCGATGGTCAGCGACTCCATCTCCTCGGGCAGCACGACCTCGGAGTCCACCATCTTGTAGGCGAGCGTCTTGTTCATGGTGTGCAGCAGCACCAGGTCGCCGGGCTTCAGCGAATGGATGTCGTCGAACATGCTCAGGTTGCGCATGCCCGAGTGCGCGGTGAGCACGCAGTGCGTCGAGGTGCCGCCCACCGGCAGGCTCGTGCCCTCCAGGTGGCCGACGCCCGCCATAAGGACTTCCTCGCTCGTGCCGTGGTAGATTGGCATGCTCACGTCGATGGAGGGAATCTCGACCCAGCTCATCATAGGGTCGCGGTCAAAGATGAGCTGCTGGGCGTAAGGCTCGATCTGGTCGGCGGGAAGCTCGGTGGCCTCGCCCGCCAGCTGCTCGTTAAAGGAGCGAGCCTGGAGCAGGATGCGCTCGCGCTCCTCTTCGGAGAGCGCATCCACGGTGCTGGACACGGTGCTGATCTGGTTGAACACGCCCGAGGCCTCGAGCCGGTCCAAGATCCACGGCCAGGTCATAAGGCCCACGCCAATAAGAATGATGACGATGGTGATGAGCCGGTCGGCCCAGCGCGGCAGTCGCTTGCGGCGGCGCTTGGGCTTTGGTTGAGGTTTGGGCTGAGGGCTTGAGCCACCGTTGGCCGCGGCGTTATTGCTCTTCATATGTTTGGCGCCCTGCACCATCGCCGGTCACTCCTCTACAGCTCAGGTTGTCTAAACAAATAATAGCCGATTAGCAGGCTCCTCCGCCCGACAACACGGCTAGACCGCACCGTCCAGTCGAGGATAAGCCAGCATTTGAGTTTTCAAAATGTCCCGAATCGGCGGGGCGATTCGGGATACAATGTCAATAGAAAGCGACGCACCCCGCGTAAGTGTTCGAAAGCGCGGGCGGCCTAGTTTTCTGGTTTTGTTAAATGCCCGGGCCTCTAACCCCGGGCATTCTTATTTGCGCTTGTTGCGGCGCAAATGCCTTCTACCGTCCGCACCGCGCGTGCGCCTACGGACCTTAAACCGAACCTCATACGAGTCGAGAAACGCGATGACGAACGTGCCAACCGCCGCGAGGGCGGCGAGCGCGTTAAGGAATTTCAGCATTTGGGGACCTCCGATCGAGTCGTCGGCCGCCCGCGCACGGGATGCGTCGCAAGGATATTTTACTGCGAGTGTATGCAACCACGCCTGGTAAACGCGATTTTGACAAACATTTGTTCGATAGTTACACACACGGTTCCTCGCCCAGCGGAGCCTGGCCGCATTGTCCGGATTTGCCCGACGTGTTTGCGTTTTCAAAATGTCCCGAATCGGCGAAACGATTCGGGATAGAATAGCTACAGGAAACGACGCACCCCGCGTAAGTGTACGAAAGCGCGGGCGGCCTAGTTTTCAGTTTTTGTTAAATGCCCGGGATCCGACCCCCGGGCATTCTTATTTGCGCTTGTTGCGGCGCAAATGCTTTCTACCGTCCGCACCGCGCGTGCGCCTACGGACCTTAAACCGAACCTCATACGAGTCGAGAAACGCGATGACGAACGAGCCCGCATCGGACGATGGAGGCTGGCTGCTATGTCCAAAAAAACGGGGCAGACTCCAGTGCGGAGTCTGCCCCGAAAAGAGAATGGCAAAGCAAGAACGTGGATGGACGAGAAAAGTGTCCGCAAGTCTCATGGCCAACACATCCCACCTGCCAAAGGGATGGATGAGCGAGCGTTACTCCTGCTCGGACTCCTCAGCCTGCTTACGGCTGCGGATGAGGTGCGCCACGCCAATGCACAGCACCGCGCCACCGGCGATCCAAGTGAAAGTCACGCCGTTAAGGCCGGTCAGCGGGAGGCCCACGGACTTGGTGTTGCCGACATTGATGGTGACCTCGCCGGCATCAGCGTTGGTGCCGGTGTTTTCTTGACCATGAAGAGCATTGTCGCCGACATTACCGTCAAGCTTGCCGAAGGCGATGTCGGTGCGCTTCTCGTCTGCCTCAGACACCTTTGCCTCAAGGGTCTTCACCTTCATCGTGTCTTTGTTATACGTCGCGGTGATGATGAAGGTGAAGGGGTCGGCCTTGGTGGGGTACTTGGCAGGGCCGGGGGTCTGGACCTCAGTCACCTTGTAGGAGCCGGCGTCGAGGCCGGAAACGGAGATCTTGCCTTCTTTGTCGGACGTGAACTTCACACACTCGGGAAGGTTTTCAGTATTGGTGACGGTCACGAGCTGACCCGCGACGACATTGACGCCATCAACAGTACCCTCCGTCGAGGCAATATACTGGTTTTCGGTATTCTTGTCCGCG
The DNA here is from genome assembly GCA_902469555.1 of uncultured Collinsella sp. Classification (GTDB taxonomy): domain Bacteria; phylum Actinomycetota; class Coriobacteriia; order Coriobacteriales; family Coriobacteriaceae; genus Collinsella. The sequence goes on along the minus strand of CABRDB010000088.1, from coordinate 1,625 downwards.
GACTGGATGGTGAAGACGGCATTCTCAAGGCCCTGCTCGGTGCCCTGGTCGACCTTCTTGAGGTTGAGCTTGAACGCAAAGTCGGCGACGGTGTCCTCGATCGTCGTGCCCGTGCCAACGCCATACGGGTTGTTGGAGTACTCAAGCTTAACGGTGTTGGGGTTGCCGCCCTTCTGAGTATTGTCAGTAGTGTTACCAAACACGGCATTGCCGTTGAGCACCGCCTTGTAGAAGACGACTATCTGAGTGCTGGCGTCTACCTTTAAAATCTCCTTGAGATACTTACCGTGCTCTCCCGCATTAGCGTTAATAGCCAAGGTGGTAGTTCCATCAGCATTGGTGGTTGGCGTCACAGTAAAGTTCTCTGTAATGTCGGTATATTGATCAATGTTGTTCTGATCTTTGTTTACAGCAAAAACTTGAGTTTGGCCACCAACATAGCTGAGGCCCTTGGAAAGGGTGTCAGTGAACTTATAGGTATAGCTATCGTAAGTAGCGTAGTTGCTGGCGATCGTGCCGGTGAGCTTGTAATTGACCTCCTGGCCGATCTGCGAATCGGCGACGTCATCCCAATCTTTCACAGGCACGGTCGTGAGGTCATCCTCCGCCTTGTTATCATCAAGAATCTTCTTTTCAACCGTGGGGACGCTCTTCTTAGGGGTAATATTCACAGTTGTGTCCGTACCGTCAATAAGAGCGTACACCGGAGCTGAATAAGCATCGGTCGACTTGTCCTGGGGCTTTACCGTCGTATCAGTGAGGAACAGCCAGTAGCCGGCGTCAAGATTGGAAAGAGACGGCTGTGCGGCAGACGTCTTCTGCCACGTTGCATTGTTCTTCAAATTGTCGGCGATCATGCTCAGAACATTATCGCTTGCGACCTGAGAAGTGCTCCCAGTCACGCCTGACTTCTCGTTCAGCCAATCAGCGGCATCCTGGGCAGTCGTTTTGTTGTAGGCAGGCTCTTTTTTCTGAATTGCACGAACAACTGCGTCCTGAATTGCCTGTTGCTCTGTCACGTTTGTGCCCGCCCACTGAATGTTCTTTACAGTGGAGCCATTTACGTCAGCAGCGAAGATTTGAATGCCCTTATAAGTCGTTGATCCAGCGTAGTCACCGTAATCGAACGTAACGGTCGTGTTGCCCGCTGCAAACGCCATGGTCACCGGGGCCATGACGCCACCGAAGCTCAGCGCTGCCGTGAGGCCGGCGGTTACTGCCAGGCGTGCGATGTTCTTGCTCATGCTCATCTTCTTTTCCTCCATTTTCCGATTGGTTCTCATTTGATCGGTCATCATCTGTCTGTATCTTAGCATCTACTTCGCTACGTCTCGCCCCGCTCTCTGTGGGGCTGCCAGCTACTCTTCATGGCTGCCACCTCCCCGCTTGACCAGGAGCGCGACCACGATGAGCGCGGCTCCGGCGACCGCTGCGGCGGCCGCGGCGTACATTGCCATATCGCCAGTCGAGGGCATAAAGCCTCCGGTGGTAATGCTAGGGGGTGTGCCGGTGGGCGTGTTGATGAGCGACGCCTCCAGGCTGCCCGTCGACCCGTCCGCGCTGTCGGCGCGCAGGGGCGACTCGGCCGTGATGGTGAGCTTGGGCTTGGCGGCGGCCACCTGGTC
>CABRDB010000087.1 GCA_902469555.1 uncultured Collinsella sp. | reverse complement strand
GCGGGCGCCCCGGGGACTACGTTGACGCTGCTTGACTCGCCCGGGTGCCGTCGGGCCAGGGAAGGGCGTCTTCGCTGATAATTGCTTTGTTGGAAGAGCTGCTTTTATTGCGGCTCTTTCTTTGGTTTTGGGTATATTTGTTTTTGTTGAATTGTTCTTGCGGATGGGCCGGGTACTTGGCTTTCCGCTGTTCTTTGTAGCCGTCTCGGCTTTGGTTGAGGGGAGACGTCCTTTATGCGTATTGTGTTTATGGGTACGCCTGATTTTGCTGAGCCTTCGCTGGTTTCGCTTGTTGAGGCTGGGAATGAGATTGCGCTTGTTGTTACTCGTCCTGATGCTGTTCGTGGGCGTGGTAAGAAGCTGGAGCCGTCTCCTGTTAAGGCTAAGGCGCTTGAGCTGGGGTTGCCGGTCGTTGAGGCCAATCGTATGACGCCTGAGGTTGTTGAGGCGCTTCAGGCTGCGCAGGCTGATATTTTCTGCGTGGCTGCGTATGGCTGCATTTTGCCTGATGACGTGCTGCATATGGCACCGCTCGGCATTGTAAATGTTCATGCGTCCTTGCTGCCCCGTTGGCGTGGGGCTGCTCCTATTCAGCGTGCCATTCTTGCTGGTGATGAGATTGCTGGCGTTTCCATTATGCGTATTGGACATGGCGTGGATACCGGCGCTTATTGCGCGCAGGCCTCGACCTCGGTTGTCGGTAAGCATGCTGAGGCGCTGACCATGGAGCTTGGTGAGCTTGGCGGCAAGCTGCTTGCCAGTACGCTTCCTTCTCTTGCCGATGGCTCGGCTGTTTGGACTGAACAGGATGAGGCGCTCGTTACCCATGCTGCCAAGATTTCTAAGCAGGAGATGCGTCTGGATCCGCAAATGGCGGCGCTTGATTGCGTGCGTCATGTGCTGGCCTCGTCCGATACCGCGCCTGCCCGATGCGTGATTGCCGGCAAGACCGTGCGCGTGCTCGATGCTGCACCGGCCGATGTCTCGCTTGGCGAGGGCGCTGTTGACGTTAAGAACAAGCGTGTTTACCTGGGTCTTTCCGATGGCTCGGTTGAGTTGCTCGAGGTTAAGCCCGATGGTAAGCGTGCTATGGCCGCTTCTGCTTGGGCTGCTGGCCTGCAGGGCGCCGATCTTATCTGGGGTGTTTTGTCATGAGCAAGCTGTCTCCCGCGCGCAAACTTGCGCTCGATGTGCTGATGGAGGCCGATCGCCGCGGTATGTATGCGCGCGACGTGCTGTCCTCTCGCTCATCTGCCAAGGCTATTGACCAGCGCGATTCCGCTTTTGCCGCTCGTTTGGCACTGGGCGTTGCGGCTACCCAGGGTATTTTGGACGAGCTGCTCGATCAGTTTCTTGATAAGCCTAAAAAGGTTGCGCCGCGTGTTCGCATGGCGCTTCGTATCTCGGCCTTCGAGATGCTCTATCTGCATACGCCTGGTCGCGTTGCGGTGAGTCAGGGCGTTGAGCTGGTGCGCAGCGGAGCTAAGTCTGCCGCCGGTTTGGCCAATGCCGTGCTGCATAAGGTCGCGGACAACGTTGAGGACTTTGCCACTGCGACCGATGTAGATGAGTCTGAGCGACGCTTGGTTCGTCTGTCGCGCCTGATGGGTCTACCGCGTTGGCTGTGCGCTCGCATTATGGCATCGTTCGACACGCCTGAGGGTGCGCTTAACTTTGCCGGCAATCTGGCCCCCGCGCCGCTGGCCCTTCATGAGAACGCCTTTGCTACCAAGCCCGATCCGTATATCTCGCAGCTCGTCGCGCCTGTCTTCCCAGGCTGCCATGCCCCGGTTGATGCCCAGGTTACGGTTGCGTCGGGCGTATTTGAGCGTGCTGCCGCGGTGGCCTCGGACCTTAACGCACAGCTTATCGCCACAGCTGCCACGCGCCCTGGAAGCTGCCTTGAGATTGGTGCCGGTCGCGGTACCAAGACCTATGTGATGATGTGCCAGGCTAAGCGCGCCGGCTATGAGCGTCAGCATACGGCACTTGATCTTCATGACCGCAAGTGCGATCTGAATCTCGCTCGCCTGCATAAGGCCGGTATTCAGGGCGTTCGTACGGTTTCGGGTGATGCCTGTGAGCTTGATGAGGTGCTCACATCGTTTGATGCCATGCTTGGAGAGCCGGTTAAGTTCGACACGGTCTTTATCGATGCGCCGTGCTCGGGCACCGGCACCATGCGCCGTCATCCTGAGATCCCGTGGCGCCTAACCGAGAATGATGTGACGACCGAGTTACCCAAGCTTCAGCTGACGATGCTTAAGGAGGCTTCTGCGCGCGTGGCCGCCGGCGGAGAGCTCATCTATGCCACCTGCTCGGTTTTTGATGAAGAGAACACGCAGGTCGTGAATGCCTTCCTGGCCTCTTCCGAGGGCGCCGACTTTAGCGTCGCACCCCTCTCCGAGGCGCAGATTCTGCAACTCCCCGAGTTCGATCAGGCCAAGAAGCTCGTATCCGTACGCCAGAACGATCGAGGCCTCTTCCAAAGCGTACCGGTAAACGCCGATTCCTACGACGGCCACTTCTGCGCCAGGCTGGTCCGCAACTAACTACTAATTTGCGGTGAAATAGGGATTGAAAAACCGCTTCTACCCGCCAAACAGTCCTTATTTCACCGCAACTCAAAAGGAAACCTGGGTAGCTAAAGAATCAGCCCCGCGATCGGTGCCGGTCGCGGGGCTGTTCGGGTTCTAGTGGTTATGCGGGCAGTTGGCGCAGCAGCCGCTCGTGGCGTTGGTGCTGGAGCCGCCGCTTCGCTGGTCGGTGTTGTAGAAACCGCTGCCCTCAAATTTAATGCCGCTGGCCGAGAACGTCTTGGCCGCCGGGGCACCGCAGCTGGGGCACACGACCTCGGGAGTCTCGGACATGGGATGCTCAACCTCAAACACGTTGCCGCAGCTCGAGCACTTGTAATCGTAGCGCGCCATAATACTTCCTTTTCAGCACAAAGCGGGCAGATTACTCTGCCCGCAAAAATTCAAACGTCTGTAACTGTACCCTATATCGGGGGTTTTATCACGCTTCGCCCCAGAATCTATGGTTGTTGCGCAGGAGCTGTGCGGTTTTGTTCTCGGCGGCTGCAATGTCCGCCTCGTCAGCCTGCCAGGTCCAGTTGCCCGTGGCCACGCCCGGCACGTTCATACGTGCATCGTCGCCCAGGCCCAGGATGTCCTGCAGCGGCATCATAACGAGCGGCGCATCGCTTGCCAGGGCGTTGCCCATGAGCTCGCCTGCCAATGCAATGCCGCTCGGCTCGTCGCCGCCTGCAAAGGAGCGCGTGCACCAGCCGGCAAGTGTCGAGGTGTCGTGCGTCGAGGTGTACAGGATCTTTCCCGGTGTGGGGTGAATTCCGCAACGAACGTCGTAGTCGCTAAACTCCAGCACGTCCATGCCGGGGAAGCCGCAGGTCGAAGCCATGGCGCGAACGCCGGGCGTCAGATAGCCCAGATCCTCGGCGATAAAGTTGAGCGGACCCAGCTCGTCATAGGCGGTCTGGAACAGGTCCTTGCCCGGGCCTGCCAGCCAGCGGCCGTCGGCACAGGCCTTACCGGCGGGAATGCTAAAGTAGCTGTGGAAGCCCAGGAAGTGGTCCAGGCGCACGCGGTCGTAGAGCGAAAACGCACGACGCAGGCGGTCCATCCACCAGCGATAGCCGTTCTCCTTCATGCGATCCCATCGGAAGGTGGGGTTGCCCCACACCTGGCCCTCGGGCGCAAAGTTGTCGGGCGGCGCGCCCGAAATCTCAATCGCCTTGCCGGTGTCGGATAGCCAGAAGTTCTCGGGCTCGCTCCACGCGTCGGCCGAATCGTCCGAGACATACATCGGGATATCGCCGATGACCTCGACGCCCTTCTTGTGCGCATAGTTCATGAGCTCGCACCAGGCAAGGTCAAAGCGATACTGCATGTACGCCTGCAGCTCGGCCTCGTCGTGGAAGCGCTTGTCGTCGATCAGATACTCGTTGTAGCGCGCGACATCTGCCGGCCAATCGTGGCGCGACTCGCCCTCAAAGTACTTCTTAACGGCCATGTAGACGCAGTACTTCTCGAGCCAATCGGCGTTGCGATGTTTAAACGCCGTGTACAGCGGGTCGGCATCCTCACCGCCGTGGGCCTTCCATGCAGCAAAGTCGGCGGCCAGCTCCTCGTGGCTCTCAGGCAGCAGGTCGATATTGCCTGCAAAGGCCGAGGGGCCGGCGTAGGGGGAGCGGAAGAAGTCCGTGGGGTTGACGGGCAGGACTTGCCAGTAGCGCATGCCCATAGCGGCCAGATGGTCGATAAAGCGACGCGTGGGCGCACCGATTGTGCCGGGCTTGCCGTCATCGGTCGGCACGGAGGTGATGTGGCACACAACGCCCGCGCCATGATCGAGCGGCTCCTGCAGGCGCTTCTCGGCATGGTGATAGATGATCGAAGAGCCCAGCGGGTACAGGTCGAGCGTGACGGTACCGTTGTGGATCTCGCACTCGTGACCGCTGATCACGTCGCTCGCGCATTCGCCGAGCGCCGGAATCGTCACGCGGTGCGAATTGCGCAGGCTGCGGTTGATGATAACCGTCGCGGCTTCGCCGTCATTGCCCGTGCGGGTGTAAGCCAAGACTTCGTCGTTGAGCGCAAAGGCCTTGATCTCGCCATCGACCATAAAGGGCAGCGCACGGCGCACGGCAGACGCGTTCTTAACGATGGCCAGTGTGTCGAAGTCGTGGAGTTGGTCCTTGGTCGGCAGGGTACGGCGGTTGCCCGGGTCGGTAAGGCCCTCCAAGCCGTACTCGTCGCCGTAATAGATTGAGGGTACACCCGGGAAGGTCATCTGCATGAGCGTCGCCAGCCAAAAACGGCTCTTGGCCAGGCCCATCGAGTTATCATCCAGGCGCCATTTACTGCGCTCGCTCTCGGGCAGCTGCGACTCGTCGGGGCCACCGCCGAGCACCGAGATGATGCGCGGGCGGTCGTGGCTTGAAAGCAGATTGAGCGCGCAGGCCAGTGCCTCGCGCGGGTAGTTCTCGCGCAAGGTTTCGATATCCTCGGCTGCCTGGTAGGCGTTCTTGTAGCCCATCAAAAAGCCGATGACCATGTCGCGGAAGGGGTAGTCCATGGCAGAGTCGAGCTCAGAGCCCTGCAGGTAGCGGCGCAGATGGCCGTAGCTGATCTTGTTGGAGGCGTCTTCCCAGACCTCGCCGAGCAGCAGCGCGTCAGGCTTCTCGGCGAGCACGGCCTTTTTGATCTCGGCCAGGAAGTCATCGGAAAGCTCGTCGGCCACGTCCAGGCGCCAACCATGGGCACCGGCGCGCAGCCATTTGCGGATCACGCCGTCCTTGCCCAGGAGCCGCTCGCGCACCAGTTCGGAGCTCTCGTTGATGGCGGGCATGTTGCCCACGCCCCACCAGCAGTCATACGAACCGTCTTCATGGAAGTAAAACGCATCGCGCCACGGCGAGTCCTCGCTTTGCCAAGCACCGACGCCGGGATAATTGCCGTAGCGGTTAAAGTAGATCGAATCGTCGCCCGTGTGGTTGAAGACGCCGTCCAGGATGATGGAAATGCCGAGCTTCTCGGCCGCCTTGCACAGCTCCGTAAAGTCCTGCTCGGTGCCCAGAATCGGGTCGATCTTGGTATAGTCGGCCGTGTCGTAGCGGTGGTTGCTCGCGGCCTCAAAGATGGGGTTGAGGTAGATGGCCGTAAAGCCTAGTTCGGCAATGCGGGGCAGGTCATTTTGGATACCCTTGAGCGAGCCGCCGTAAAAATCCCAGGTCTTGATGGAGCCGTCTTCGGCACGCTCGTACTCGGGCGGTTCGTTCCAGTCCTCGACCATGCGGCGCTGGATTCCGTTGCGCGGTTTTTCAACTTCGGCCAGCGTTCGCTCGCGCCAGTTTTCGTCGCGGGCATAGCGGTCGGGGAAGATCTGGTAGACCATGCCCCGCTCGTACCAGGTGGGACGGTTCTCGCGATGCTTGTAGACGGTAATCTGGAACGACGGGACCTCGGCGTAATCGTAGGTCACACCCTCGCCACCGGTGCGACCCTGCGGTGCACCCAAGCGGACCTCGGGCTGGCCCTCGATGTTGCAGATAAAGCTGTACCAAATAAGACAGGGCTCGGTGCACTCAAGCTCTACGGTAAATATGCCGTCGCCCTCGTGCGTCATGGGATACAGAGACTCACCGATTTCATCGACCCAGGTACGCAGGGTAAGCGTTGCCTGGTTGGGGTCGGCATCCTCCAAAATCACCGAGAGCGAAACGGAAGTTCCAGTGGTCACAGCGCCAAACGGAGTGCGAAACTGCGGCAGACGGCTGTTGTGTATCAATCTCATAATACGGTCCAGTTCAATAGAATCACGGCCTGCGGGCCATGGGCTTTACGCACAGGAAGTAAGTATATCTGTTGTACATAGGCTGTATAAACAACATCCGTTTACCATCGGCGAACGGTTGTCCTAGAAAATCGTTTTATCACCCAAATTATCGCGATATTTAAAAACATCTATACCGATACTATTTGTAGCCAACCAAAAGTACTTCGGTTTACTACGACGAATTGAATGATCTCAACCACGGTTATTTTCGTGATATTAAAACCTCAGGTAGAGGCGTTGCCAATTTCGTAGATTACTCGCCGTGGTCAGCCGGAGCCATTTTGTCGTAGTAAACCGGGCTTCTTTTTTACTAGAGAAGTTCAACCAAGAAGAGGACGCCTGGTTGGGGCGCCCTCTTTTGCGTTGAGGATTAAGTTTGAATCGTCCGGATTAGTGGCGCTTGCGGGTGGCCGTTGCCTTGCGGACGGAGGTCTTCTTGGTCGGAGCCTTTTCCTCGGCTGGAGCGGCGGGGGAGACCGGGGCCTCCTTGGCGGGCTCGGTCTTTGCCGTAGCCTTCGAAGCGGTCTTGACCTCGGCGGCCTTCGTTGCCGGTTCAGCCTTTACTGAGGGCTTGTCCTCGGCTTTAGCCTCTGCCTTGGGAGCTTCAGCCTCGGTCGTGGTCTTCTTGGCCGTCTTCGTAGAGCGCTTGCGCGTGGTGGTCTTGGCGGCCGGCTTTGCCTCGACAGCTGCCTTGGCCTTGGGCTCGGCGGGCGTCTCCTCGACCTTGGTGGCCGGCTTTGTGGTGGCCTTCTTGGTCGTCGACTTCGTAGCCGAGGCCTTCTTGGCAGCCGTGGTCTTGGTCGCGGTCGTCTTCTTGGCAGCGGTCTTGGCCGGAGCCTTTGCCGCGGGCTTAGCCTCGGCAGCGTCGGCCTTTACCTCGGGAACGACCTCGGCCTCGGTGGCCTTCTTAACAGCGGCGGTCGTGCGCTTGCGCGTGGTCGATGCCTTGGCAGTAGTTGCCTTAGCGGCGCTAGTCTTGCTAGCAGCGGCCTTTGTGGTCGTGGCCTTCTTAGCCGTCGTCTTGCGGGTGGTCGTCTTCTTGGCGGCAGGTTTCGCTGCGGGCTTAACTTCGGCATCGGCAGCCGGCTTCTCCTCGGCCTTGGGCTCCTCAGCAGCAGCGGGCTCTTTAACGGGCGCCGCAGGCTCGGCCTTAGCGGCAACCGGCTCCTCTACGGTCATAGCAGCCTTCACAGCCGCCGGGCGCTCAATCTCCGGGTGCATAAAGAAGTACAGGTCAAGATACTTGTCGGCCGAGCGCGTCCAGCTAAAGTCCTGGCTCATGGCCTGCGTGACCAGCTGATTCCAGGCCTCGCGATTATCCCAGAACAGGCGTGCCGCGCGGAACACGGCGTCGCCCATCTCGTCGCCGTTAAAGTTGGTAAATGAGAAGCCCGTGCCCTCGCCGGTAAACTCGTTGTACGGCTGCACGGTGTCCTTCAGACCACCGGTCTCGCGAACAATCGGCAGAGTGCCGTAGCGCATGGCGATGATCTGCGACAGGCCGCAGGGCTCAAACTTCGAAGGCATCAGGAACATATCGGCGGCGGCGTACATGCGCTGCGACAGCGCAGGATCGAACTCGATGCGCGCGGCCATGGTGCCGGGGTACTTGTCCTGGAAGTAGCGCAGGCCGTCCTCGTAGTCGCGGTCGCCGGTACCCAGCACGGCCACCTGAACGCCGCCGGACAGGATTCGGTCGAGCGCGTACATGACCAGGTCCATGCCCTTCTGGCGCGTCAGGCGCGTGACCATCACCATGAGCGGGCGGTCGTCGCGAACCTCGAGGCCCAGCTCTTCCTGTAGCTTGGCCTTGCACACGGCCTTGCCGGAACGGTCCTCCACGGTGTAGTTGGCGGCAATGCGCTTGTCGGTTGCCGGGTCAAAGGCCGCCACGTCAATGCCGTTGAGGATGCCCTGCAGCGCGTAGGAGCGCTCGCGCAGTACGCCGTCCAGGCCCTCGCCAAACTCGGGCGTCTGGATCTCGCCCGCGTAGGTGGGGCTCACCGTGGTGATGGCATCGGCATAGTGCAGCGCGCCCAGCATGTAGTTGATGCTGCAGGCGTCGCAGCGCAGCTGCGTAGCAGCCGCGGGAATATGCGCCACACCCAGGATGTCCTCCATCACGGTGTCGCTAAACTGGCCCTGGAACGCCACGTTGTGGATCGAGAACACAGTCTTGACGCGGTCGTACAGCGGCAGGCCCTGGTAGAACTCGCGCAAGAACAAGGGCGCCAGTGCCGTCTGCCAGTCGTTGCAGTGCAGGATGTCGCACTCAAAGCCCTCGGGCAGGTGCTGCAGGCTCTCGGTAATGGCCTTGGAGAAGAACGCGAAGCGCTCGCCGTCGTCAAAGAAGCCGTACGGATAATCGCGCGCAAAGTAGCGCTCGTTGTCCACGAACATATAGGTGACGCCGTCGTGCTCGAGCTTCTCGAGCCCGCAATACTCGTTGCGCCAGCCCAGGCTCACGTAAAAGTCGGAAAAGTGCTCCATCTGCGCCTTGTACTCGTCCTTGATGGTGGCGTACTTGGGCACCATCACGATGACCTCGGCGCCGGCGCGTACAAGCGCCGCAGGCAGCGAGCCCGCCACGTCGCCCAGGCCACCGGTCTTAACAAACGGTGCGCACTCGGCCGAGGCAAACACGATCTGCATCTTTTTGCTGGAATCTGCCATATTGTCTCCCATGTTGCAATTCGAGAATAGCCGCCTGGCGCTAACCGGGCGGCTATTCTACCTGTTACGAGCGATGTTGCGGTGCCAACGTTAACGTACGATGGTGGTGTCGGAAGTTAACGGAGCCTTGCCCAGCACCAGGATGTTCTCGGGCGTGCCGCGAAGCTCGGTGTTGGTGGGAACCACGTTGTTCTTGTCCAGAATGGCGTTCTCAACGCGTGCGCCGCTCTTGATGACACAGCTCTGGTTGATGATCGAGTTGGTTACCGAGGCGCCCTCCTCGACCACGACGCCGCGTGACAGGATCGAATTGCGCACGGTGCCCTTGATGATGCAGCCGGCCGAGATGATCGAGTTGCACGCGTGGCTGCCGGTCGCATAGCGCGAAGGCGGCACGTCGTGAGCCTTGGTCAGGATCGGGCGCTCGGGGTCGAAGAGCTGGTCGGCCACGGTTTGGTCAAGCAGGTCCATGCTGCGGCGATACAGCGACTTCTCACTAAACACGCCCACGACCTCGCCCTTGTACTCGTAGCTGCAAACGTCGATGTTGCCAAAGTCGCCCTGGAGTGCCTCGAGCAGGTCCAGATAGTCGGCGGCCTGGTAGTGGTCGATAATCTCGAGCAGCGTCTCGCGGTTGACGATGCAGCAGTCCATAGAGGCGTTGTCGCCGTACGCGACGCCAGCGCTCACGCCCGTCAGGCGACCGTTCTCGTTAATCTCGAGTTTGGTCTCGTCATCGACGTTGCGCGTGGCCTTGCAGTACACCACGGTCATCTGGGCACCGGAGTTCTCGTGCGCGTCGATGATGGTGTTGAGATCCATGTTAAAGATGATGTTGGTGCCCATCATCACAACATAGGGCTTGTCCGAGCGCTGGAACAGCGTCTTGTTGGAGATGATGTCGCGCAGCAGGAAGCGCATGCCGCCCTTGGTGGTGCCATACGCGTTGCCGGGCACCATGAACAGGCCGCCCTTCTTGCGGTCCAGGCCCCAGTCCTTGCCCGAACCCACGTGGTCGATCAGCGAGCGGTAATTGCCCGGCATGACGACGCCGACGGTCTTAATGCCGGCATTCATCATGTTGGACAGCGGGAAGTCGATCAGGCGGTAGCGGCCCAAAAACGGAACGGACGCGATGGGGCGGTCCTTGAGCAGGACGCTGCCGTAGCTCGAAGAGTAGTTAGCGGTGATATAACCGATGGCCTTGCGATTGATCATCGGATCATTCCCCCTTCCCGATAACGACGTCATTTCCAACGACAGCCGTATCCTTGGTGGTATCGACAGAGCCGAGCTTCACGCCCTCTTCGACCGTGGAGTTCTCGCCCAAAATAGCGCGGCAGATGTGCGCGCCGCTCTTAACGTGCGCACCCGGCAGCAGCACGGAGTCCTCGACCACGGCGCGCTCCTCGATGATGACATCGGTCGAAAGGATCGAGTGGCGAGCGGTACCGTAGATCTTGCAGCCGTTGGAGACCAGGCAGTCGTCCAGACGGCCGTCCGGTCCAATGTAGTGCGGCGGACGCGTGGTGATGTTGGACATGATGGGGAAGTGCTTGTCAAACAGATCGAACTCGGGGTTGTTGCCCAGCAGGTCCATCGAGGTCTCGTGGAAGCTGGCGATGGTGCCGACGTCCTTCCAAAAGCCGTGGAACTCGTAGCTGTACAGGCGCTTGCCCTCGCCGAGCAGCTTGGGAATGATGTCCTTGCCAAAGTCGTGGCTCGAGCGCTGGTCCAGAGCGTCCTCCTCGAGCGCCTCGATCAGCACGTCGGCCGAGAAGATGTAGATGCCCATGGACGCGAGGTTCGAATCGGGCTTATCGGGCTTCTCGGTGAACTTGGTGATGCGGCCGTCCTCGGGGTCGGTGGTCAGGATGCCAAAGCGGCTGGCCTCCTCCCACGGCACGGGCATAACGCTCACCGTGAGGTCGGCGTTGTTCTCAATGTGCGTCTTGAGCATCTTGCGGTAGTCCATGCGATACAGGTGATCGCCCGAAAGAATCAGGACGTACTTGGGGTCGTTGGCCTTGATGTAGTCGAGGTTCTGCGTAATGGCGTCTGCCGTGCCCGCATACCAGGCGCCGCCGGTCTGCGTCTCGTACGGCGGCAGGATCGACACGCCACCGTCACGGCTGTCCAGATCCCACGCCTCGCCGGAGCCTACGTAGGCATGCAGCAGGTAGGGGCGATACTGCGTCAGAACGCCCACCGTGTCGATGCCCGAGTTGGAGCAGTTGGAGAGCGAAAAGTCGATAATGCGGAACTTGCCACCAAAGCTAACCGCCGGCTTAGCGATCTTTTGGGTGAGTGCCCCCAATCGGCTGCCCTGTCCTCCTGCGAGGAGCATCGCGATGCATTCTTTCTTACTCATCGATTTCTCCTTCTGTCATCGATGTTCCTAAACCCATTAGCGACGGGCGCGGCGCAACGTCACGCCCGTCGAGTAATGCCGTGCTGGCATAGGGGAGCTCGCGGCCTTTAAGCGTGCCAGATCTCGTCGCGGTACTCGCGAATGGTGCGGTCGCTCGAGAACCAGCCGCTCGAGGCGGTGTTGAGCAGGGCCTTGCGGTTCCAGGTCTCCTGGTCGCCGTAGCTGTTCGTGAGCTTCTCCCAGGCGTCGACGTAGCTGCGGAAGTCGGCCATAACCAGGTCGGGGTCGTTGTTGTTCATGAGCTCGTTGTAGATGCTCTCGAAGTTGCCCGAAAGACCCGCGAAGGTGTCGTCCTTGAGCTCGTCCATCACGCGGCCCAGACGCTCGCGGTCGCCGTTGAGGGTATCCCACGCAAAGTAGCTGTTGGATGCCCAGAGCTGCTCGACCTCGGGGGCGGTCAGGCCAAAGATGGCCTCGTTCTCGCGACCGGCCAGGTCGGCGATCTCGATGTTGGCGCCGTCGAGGGTACCCAGCGTAATAGCGCCGTTCATCATGAGCTTCATGTTGGACGTGCCCGAGGCCTCCTTGCCAGCCGTGGAGATCTGCTCCGAGATCTCGGCGGCGGGGTAGATGAGCTGGGCGTTGCTCACACGGAAGTTGGGGATAAAGCAGACCTTCATGACCTCGTTGACGCGCGGGTCGTTGTTGATGACATCGGCCACGGAGTTAATGAGGCGGATGGTCTCCTTGGCAAAGGTGTAGCTCGAGGCAGCCTTGCCGCTAAAGATGAAGGTCGTCGGCGTCACGTGGAAGTTGGGATCGGCGATGCGACGGTTGTAGATGTCCATCACCTTCATGATGTTCATGAGCTGGCGCTTGTAGGCATGGAAGCGCTTCACCTGAACATCGAAGACGGTGTTGGGGTCAATGACCAGACCGGTCTCGGCCTTAACGTAGGCGGCCAGGCGCTCCTTGTTGGCGCGCTTGGAGGCACCCACGGCCTTCAGGAACTCGGTGTCGTTCTGGAACTCTTTGAGCTTCTCCAGTTCAAAGGCGTCCTTGAGCCAGCCGTCGCCAATGGCCTCGGTCACGAGCTTGGCGTAGGTGGGGTTGGCCTCGGCAAAGAAGCGACGGTGCGAGATGCCGTTGGTCTTGTTGTTGAACTTCTCGGGCGTCAGGGCATAGAAGTCCTTGAGCACGATGTTCTTGATGATGTCAGAGTGGATCTTGGCCACGCCGTTGACGCTGTGGCTGCAGATCACGGACAGGTTGGCCATGCGAATCTCGCCGTCCCACAGGATGGCGGTCTGGCGCAGACGCTCCTGCCAGCCCTCCTGCGTGGTGTCGAACGACTCGTGCCAACGACGGCTGATCTCGTCGATGATCTGGTACACGCGGGGGAGGAGCTTGGAGAACGTGCCGATGGGCCACTTCTCCAGGGCCTCGGGCAGGATCGTGTGGTTGGTGTAGCTCACAACCTGCGTCACGATGTTCCAAGCGTCATCCCACTCGAGCTTCTTCTCGTCGATGAGGATACGCATGAGCTCGGGGCCGCACATGGCGGGGTGGGTATCGTTGGTATGGATGGCCACAAACTGCGGCAGCAGCTCCCAGTTCGCGCCGTGCTCCTTCTCAAAGGTGTCGAGCAGGCTGTAGATGCCGGCCGAGACAAACAGGTACTCCTGCTTCAGGCGCAGCAGACGGCCGTGCTCGCCGGCGTCGTTGGGGTAGAGGATGGCGCTGATGGCCTCGGCCTCGGCGCGCTCGGCGTCTGCCAGGGCGTAGTCGCCGCGGTTGAAAGCCTCCAGATCGAAGTGCTCCTCGACCGGCTCAGCGGCCCAGACGCGCAGCTTGTTGACGGTCTCGCCGGCATAGCCCACGACGGGGATATCATAAGGGACGGCCAGGATATCCTGCGTGTCCACCGTGCGGTAGAACGTGCGGCCGTTCTCCTCAAAGCCCTCGACGTGGCCACCAAACTTAATGGTCACGGCCTTATCCTGACGGCGGACCTCCCAGGGATAGCCGTGGGTGAGCCACTCGTCGGTAGCCTCGACCTGGCTGCCGTTAACGATCTCCTGCTTAAACAGGCCGTAGCGGTAGCGCATGCCGTTGCCGTAGCCGGCAATGCCCTCGGCTGCCATGGAATCCAGGAAGCATGCTGCAAGACGGCCCAGGCCACCGTTGCCCAGCGCCGGATCGGGCTCCTGGTTCTCGATGACGGACAGGTCGAAGCCCATGTCGCCGAGCGCCTCGGCGACCATGTCGCGCACGCCAAAGTTGAGCAGGTAGTTGTCGAGCAGGCGGCCGATCAAAAACTCGATCGAGAAGTAGTACACGCGCTTCTTGCCCTCGGCGGTGGCGCGGGCGTCGCTCTTGGTGGCAACGGTGCGTGCCTTCTCGGCCACGAGCTTGGCCAGGGCGTTAAAGCGGTCGAGGTCGCTGGCGGCCTCGACGCTCTTGCCGCTGATGCTCATGACGGCATCGCGATAGAGCTCGGTAAACTCCTGCTTGTTGTCGAAGATCTTATTCATACGTTCCTTCCCCCGGGGATGTTTCTCCCGGAACGGTTATGACTTGTATCCTACGCCCCGGCGGGGCGGGTAATTACAGTGGTAACACCTTTGTTACGCTTTCTTGGCAGGATCCTTAACGGCAGCTGCCTTGGCCTTGGAAGCAGCCTTCTTGGCCGTGGTGGACTTGGCCGAAGCCTTGGCGGCGGGCTTGGCAGCCTTCGCCTTAGCCGGAGCCTTCTTAGCAGCTGCGGCCTTGGGCTTCACCGAGGACATGCGCTTGCGCGTCGCCTTCTTGGGCTCCTCGACCACGGGCGGCTTATAGCTGCTGGGACCGCGGCGCTTAAGCACCACGCCTGCAAGGCCGGGCACCTTAATCTCGATGGAGTCCATCTGCCCGTTCCAGGGATAGGGCTCGCTCGAGCAGGTGTAGGGCTCCTCACCGGCGTATCCGCTGCCGCCAAACTCGGGACGGTCGGAATCGAAGATGACCTCCCAGTCACCCTCGCGCGGCACGCCCACGCGGAAGCTCTCGTAGCTCGCCGGGTCAAAGTTGATCAGAATCACCAGGTCGTTATCGACGTCCTCGCCCTGGCGCACAAAGCTCACGATGGACTGCTTGGAGTTGTCCGCGTCGATCCAGGTAAAGCCGTCGTCGGTGTAGCCGCGCTCGTATAGGGCGGGCTCGGCGGTGTACAGATGGTTGAGCGCCTTGATAAACGCCTGATGATGACGGTGAGTCTCGTACTCCTCGGTCAGGAACCACTGGATGGACTCGTAGTAGCGCCACTCGATAAACTGGCCGATCTCGTTGCCCATAAAGTTGAGCTTTGCACCGGGGTGCGTCATCTGGTAGAAGGCCAGCGTGCGCAGGCCGGCAAACTGGCGCCACCAGTCGCCCGGCATGCGGCCGATCAGCGAGCACTTGCCGTGCACGACCTCGTCGTGGCTGAGCGGGCAAATGAAGTTCTCGGTAAAGGCGTACATGATGGAGAACGTGAGCAGGCCGTGGTTGCCGGGACGCCACGGAAAATCGGTCTGCATGTAGTGCAGGGTGTCGTTCATCCAGCCCATGTCCCACTTGTAGTGGAAGCCTAGGCCGCCGTCCTGCGGCGGATAGGTCACGAGCGGCCACGCGGTGGACTCCTCGGCCATCATCATCACGTCGGGGTAGTGCGCCTCCACGGCGCAGTTGACCTGGCGAATGAACGCGCTGGCGTCCAGGTCCTCCTCGGTACCGTACTTGTTGAACTTCTTTTGGCCGGGATCATCGATGCCAAAGTTGAGGTACAGCATGCTGGACACGCCGTCCATGCGAATGCCATCCACGTGGAAGTTCTCGAGCCAATACAGTACGTTGGAGACCAGGAAGGAGCGGACCTCGCCGCGGGCGAAGTCAAACTTGTGCGTGCCCCAGTTGGGGTGAATCTCGTGCTCAAACAGCATGTGACCGTTAAAGGTGGCAAGGCCGTGGGAGTCGGCGCAAAAACCGCCGGGCACCCAGTCCATAATCACGCCGATACCCGCCTCGTGGCACGCATCGATAAAGTGCATGAGCTGCTGCGGGTTGCCGTAGCGCGATGTGGCGGCATAGTAGCCGGTCGTCTGGTAGCCCCAGGAGCCGTCGAAGGGATGCTCCATGAGCGGCATGACCTCGATATGCGTATAGCCCATGTCGCGCACGTAGTCTACGAGCTCAACCGACAGGTCGTCGTAGGTGTAGAACTCGCCGCGCTGCGCGGGGAAGGGATCCATGGGACCGGGGTAGTTGCCGTACTCGTCTGGCTCGCCCTGTGGCGCGTCGCCGTGGCGCTTCCACGAGCCAATATGCACCTCGTAGATGTTGAGCGGCTGCGACATGTGGTTGTGGGCGGCGCGGCGCTTGAGCCACGTGGCGTCGTTCCACTTGTAGCCATCGAGGGTCCACAGCACGCTGGCGGTACCCGGAGGGCACTCGGCCTTAAAGGCATACGGATCGGCCTTATAGAGCTTTTCGCCCTCGTTGGTCTCGATGAGATATTTATAGAGCTGGCCCTGCTCGGCACCAGGAATAAAGCCTTCCCAAATAGCGCTCGTATGCACGGGCACCAGCGGGTTGGCTTCCTCATCCCAGTCGTTAAATTCGCCAATGACATGCACGCTCTTTACATCGGGCGCCCAAACGCAAAAACGCCAGCCGCGCGTACGGTTCTGCGTGTCGGGGTGCGCGCCCATCTTTTCCCAGCTGCGCTCCCACGTGCCGATGCCAAATAGATAGACATCGTCCTTGGTGAGCTCCGGTGCGTGCGGGGCGGCTTTACGGGTTGCGGGCTTTTTAGCCGTTGGCTTTAGCTTTGTATCGCTCACGTTTGATCCCATCATGACGCGGCAGCGTGTTGCCTTGGTGACTAGATGCGAAAGGTCCAAGGCTGCACGAATCGAAGGGACGGCGATAGTTCTATGATTCGTTCCACCTCGCGTGCTCGGTGGAACTTTCGGCAGAAACTACGATAACACCTGTACGTTAGTTTTATGAACGAAAGTGGATTTGCGGTGGCGTTTAATCGGTAAGCGCCATGTTTATACCACTGGCAGAATTGCGATGGTAAAACTCTTGACAGTTTTATCAATTAGCGTTTCAAGATTGATAGGTTGACGTTTGGTAAAACGTTTTTAGCAGGTTGTTTACCCTTTGACATCGAAAGGCTCGTTTATGGACCACATCGCAGCCCCAAGTGTTGCTTTTATTTTCGATTGCGACGGCACGCTGGTTAATAGCACCCCCGTTTGGGCCTATGCCCAGCCCGAGTTATTGCACCGCCACGGAGTTAACGTGACGGTCGACGATTTTGCCCAGTTTGAGCATTTGTCGCTCGAGGATGAGTGCCAGGCCTACCACGACACCTGGGGCATTGGCTCAAATGGCGAGGAGCTCTACCGCGAGCTGAGCGACATCCTGATCGATGGCTACTCCAAGGTGCCGCCGCGCGAGGGCCTGCTTGCATTTTTGGAGCAGGCGAAGGAGGCCGGTATTGCCATGTGCGTGGCAACGTCCACGCCGGCCGAGCTGGTTACGTCTGCGCTTGCGGGCGCCGGGCTCGATACCTACATGGAGTTTGTTACCACCACGGGCGAGGCGGGGCGCTCCAAGCAGTTCCCCGACGTATATGAGTTGGCGTTGCGCCGTCTGGAGGAGCGCCATGGGCACCAGTTTGAGCGCGCGTGGGTGTTTGAGGACGCCGTCTTTGGCCTTAAGAGCTCTGGCACCGCCGGCTTTAAGCGCGTAGGTATTTATGACCCGCACGGCCGCATGAAGCGCGACGAGGTTCGCGACAACTGCGATATCTTTATCGATAACTATGAGGACCTGGACCTGGCCCGCGTGCTTGCGTTTGAGGGATAGGCGAGAGCTGTGGCTTGCAAGGTATTAATGGTCTGTGGCTCGCTCGTGGTGGCGAGCGCGGATCTGCTGCGTCGGCTGGCAGGGGAGTGCGACCACGTTGTCGCCGTGGACCGCGGGCTCGATGCACTGCTGGGCGCAGGGCTGGGCTGCGATGTGTATGTGGGAGATGCCGACACGGTGAGTGTTGCGGGTCGCGCGCTGGTCGATGCTGCCACCGACTTTGAAGTCGAGCGTCACGACCCCTACAAGGACTATACCGATCTGGCGCTGGCGCTCGATTCCGTTCGCCGTCGCTGGCCGGGTGCCGAAGTGGTTGCGACCTGCGCCACCGGCGGCCGCCCAGACATGGCCCTGTCCGTACTGGGTCTGCTCGCAGGTTACGAGGATGCCCCCATCTGGATTGCCGAGGACAAGGTGGTCGCCCGCATACTTCACGCAGGCGAATCATGGACCATCGAGGGCGCCGAGGGAAAGACGTTCTCCATCATCGCCATAGCCCCCAACACCGAGGTAAGTGAACACGGCCTAGAGTGGGAACTAGATCTTTCCCCCCTAGGACTCTTGGCTGACACGGCCATCTCTAATGTCGTCCGGAAAACGGCCAAGATCCAAGTCCACCAAGGAACCGCAATCGCTTACCTCTACAAGTAAGGTGCCGTCCCGATAAAACCCATAAGTGTGAGAATCAACCCAAAAAACTTCTTGCACAACTAAGAATCTTCCCCTATAGTACTACCTCGTCACGGGGGCGTAGCTCAGCTGGGAGAGCGCTTGACTGGCAGTCAAGAGGTCAGGGGTTCGATTCCCCTCGTCTCCACCATCGTGAATGCAAAGGCCTTCGGTATTCCGGAGGCCTTTTTCATGCCAAAACACCACGGGCCACAAACCCATACCCACATCAACAAAAAGTTGCACAATTTATTTCCCATGTCTGTACATAGTTTGTTATCCAAACGCAATTACCAGTGCAGCTCGCTGCACCAGCTGGGCTTCAGGAACGCTCCCAATTATTGCCAGCACCCCAATAACCTGCGCCAACGTGAACAACTTCCCAAAACAACCCCCTTTAGCACGTCAAATGAACGATATGTTGTCCAACGCAGCCCAAATCAGTTTCACTAACAGCTTGTGCTAGGATACCTAGCGTTACATGAGTTCAACTGTGCTCGCGGCTCCAGCAAGTCACAAAGCGCAGGGTCGATCAGCATCCGGCCGTAACGGCGGTGCCAGAAACACCACGAGCTCCAATATCGATTGCCTTGCGCGATTTTGCACTTGGTTTTGCGGGCATTTAAAAGATCGCATCGTGTAGTGCATCAAGTTGCTACGGCAAACCTCAGCAGTCTTCAGCTGTTTGCGTGCGGTCCAGTTTTGTTCCCGCTTGACTGGTTCGCACGCAGCCAGCTGGAGTCGCGGTCATTTTTGCGATACACGTCCGCGTCTCTAGCAACTGCACTCATACATACCGTTCACGGTGAGGCAGAGCCACGTGCTTGTCTGACTGGGCTCAGGGTTTGAATATGGAGCGCCTTCGCGCACAAGCGCCCTGGCGTAGCCATACCCAAACCCCGTGAGCCACACGTAAGACAGCAAGGGGGTGGTGCTCGTGTGGTATGTAATCCAGGTCATAAACGGTCGCGAAGACGTAATGCGCGAGCGCATTGAGCGTATGGTTCCGGCTGGTGCCATGCAGGAGCTCTTTTATCCCCAATTTCAAACCGAGATCAAAGTACACGGCGAATGGGTCAATACGACCAAGCCGCTCTTTCCCGGTTATCTTATCTGCGATACGGCAGATCCTCGAACCGTGCAACAGTATCTGCTTCGCATGGACGACTTTGCCCGGGTGCTTGCCCAGGATGGTCAGTTTGTGCCACTGGCAAAAGAAGAGGTCCAGCTTATTGGCGGCTTTACGCATAGGGGAGAACGCGTAGTGCCCATGAGCGAGGCCCTTAAAGACGGTGACCAGGTCGTAGTGACGGCTGGTCCGCTGCTGGGCCACGAAGGCCTGATCAAAACCATTAACAGACGCAAGAGCACTGCTTATTTGGAGCTCGATCTGTGCGGCCGACGCGTTACTACGCGCGTTGGCCTTGCCGTGCTTTCGGCCGAGCAGCGCGTAATGCGCAACCTTAAAAAGGCGATCGCCTAGCTGCAGGCGACTGTTTAACGGAACAAGGAGGATCCCCGAGCCGGGGACGAAGTGTTGGAAGAGAACGTGTCGGATAAAACTCAATATGCAACGGATGCGCCCGCGGGGGCGGCGCTCATTGCTCAGGCCATGGACAGGCGTGAGGGCGCTGGCCGCCATAAGGCCATGCAGTCCATCATGGACTGGGATCGTTCGCGCCTGGTCTACCGCGCCGTTAAGCGCGCCTTTGACGTCGTGTTCAGCGGCTGCGTGCTGGCAGTCATTTCCGTTCCCAGCCTTGTGCTTGCCGCGGCCATCCGCCTTGAGAGCGAGGGCAACCCCTTCTACAGCCAGATCCGCGTGGGCCAGACCCACCGCGATGGCAGCCTGTCCACCTTCCACATGTGGAAGTTCCGCTCCATGTACAAGGACGCCGACGAGCGCCTGGCAGATCTCAAGGAGCAGAACGAGATCGCCGGCGCCATGTTCAAGATGAGGGAGGACCCCCGTGTCACCAGGATCGGAAAATTCATCCGCAAGCACTCCATCGACGAGTTTCCGCAGTTCGTCAACGTGTTTCTGGGTCAGATGAGCGTCGTTGGGCCTCGTCCGCCGCTGCCGAACGAAGTCGCGGAGTACACCGAGTACGACCTACAGAGGCTAGCAGTGAAGCCAGGCATTACGGGGCTCTGGCAGGTGACAGAGCGAAACTCCACCGGGTTCGACGGCATGGTCCGCCGGGACCTCGAATACATAGCCAAGCGCGGAGTCATCACGGACTTCAAGATCATCCTCCTAACGGTTCTGGAGGTCTTTAACGGGAGCGATGCGTACTAATGCAGCATGTTTTCATCATCGGATCCAAGGGAATTCCGGCAAACTACGGCGGCTACGAGACGTTCGTGGAGAAACTGACCGAGAATCAGGTATCGCCCGACATCAAGTACCACGTGGCGTGCGCTGTGGACTCCGCCGAGGAGGTCGGCGAGTTCGAGCACAACGGAGCGCATTGCTTCAAGGTACTACGCAGGCCCGTCGGAGCCGCTAGGGCGATCTTCTACGACATAGACGCCCTCAAGTGGTGCACCGCCTATATCGAGAATTACCGTGTCGAGCACCCCATCGTCTACGTGCTGGCCTGTCGCATCGGACCGTTTTTCGGAAAGTACGTAAAGAGGATCCACGCCCTTGGTGGCAAGGTCTTCGTGAACCCCGACGGCCACGAGTGGATGCGCGCCAAGTGGAGCGCGCCCGTCCGCAGGTACTGGAAAGTCTCGGAGCGCGGGATGGTCAAGCACGCCGACCTGATGGTGTGCGACTCCAAGAACATTGAGAAGTACATTCGAGGGGAGTATGCCGACCTGGACCCCGAGACGACCTTCATCGCCTACGGGGCCGACATCAGGCACTCAGCGCTCGCGGACGACGACCCCAAGTTCACTGGATGGCTCTCCGAGAAGGGCCTCGAGCCCTTCGGCTACTACCTGGTCGTGGGACGCTTCGTGCCCGAGAATAACTACGAGACCATGATCCGCGAGTTCATGGCTTCCGACTCCAAGCGGGATTTCGCGCTCGTGACGGGAGTGGACGACTCCTTCCTCGCGGAGCTCGAGCGGAAGACGCACTTCAAGTCCGACCCACGCATCAAGTTCGTCGGGACCGTCTACGACCAGGAGCTCCTGAAGAAGATCCGTGAGCAGGCTTACGGCTACTTCCATGGCCATGAGGTCGGGGGTACCAATCCGAGCCTCCTGGAGGCGCTGGCGTCCACGCGCCTCAACCTCCTTCTCGACGTCGGTTTCAACCGCGAGGTCGCTGAGGACTCGGCCCTGTATTGGAGCAAGGAATCCGGAGGCTTGGCTGAACTTATCAATAGCGCCGACGTGATGGATTGGAAGTCGATCGAGGAGCTCGATACGGCCTCGACCTCCGTTATCCGCGATCGGTATTCGTGGCGGTCCATCACTGACAGCTACGAAGACCTTTTCCTCGGAAGGAGATAACCAGTGAAAGGCATCATCCTCGCCGGCGGGTCCGGCACCCGCCTGTACCCGCTCACGCTCGTGACCTCCAAGCAGCTGCTGCCGGTCTACGACAAGCCCATGATCTACTACCCGCTGTCCACCCTCATGCTGGCGGGCATCCGGGACATCCTGGTCATCTCCACGCCGACCGACCTGCCCAACTTCGAGCGTCTGCTCGGGGACGGCTCGCGCTACGGCGTGAACCTCTCCTACGCCGAGCAGCCGAGCCCGGACGGCCTGGCCCAGGCGTTCACCATCGGCGAGGAGTTCATCGCCGGCGAGCCGTGCGCCCTGGTGCTTGGCGACAACATCTTCTACGGCAACGGCCTCAGCCGCCACCTGACGCGCGCCGTCCAGAACGCCGAGTCGGGGAGGGCCACGGTCTTCGGCTACCACGTGGACGACCCCGAGCGCTTCGGCGTCGTGGAGTTCGACGGCGAGGGCAGGGCCGTCTCCATCGAGGAGAAGCCCGCCCGGCCCAAGAGCTCCTACGCCGTCACCGGCCTGTACTTCTACCCGGGCGACGTCGCCGCCAAGGCCCATGGGGTCGAGCCCTCGGCCCGCGGCGAGCTCGAGATCACCACGCTCAACCAGATGTACCTGGAGGAGGGGACGCTTTCCGTGGTCACCCTGGGCCGCGGGTACGCGTGGCTGGACACCGGCACCATGGAGAGCCTGCACGAGGCCGCTGAGTTCGTCCGCGCCGTGGAGCACTCCCAGGACCTTCCCGTGTCCGTCCCCGAGGAGATCGCCTGGGAGAACGGCTGGATCACGACCGCCGAGCTGGAGGAGGCCGCGAAGGCCTACGGCAAGTCGGTCTACGGGCGGCACCTCAAGAAGGTCGCCGCCGGCGAGATCGTCACGGGCGGCTGCAGCTTCATCGGCAGCAACTTCGTGCACTACGTGGTCGACAACCACCCCGACGTGCACGTGACCGTCCTGGACAAGCTGACCTATGCCGGCAACCCCGAGAACATCGCCGGCCTGCCCGAGGATAGGGTCGAGCTCGTCGTCGGCGACATCTGCGACGCCGAGCTGCTCGACAGGCTCGTCCCCGGCCACGACGCCATCGTGCACTACGCCGCCGAGAGCCACAACGACAACTCCATCGCCGACCCGGAGCCGTTCCTGCGCACCAACGTGGAGGGCACCTTCCGCCTGCTGGAGGCCGTGAGGAAGTACGGC
>CABRDB010000086.1 GCA_902469555.1 uncultured Collinsella sp. | reverse complement strand
CCGGGCTGCTCGGGGGTGCCGGGCTGCTCGGGGGTGCCGGGCTGCTCGGGGGTGCCGGGCTGATCCGGGGTGACCGGATCGGTGGCAAGAGCATCCTTGGCGTAAGTGATGGACACCTTGAGGCCGTTGGTCTCGGTGTTCAGGTCGCTCGGGGTGAAGGGCTCGTCAAAGTTTCCGGCCTTCTGATAGGCGCGCATCTCCTGGAGCAGGGCCTTGCACTTCTTGTAGGTGTTCTCGGTGGCAGCCTTGCCGGCCTTGTTGGCCAGAGCGGTGCGGCCCTCGGTGGTCGTCTCGGCCAGCATGGCGGCGTCGACTTCCTTGTTCTGTTCGATGAGCTCGTTCTGGAGTGCATCGAGGTAGGAGCGGACGCTGATACCAAGGGTATCGGGATTCTCAAAGCAGAGGGAGCTGATGTCCATGAGGACGTAGTTGATGGAGTTCTCGGGCTCCTCGTTGTTCACGATGTCCGTCTCTTTGCAGTGGTCGAAGGAGACGGTCTGGTCGCTGAAATACGGGCTAACCTCGGTAATCAGCGCGGAGTAGAAGGGGATGGCGACGGAGTACGCGGCGCGGGAGAGCATTTCCCACTGGATTGTTGCAACCTGGGGATCAAGACCGTTGCGAACCTGGAAGACGTGAATCTCGGTGTTGCGCTCGGTGCCGATGGCATAGGCACCGTCAGTGTTGGCGTTAAGGCCCGGGGTATTCTCGCCACGGTTACCGAGAGAGCGAATCATCTCAAAGGTAGTCCAGTCTTTCTTTCCGGGCTGGAAGAACAGCGGCTGCATCTCGTGGACCAAGGCGCCGGTCGTGGCGCGAGCCTCTTCGCGCTCGTCCTTGACGATCTCGTAGTCGGTGCCCTCCTGGAGCTCGTTGCCAAAGTAGTTACGGCCCTGGACGTAGCGGGTCCACTGGTGCATACCGGAATTCTGAATGGTCTCGCCATAGGTTGCGGCGACGTCGAACTTGCCGTCGGTGTACTCGGCAAAGCCCTTCTCCTTAGGCATGGACTCGATGCCCTCGGAGTGCAGGCAGTTCTCGGGGTCGTTGAGGTCGACATCGTAGTTGAGGTTGCCGATGTTGGGGTTGATCGAGGCGACGTCGTCGGCGAGCTTCATGCCGATCCACTGGTGACCGGAAAGCGCGGCAAATAGCCAGGTCTCGTTGTTGTCGGCGATGATGATCTGGTCGTTGGAGCAGACGCCCTGCTCGTCAATCAGGCTGCCGAGGAGCTCGACGCCCTCGCGGGCCGTGGCGCTCTCGCCCAGGATGACGCTGGCGTAGTTGTACTCGCCGATGCCGGTTTTAGTCAGGGGGTCTGCTGTCTCGGCATCTGCATTCATACTGGTGCTTAGCGTGGCGGAGCAGGATACGCCCTTCTCGTTGATGCCTGCTTCAGAGTAGGCATCCCAGCGGTTGTCCCACTGGGAGGGATGGTCGCGTACATAGGTGTAGCGATACGTGGTCTTGGTCGAGGTGTACATGAACGAAGACTCGTCCGAGCTGTACGTATGTCCCGGGCCGTGAGAGGGCTCAATGCCAAAGTGCTTAAGATAGCGCGGGCCATAGTCCTCGGAACGGCCGTAGTACGTGTTGCCGTCGGCCGTAAGGTTTTTGCCCATGTAGACCTGCGTGCAAGCGAGTGCAGAGGTCGGCATGGACATGATGGTTGCAGCTCCAAATGCAAGGCCTATGCCAAGCTTCTTGAGCGCGTTGACGGGGCGAGTTTTCCTCATTTTCCCTCCCAGCGTGCGAAAGCCCTCTGTCGCCAGAGGGCTTCAGCCAATAAAGACACCTCATTAGCGTAACGAACTGGAAACAATATTCATCTATGAAAGAAACTTACTCGATAAGCGTGATGAAATATGCGATGAGCGGTTAATCGTACTCAGTTTGCAGCTTTACTTTAATAAAGACGCCCTGTAATTACTGTAGCCGAATAAAGTAGCTGGGAATGCCCGAAATGAAAATCCCCCGCTGTTTGACGAATGCATAAACAGCGGGAGAGTCGATAACTGGATGAATATCATACCAATGTGGATTTACTTCTTTCGGCGGTGAATCACGTTGATGGCGTAACCGACGAGCATGGCCAAGACGATGACAATAAAGCCGATCAGGGGATTGTCGTTCATAGGGTCCTCCTATTTTCCGAGCGGGGAGAATTCGTCGACGATGAGGTCGAGGCATTGCGGAAGCGCGCGGGCTCCAAAGACGCCCGAATTGCTGGAGATAATCTCGCCATCGAACTGCATGCCCAGTGACGGGGTGCAGGTGATTTTGGCTTCCTTGGTCTGGATGATCTTGAACTGTGGGCGCCCGAGTACCTTGCCGGCGGGGTCAAGCGCAGCGGTGATCACGGTAGGCAGCAGCTGCACGGTGCGCACGGGTTCGATGACCGCAATGTCGACCATGCCGTCGTTCATGCGGCAGTTGGGGAACAGGTTGATGTCGTTTTGGATGACCGAGGTGTTGCCGGCCATGCAGCAGATGCCATCGAGCTCCTCGACAATGCCGTCATGCTCGATGGTAAAGTGCGCCACCGTGGGGTTGGGCGTGGCGAGCGCGGAGAGGAAGTAGGCGATCTCGCCGATGTCGTTTTTGGTAGGGGCGGCCTTCATCATGATCTCGGCGTCGAAGCCCGAGCCGGCGATGATGATAAAGCCGTGGCGCTTTTCGTTGCCGTTCTCGTCGAGCCAAAAGAGCTCGCCCATGTCCACTTTGACCGTGCGACCGGCACGGCAGGCCTTGGCAAGTGCCGCTGCCTCGGGGGCATTACCGATGTTGTTAAAGAACAGGCAGGCTGTGCCGGAGGGGAAGACGAGCGTGGGGACGCCGCATCCGCGCATTTGGTCGAGTACGTTGGAGACGGTGCCGTCGCCGCCCGAAATCACCACGCGATCAAACTCGCGCACGTCTGCCACGGCGTCTTCGGGTTCCATGCCATCGCCGATAAAACGCATCACGACCTCGTCGCCGCCCTGCGCGAGGGCGTGCGTGAATGCGTAGATTTCATCTGAGCTGGGGCCCGATGCCGGGTTGTGGATGATAAGGCAGCGCATACTTACGTTCCCGTTCTGTGACTAACCGAGTATAGTTGTAAGGCAATGCCGATATCCTACCCGTGTTTTTCGGGCCTAACCTTATTCGATGGGTTGATATGTACATTTCCACACATCAGGCTCTACTCGACTTTTGTCAGCGCGCCCGTGAGTTTGACGCGATTGCCGTCGATACCGAGTTTTTGCGCGAGCGCACGTTCCATCCGCGCCTGTGCCTGGTCCAGATTGCCACTCCTGCCGAGAGCGTCGCGGTTGATCCGCTGGTGATCGACGACCTGTCTCCCTTGGCCGAACTCATGGCCGACGAGAGCGTGACCAAGGTGTTCCATGCTTGCTCGCAGGACATGGAAGTTATGCTTCATACCGTAGGCGTGTTGCCGCGTCCGATTTTTGACACGCAGGTGGCCGCCGCCTTTTTAGGCGAGCGCCAGCAGATTTCCTACGGCGCGCTCGTGCAGACGTTTTGCGGCGTCTCGCTGCCCAAGACTGAGTCGCTGACCGACTGGTCGCGTCGCCCGCTGACCGATAAGCAGATTGAGTACGCGATCGATGACGTCAAGTACCTGATCGTCGCCTATACCGAGATGATGAGCCGTCTGCGCGAGCTGGGCCGCGTGGACTGGGTACTCGACGAGTTGCGCCCGCTGGCTGACGAGTCGCACTATCGCGCCGATCGCCACGAGGCGTTCCGCAAGGTCAAGCGCATCAATTCGTGCAGCCGTCACCAGCTGGGTATCGCGCGCGAGCTCGCCGCCTGGCGCGAGGACCGCGCCGAGCGCCGTAACATCCCGCGCAAGTGGGTCATGTCCGACGACACGCTGCTTGCGCTCGTTAAGCGCAATCCCGTCCGCGTTGAGGAGTTCCGTAGCATTCGCGGTACCGACCAGCTGGGGGAGCGCGACGTGGACGGTGCGCTCATGGCCATCAAGCGCGGCGCGAGCTGCCCGCACGATCGCCTGCCGCTCATGGTGCGCGGACACCGTCAGATCTCGCCGGAGCTGGAGAGCGTGACGGACCTGATGTATGCGCTCATCCGCCTGGTTGCCGAGCGCTCGGGGGTGGCGACCTCGGTCATTGCCTCGCGCGATGACCTGGCCGATTACATCGAGCATCCTGAGCAAAGCCCCCTGCGCGAAGGCTGGCGTTTTGAGCTTGTGGGTTCGCGCCTGGACGATCTGCTTTCCGGCAATATGGGGCTCACCGTGAAGGACGGAAAAATCGAATTGCTGTAGGTATATAGTTACGCGGTTTTACCAAACCGCGTAACAGCTCGACGCTGCAAACGGCCGAGAGCGGCAATCTGACGTTCAATCGTCGCTCGCGTACCAAAGTACGCGTCGCTTCTCTTTCACGTCACCTTGCTCGCTCTCGGCCGTTTTCGCTGACATTGCCAAAACATCGATATTGATTTGCTGGTCAGTCGAATGGGTAGAATGCCTCCAACGTGTAACTCGATTTGGAGGAATTCGCATGCCCTATTACTATGGATATGGCTTTGGCATCGACCCGCTGTACCTGCTGGTTGTTCTTGTCTGCACGGTGCTTGGCCTTGCTGCGCAGAGCTATATCAATTCGACGTACAAGACGTGGTCCAAGGTTCGCTCGGACGGCGACACGGGTGCCACGGTCGCTCGCCGCATGCTCGACGCCAACGGTTGCAACGCCGTGGGTATCAAGGGCGTCGCCGGTGAGCTCACCGACCATTACAACCCGCAGGACAATAACCTGTATCTGTCGGATTCCAACCGTTCGGGCGGCTCGGTCGCAAGCGTTGCTGTCGCTTGTCACGAGGCAGGCCATGCCGCGCAGCGTCAAAGCGGCTATGCCATGATGAAGGTACGCACCGCCCTCGTGCCGGTCGTCAACTTTACCCAGAACACTTGGACCATCGTGCTGCTCATGGGCCTGTTTATGAACATCGCGGGACTCACGACCCTCGCACTGATCTTCTTCTCGTTTAGCGTGCTGTTCCAACTGGTTACGCTACCGGTCGAGATTGATGCTAGTCGGCGCGCCGTGGCGTATATTGAGCAGTCGGGTATGAGCTCCCAGCAGGTCAACGGTGCCAAGAAGGTGCTGACGGCCGCCGCGCTTACCTATGTGGCTGCGGCGCTCACCTCGATTATTCAGCTGCTCTATCTTATGGCTCGATACAACAGAAACTCCAACCGATAACAAATTGGGTCGCTGGGCGCCGCGGGGATTCGTGTCCTCGCGGCGCTGTACTATGTGTTGGACTTGAATTTGCGCAGGGCCGAAGCCCTTGTGCACGATGACGAAAGGAGGCTGCGTGGCAGGCTGGAATCTAACCGGCAATGCCGTTTCCGCCGAGTTCGACGGTTCGGACGAGCAGGAGCGTAAGGAGCTCAGCGTGAGCCAGGCGGTAGAGATCGCCGCCGGTGCGCTCGATGCCATTCCGCAGCTGAGTGTCCTGGGCGAGGTCACGGGTTTCCGTGGTCCCAATGCCCGAAGCGGCCACTGCTACTTCCAGATTAAAGACGACTCGGCCGCCGTCGACTGCATCATCTGGAAGGGCGCCTATCTCAAGCGTACCTTCGATCTGCGTGACGGCATGCAGGTGAGCTTTAAGGGCAGCTTCAATCTCTATAAGGCCACGGGCCGCATGAGCTTTGTCGCTCGCTCGTTTTCGCTGGCGGGGGAGGGTCTGCTGCGTCAACAGGTGGCGCAGTTGGCCGAAAAGCTACGCCGCGAGGGACTGATGGACGAGTCCCGCAAACGCCGCATCCCGGTGTTTTGCTCACGCGTGGCGGTCGTCACCTCGCTTTCCGGTGCGGTAATCGACGACGTCAAGCGTACGCTGCGCCGTCGCAACCCGCTCGTCGAGCTTGTCTGCGTGGGCGCCAAGGTTCAAGGCGAGGGTGCGCCGGCCGAGCTCATTGATGGCTTGCGCCGCGCCGCTTCCATTACGCCGGCGCCCGACTGTATTTTGCTGGTGCGCGGCGGCGGCTCCTTTGAGGACCTCATGACCTTTAATGACGAGGAGCTTGCCCGCGCGGTGGCGGCTTGTCCTGTGCCCGTGGTGACCGGCATTGGCCATGAGCCCGATACCTCGATTTGCGACATGGTGAGCGACCGACGCGCCTCCACGCCCACGGCGGCGGCAGAATCGGTGGCGCCGGCTATGACGGAGTTGGCCGATGTGCTCGAGGCGCGCCATCAGCGTCTGGGTGCCGCGATGGCATCGATGATTGGGTCGGCCCAGGTCGACCTGGAGATGCTCGATCAGCGCGGTCGCCGTGCCTGGGATACCTATACGGCTCGCTTGGGTGATGCGCTCGATGCCGCTGCGTGTCGCCCGTGCCTCAACGACCCCACATTTATGGTCGAGCGTCGCGAATCGGAGCTTGCACTGACTGCCGATCGCCTGTCGGGCGCCATAGTACGCTCGGTCGGGACATTCCGCTCCAACTTTGAGCGCTTGCCCGAGCGTCTGATTACAAGCACCTCGGGGCTCGATGGTAAGCGCCATGCGCTCACGCTTGCGAGTTCCCGCCTAGAGCATCAAGGGCGCACGATGCTCAGCAAGCCAGCGTCCGACCTGAGCCGTGCGGCAGCGTCGCTCGATGCCCTGTCGCCGCTCAAAGTGCTTGCTCGCGGCTATTCCATCGCGTACAGCGATGATGGTGTGGCTACGAGTGCCAAGACCTTTAAGCCTGGCGACGCCATTCGCGTGCGCATGGCAGACGGCAACGTGGCAGCAACGGTCGATACGGTCGAGTAGACCGCGTTTCGCAGTGATAGACCCTTAGGAAAGGAAACAGATATGGCAGAGAAGACCCCGGTCGAGCAGCTTACGTACAAGCAGGCCTCGCAGGAGCTGGAGCTCATCATCCGCAGCCTGGAGTCGGGCGATATGGAGCTTGAGGAGTCGCTCGAGAGCTACACCCGCGGCGTCGAGCTCCTCAAAAGCCTGCGCACCCGCCTGTCCGATGCCGAGCAGAAGGTCTCGGTGCTCCTTAAGGACGTCGACGGCAACGATGTGCTCGCCGACGGCGAGGCCGCCAACACCGATGATAACCTTTCGTTCTAAGCATCTCGACCAAATATAATTACCTTGGTCTGTAAGAAAGGAACCAGCTATGTGCGATTGCATCTTCTGTAAAATTGCCAACCACGAGATCCCCTCGACCGTTGTCTATGAGGACGACCAGGTCATCGCCTTCGACGACCTCAACCCGCAGGCGCCGGTCCACACGCTCGTGATCCCTAAGAAGCACTACAGCGACATCGCCGACAACGTACCCGCCGAGACCATGGGCGCCATAGCTCACGCCATCCAGGAGGTCGCCAAGGCCAAGGGTCTGGAGGACGGTTTCCGCGTCATCTCCAACAAGGGCGTCAACGCCGGCCAGACCGTCATGCACTTCCACATGCACGTCCTCGGCGGCAAAAACCTGGGCGAGAACCTCATCTGAGGACGCGTAGCCCGTCGACTTGGCTGCCTTTGGAGTAATCTATGCAGCTTTCTCAACTCGAATACCTTCAAGCGGTAGCGAACTATGGCGGCGTGCGCAAAGCAGCTCGCGCCGTTCATGTGAGTCCGCAGGCCGTTTCGTCGGCAATCAAAAAGTTGGAATCTGAGTATCAGATTGTTTTGCTCGACCGATCGGCGGGGGGGG
>CABRDB010000085.1 GCA_902469555.1 uncultured Collinsella sp. | reverse complement strand
GCGTATGACAGCGCGCCGGCCTTATCGTTTGGCTAACGAGACGGTCCCGCTATGAATTGAAGTTCGTTGCAGAATCTACGCTCGAAACGCTACATCTGCTTGCGACGACGATCGCTCAGCGTCACACCAGCGGCCACGAGGGTGATACCGCCGATGACGAACACCTCGCCCGCAAGAGCGGAATTGTCGCCAGTCTGGGCGAGCGCAGCGTTCGCAGCCTTCTTCTTGGCGACAGGAGCCTTTGCAGCAGCCTGCGCAACCTGAGGCTTGGCCTGCGGCTCGGCCTTGGGATGATACTTGTCGTACTCGGCCTGCGCGGCAGCCAGGGCATCCTTGGCATCGTCAAGCTCGGCAAGCGCGGCGGCATAGGCGTCGTTGGCGTCGGACAGCTTGGCATCGGCATCGCTCAGGGCAGCCTTGAGACCAGCGGCGGCATCGACGGCAGCCTTATAGCGAGCGTAGGCAGCGTTCAGCTTGACCAGCTTCTCGTTGCCCGTCGTGCCCGCGGCAAGGGATGCCTTGTGATCGACAGCCTCAAGATCGGCCTTGAGTGCCTCGTCGTTGGCAAGCTCTGCCTTGGCCTTGAAGATATCGAGGTTCGCATCGACGACGGCTTCGTTGGCGGCCTCGAGCTGCTTCTGGGCATCGGCGACACTGGCCACGGCAGCGTCATAGGCGGCCTTGGCGTCGTCGACCGCCTTCTGGGCGCCGGCAAAGCGCTCGAAGGCCTTGTTCGCGGTAGCCAGCTCACCCTCAGCAGCCTTGGCCTTGGCCTGCGCATCGGACACAGCCTGCGCCTTGGCGGCAACCGCCTGCTTGGCGTCCAAAAGAGCAGTCGCGGCCTGGACATCTGCGGCCTGGGCCTTGTCTACACCAGCCTGGGCGGCATCGTCGGCCTTCTTTGCCTCGTCAAGCGAGCCCTGCTTATTCGCAAGGTCCGCCTGGGCGGCATCGCGCTTGGCAGCAAGGTCCTTGACCGAAGCCGTGGCGTTGTCATACGCCTCATTGGCCTGTTCGGACTTTGCCTTGGCGGCATCGTGGGCGCTGCGAGCCTTCGCCTTGTGAGCAGCGGCCTCGGCTGCCTTCGTCTTGCTGTCAGCAAGCGTGGCGTTTGCCTTATCGAGAGCCGCCTGGGCAGTAGCGGCCTTGCTCTTGGCGGCATCGAGCTTGGTCTGGGGCGTCTTGACGTCGATGCCCTTGAGTTTGGCTTCGGCGGCGTCGTATGTCGTCTTCGCGGCGGCGGTGCCGGACTTAGCCTTCTCGTACTCGCCCTTGGCAGTGTTCATGTTCGTGTCGGCCGCGGTATAGGCGTCGCGTGTGTTTTCTTGCTTATCCAATGCGTTAGAATAAGCCGTTCCAGCAGCCCCGAAGTTCTTCTGCGCCTCTGCCAGCTTATTCTGAAGCTGCTTCAGCTGCTCCTTCTGCTCCTGAGTGCCGCCTGCGTTGTAGGCAGAGTCGATGTAGTCGTTCACGAGCTTCTTGAACTCGGAGACAGTGAAATCCTTCTGCCCCGTGCTCCCGCTATAGTCGAAAACGGTTACCTCGGAATCGGTATTCTTACCGCTACCGGTCGCGATGCCGATAGCCTTCGCGCCGGCATCGATGATGTTTAGATAGTGCCCGCACTCATGGTAAATGCTGTTGTAGTGCTGCCAGATATAGTAGGAATCATATCGATGGCTTCCAAGTGCGTCGCCATACTGTTTGACGTACTTATCGAATGCCTCTTTTTCCTGGGTATAGAGACCGGTATATGGCCATCCGAGAGTATCCTCGGTCTCGCCGCCGGCATATGCACCGCCGCCGCCTGCAAGGTTCTCGCCTTTATCGAAATAGCAGTTCGAGTGATCCCAAATATTCGATGAATATGAGGCGTTGAGTGCAGCTGCTGCGGTCATGCGGAGGCTGACGCTAAGCTCCGACTGGCCGTTCGCCTTGCGGAGGTTGTTCTGGGTATCGAGGTAGGTCAGGGCGTTGCGCATCTGCTCCAAGGAGAGCGGATTGGTGTCTCGAGACATGTCCTGATCGACGTAATTATCATACCAGTCCTGTTTATCTGTCGTCCCCATGAGCATCGACGCGGCAGTGCTTGCATTCGACTTCTGCGTGGCTGTGAACTGGCTGCCGCCGATGATATAGTTCATGAAGCCGAACATGCCCTGGCTGATGACGTTCTGATCCACGGTCATGTTCGACTTGAGGTCGGCAATCTGCTGGTTGAGCTTCTCGACCTCGGCGTTTGCGGCGTCGTATGCATTGTGTGCGTCGGTTACTTCAGCACGAGCCTGATCGAACTCGCTGTGCTTCTGTTGGCGGACCTCGACGAGTCGGTCGTACTCCGCCTTCTTGTCGGCCTCGGTCTGCTGAGCCTGCTCGTATGCCGACTTCGCAGCGTCGCGCTTGCTGGCGGCGGCGTTGTACTCCTTGTTTGCCGCACCGTATGCAGACTGGGCAGATGCCACAGCAGCGTTGGCGGCGTTGGCCTTCTCCTGCGCGGCAGCGACGGCAGCCTGGGCGGCCTGCAGATTTGTCTGTGCGGTGGCGTCGGCATCCGTCGCGGCATTGAGCTCCGCCTGCGCGGTCTTGAGCTCACCAGCAGCAGCCTTCTTGGCGGCCTCAAGCGCACTCAGGTCGACACCTGTACCCGAGACGGCAGCATCGAGCGCGGCCTGCGCCTGGTTGAACTTCTGCTGGGCGTTATCGCGCGCGGTGGTTGCGGCTGCGAGAGCAGCGGCAGTCTCCTGCTTCTTGGCCTGGGCGGAAGTCAAAGCGGCCTCAGTGTCCTTCTTTTCCTGCTGAGCGCTGGCCTCGGCAGCCTTGGCCTGGTCCAGATTGGCCTGTGCAGTAGCAACGGCCTTATTGGCGTCATCGAGCTTTGCCTGCGCGTCCTCGACGGCCTTCTTGGCGGCCTCGTACTCGTCCATACCCATGGCCTCGAGCTTGGCCTGGGCATCGTCGAGGGCCTTCTTGGCCTCATCCTGCTTTGCCTTGGCGTCCTTGAGCGCCTGGGTCTTATCCTCGACACTCTTGTTGGCTTGATCGAGCTGATCGTTCAGGTCGCCCAGCTTCTTCTGCTGCTGCTCGGTCTTTTCGACGGCGGCTTTGAGCTCGTCAATCTTCTCCTGGAGCGCGGCGACTTCTGCTGCGTTCTGCTCGATTTCGTTGTCGCTCACAGCCTGCGAGGCCTGATTCTTTTGCTGCTGCGCCTGCTTTTGAGACTGGCCCGCCGCGTCGGCCTTCTTCTGGGCGGCATCGTAGGCGGCCTGAGCGTCCTTGAGCTGCTTTGCCGACTCCTCGGCCAGCTGGGCAGCCGTCTTTACGACCGCTTGGTTACCGGCGGCAACGGTATTCTCTACAGAACTACCCCCCCCCCTGAACAGAATCGCCGTTATCGGTTGACGGTGCGGCGATTGCCGCCAGCGGCGACATGAGCGGCTGAGCGATGAGGCCCGCCGTCAAAACGGTTGCGACGGCGCGGTTGGCAACGCCCTTGACGTTGACAGTCTTGGCCCGAGGCTCAAAGTGTTGTGGACTGTAGTTTGCCATGGCTTTCTCCCTTTGACACGGATGTATCCATACGTATCAAACGGTAGCTGTCGATTTTTGAATTCTGTTGCGCAACATTGGCGACCAGCGTATTTTTTGAAATTCACGCTCTCATGCTTCACAGTTTCGTCACATTTAAAGGAGCTGGTGCATCATATTCTCGCGGGATGGAATTGAGCCTGTGATTTGCATTTGCTCCCGCGTCATCCGCCCTATCGGATTCCACATCCAACAGACACCCCGCCCGCCACGGTGTAGAGTTAGGACAACGGGCGCGTTGCGCGGACCGCGCTGGAACGAGGTGGACATGGAACTCGACAAACAACAGATCAAGCGACTACGCGAACGCCATCACCGGCGCCACGGCATCCGCCCCGCCCATAGTGAGGCCATGGAGAACGCCACCCGCTTCCTAAAGCGCGCATTCAACATTCGCGAGGGTCGCGCGCCCTACCACGTAATTCGCAAGCGTTTTGTAAACGGGGCGCGCCTAACCGGCTCTCACCTGTGCATCCTCATCATCGCCATGCTCATCGCAAGCATCGGCCTCGATATCGACTCGGACATCGCCATCGTGGGCGCCATGCTCATCTGCCCGCTTATGGGCTCGGTCCTTGCCATGGCATACGGTATTGCCACGCTCGACCGCGAGATTACCGTCGAAGCCGTCGCCAGCCTTGCGCTGCAGATGGCCTTTTGCCTGGTCACGTCCACGCTGTACTTTAAGCTCTCGCCCCTTGGCACCACCACGGCCGCCATCATCGACAACTCGACACCCACCGTCTGGGACCTTACCGTCGCACTCGCAGGCGGCTTTGCAGGCGGGCTGGGCAACTCGCGCGACCAGGAACCCGCCACGCTCATCGCCGGCGTGGCCGTGGCGACCGCGCTCATGCCGCCCCTGTGCGCGGCGGGCTACGGCATCGCCATCGCAAGCGGGTCGCTGTTTCTCTCGGCGCTTTACGAGTTTGGCATCAATGTAGTCTTTATCGCACTGGCTGCCGAAGCCGTGCTGCTTCTTTTGCGCGTGCCGCTCAAGCGCGACCTCAACGGCGACGGCATTGTGACCGCAGAAGAAGACGCCGAGGTCGGTGAGCTGTCACGCAAGGTGCGCCGCCGCATTATTGTGGGCACGGCGATCTTTGCCATCCCCTGCATCGTTATGACCGCGGGGTCTATTGGCTCGGCGCAGGCCGGCGTGCAGGACGGCTACGGCGTCACCGAAACTACGCGCGAGCTTGCCGCGGTGCTGCCGGGCTTTAGGGATTACACCGTCGCCGTCGAGACCTCGGCTACCGAAGGGGACGAGGAAGGCATTGTAGAGCGCGAAATCGTCGCCCATGTGACGACAAGCGAGGCGCTCGGGGCACACGACCGTCACGTCGCCCGTAAGCTCATCGACCTCAATGTGCCCGATCTCGACCGCGTGGAATTTGATGTGGAGTAATGCGGAGCATGGGATGGCTCCCGCGCACAGGCGCAAGTCGCGGCGAGGCTCAGACGCGACGCAGGCACAAGCAAAAAACGGGACGTAGTTCACGTCCGCGCCCCGCTCGCTGTTTTATTGCCGTGAATCAGGCGTCCGCATCGACATCGCCAGACTCCACCGTAAACGCCGGATCGGTGCTCACAAGATAAAATCGGGTCACCTCAGTATTTCTAATTAGGTAAATCTGCCCCTGATTGCGTCGGCGCGATATATACGCCACGTGGACCGTACCGAATTCTTCGCCGTTTTCCTTCTTTAATATCAGGATGTTAGGGTCATCCGTACGCTTAAACTGCCCGTCAACGCAGCTGCCGTCTTTGTCGACCAGTTGCCACCGATGGTTATCCTCTTCAAGAAAGGCCAGGGTTTCCCGACTCGTTTTGTCATCCCGATAGTAACCGTCAATGGCAAACCCTTCGGAAGCGCATTCCTGCATATAGGACGTTTCTCGACTTATAGCAAACAGCCCTGTAGCGCCCAGGAGCACAGCCAGGCAGACCACTGCAAGGGTTATCGAAATAGCACGGCGACCCATGTTGGCCCAATCAATAGTTGTTCAACGGAGCGCGAAACATACCTGGAACCTCCGATATCAGGGGGAACGTCGCCAGCAAGCTGGCGACAACTATATGTTTCTGATATCAAACCATATGGCTACCACTCACGGAGGGGGCATCGGCGAACGGCGTGTTTTCATACTCCATTGGTCAAACCTAAGCACAGTGCTACAGCTCGTACTTGTACACGCGGTAGATGTACTTTTCGGCTTCCATCTCGTAGGTGGCGATGGGTAGACCGTAGCGATCGTCTCGTCGTTTGGCAGATAGGTCACACTGTGCTGGCCTGCGTTGAGCGAAAAATCGCCTTGGGCCTGCAGTAACTTGTCCTCAAAGCCCGAGCCGGCCCAAAAATCGGGTGAGCCCACGGAAGGCTGTAGCAAGGTCATTTGCGCAACATGTGTCCAACAAAAACGGGTGGCAGCCGCTACGGCTACCACCCGTTTGCCTCATATCTAGCCCAAAGCAGGCCAACTACTTCTTAATGCCGCGTCCCAGGCGCTTGGCGACCGATGCAACGGCCTCCTCGCTGGCCGGCCCGCAGCTCACGCAGCCGTCGTGGGCACGCATCTGGCCGGTGACCTCGTCCATCGCGAGCGGCGCCACCTTCTCGAGCTTAAAGCCTTTACCGGCGCGCATGTTTTCCTTGGCCACGCTAATCATGAGCTTAATGCGGTTGAGCTGGTTGACCTCGGATGCACCGGGGTCGTAGTCCACCGCGACGATGTTGCTCTCGGGATGTTGGCGGCGCAGCTCCTTGATCACGGCCTTGCCCACCACGTGGTTGGGCAGGCACGCGAAGGGCTGCGTGCAGATGATGTTGGGCGCACCGTGATCGATCAGGTCGAGCATCTCGGCCGTGAGCAGCCAGCCTTCGCCCATGTTGTTGCACACCGAAAGCACCGTGCGGGCCTTGTCGGCCATGGTGCCGATGCGCTCGGGTGCCTCGAAGCGGCGGGACTTTTCGAGCATCTCCTCCACCGGCGTACGCATCCAGTCCACGAGCTTGATGAGCGCCTGCATACCAGCGCGCGTAGTGGCAGAGCTTCCCAGCTCGTCCTTCTGCAGCTCGGCGTTGCTCATGGAGTACAGGAAGAAGTCGAGCAGACCCGGCAC
This sequence comes from uncultured Collinsella sp., assembly GCA_902469555.1. Lineage (GTDB taxonomy): Bacteria > Actinomycetota > Coriobacteriia > Coriobacteriales > Coriobacteriaceae > Collinsella. The sequence continues at coordinate 4,083 of CABRDB010000085.1, read as the reverse complement.
TACGGCCTCGCAGCCCTCGCGCTCGATGACATCGACCACGTGGTTGTTGGCTGTGGGATGGAACTTGACCAGGATCTCGCCGACCACGCCCACGCGCGGCTTGGTACCCTCGCCCACGAGCGGCATGGTGTCGAACGCGCGGATGGCCTCGCGGCACAGCTTGGTGTAGTTGTGGCGGTTAAACTTGGGCGCCAGCTTGCGAGCGCGCGCCATGTACTCCTCGTAGAGCGCGTTGGCGGCACCGGGCGTGGCCTCGTACGGGCGGCAACGGTAGAGCATCTGCATCATCACGTCACCAAAGAGCACCGCGTAGACCGCCTGCTTGAGCAGCGCCGGCGTAATCTTAAAGCCAGGGTTGTCCTCGCCGAGCGCCACGGCCGAAAGCGAGATCACCGGAATCTCGGGGTGGCCGCTCTCGCGCAGGGCCTTGCGGATGAGTGCGATGTAGTTGGTGGCACGGCAGCCGCCGCCGGTCTGGCTGATAACCACGGCCGTCTTGGACAGGTCGTATCGACCGCTCTCGATGGCCTCCATGATCTGGCCCGTCACCAGGATCGACGGATAGCAAATGTCATTGTTCACATAGCGCAGGCCGGCCTCGACGGCATCGTGATCGGTCGAGGGCAGCAGCTCCAAGTTGTAGCCAGCACCACGGAACACCTCTTTGACCAGGTCAAAGTGGATCGGCGCCATCTGCGGGCACAGGATGGTGTAGCCCTCGTCGCGCATCTGCTCAGTAAAGGGCACCTTGGGCCATGCGGTCGAGGCGCTCTCACGCTGCGCCTCGAACGTGTACTTGCGGCTCGCAAACGCGGGAGCATCCGTGGAGGGAGCCACCGGCGCGGCATCGCCCTGCTCGTAGGCCTCGCCCGCGGCCATGGCCTCTGCCAGGCGCTCGGCCTCCTGGTCCTTGAGCGCGGCCATGAGCGAGCGAATGCGGATGCGCGCGGCACCCAGATTGGACACCTCGTCGATCTTGAGCACGGTGTAGATCTTGCCGCTGGCCTCCAGGATCTCCTGCACCTGGTCGGTGGTCAGAGCGTCCAGGCCGCAGCCGAAAGAGTTGAGCTGGATCAGGTCCAGGTCGTTGCGCATCGTCACAAAACGGGCGACGGCGTACAGGCGGCTGTGGTACATCCACTGGTCAACGACGCGAATCGGACGCTCGGGCTTCACCAGGTGCGCAAGCGAATCCTCGGTAAAGACCGCAAAGCCAAAGCTCGAGATAAGCTCGGGCAGGGCGTGGTTGATCTCGGGGTCGTTATGGTAGGGGCGGCCGGCGAGTACGATGCCGTGGCCGCCGTGGTCCTCGACCCACTTAAGAGCCTCCTCGCCCATGGTCTGGATATCCTCGTGGAAGCGCGCATCGGCCTCAAAGGCAGCGTTGACGGCGGCATCGACCTCGGAGCGCGTGATCTTGGGTCCACGCACGCGACCGCGACCGGCCTCAGCATCGGCCACACGGTCGACGGCGAGCACCTGATACAAGCGGCGCTTGAGCTCGGTCTTGTCGTGATAGGGCACAAACGGGTACAGGAACTCGATGTTCTGCTCGCGAATCTCGTCGATGTTGAGCGCCAGCGCCGTGGGGTAGCTCATGACGATGGGGCAGTTGTAGCAGTTACCGGCGGTCGGATCCTCCTTGCGCTCCCAGCGCACGCACGGCATCCAGATAAAGTCGACGTCACGGTCGATGAGGTTCATCACGTGGCCGTGGCTCATCTTGGCCGGATAGCACACGCTCTCGGACGGCATGGACTCGATGCCCGCCTGGTAGGTCTTTTTGCTCGACTGGTCGGACAGCTGCACGCTAAAGCCCAGGCGCGTAAAGAACGCATGCCAGAAGGGGTAGTTCTCGTACATGTTGAGTGCGCGCGGGATGCCGACGGTGCCGCGCGGGGCCTCGTCGGGGCTCAGCACCTCGCGGTTAAACAGCAGATCGTTTTTCTTTTTGAAGAGGTTGGGGGCCTCGGTCTTCTGCTTTTTGTGGCCGGCGCCCTTCTCGCAGCGGTTGCCGGTGATAAAGCGCCTGCCGCCGCCAAAGTCGTTGACGGTGAGCTGGCAGTTGTTAGAGCAACGGCCGCAGCGGACATGCTTTTGCGTCACGGTGAGGTGCGCGATGTCCTCGGCCGAAAGGATGGTCGAAGTGCCGTCGGCGCCGGCGCGATCGCGGGCGAGCAGGGCCGCACCATAGGCGCCCATGCAGCCGGCGATGTCGGGACGCACGGCATGAACGCCGGTGAGCTGCTCAAACGCGCGCAGCGTGGCATCGGACATAAAGGTGCCGCCCTGGACGATCACCTGGCTGCCGATCTCCTTGGGGTCGCGCAGCTTAATGACCTTGAACAGGGCATTCTTGATGACGGAATAGGACAGGCCGGCCGCGATGTCGCCCACCGTGGCGCCTTCCTTTTGCGCCTGCTTGACGCGCGAGTTCATAAAGACCGTGCAGCGGCTGCCCAGGTCGACGGGGGCCTTAGCATGGATGGCGGCATCGGCGAACGCGCGCACGTCCATGTTCATAGACACGGCGAAGCTCTCGATAAAGCTACCGCAACCCGACGAGCAGGCCTCGTTGAGCATGATGTGCTCGATAACACCGTCCTTGACGCGCAGGCATTTCATGTCCTGGCCGCCGATGTCCAGGATGAACTCGACGCCGGGCAGGAATGCCTTGGCGCCGCGCAGGTGCGCAACGGTCTCGATCTCGCCGGAATCGGCCTTGAGGGCCTCGATGAGCAGCGCCTCGCCGTAGCCCGTGGTGGTCACGTGGCCAATGGTGCAGCCCGCGGGGATGTGGTTGTAGAAATCAGCCATGATGACCTTGGCCGTGCCCAGGATGTCACCGTTGTTATTGCCGTACCAGGTGTGCAACAGCTGGCCGTCCTCGCCCACGAGTGCGGCCTTCATGGTGGTGGAGCCGGCGTCGATGCCGATGAACACGCGGCCGGCGTAGCCGTCGAGCTTGCCCTTGGGGACGACCTCGGTGTCGTGGCGACCCTTGAACTCGGCGAAGTCCTCGTCGGTGGCAAAGAGCGGATCCAGGCGCTCGACCTCGGCACCCTGTGTGTCACCCAGGGCATCGATAGCCTCGATGAGCTGCGGGAACGTGCTGAGCTTGTTGGACTCATGCGCCATGGCGGCGCCGCTCGCCACAAACAGGTGAGCGTTTTGGGGCACGATACGGTGCTCCTCGTCCAGGTTGAGCGTGAGGTAGAAGCGGTGGCGCAGCTCGGAGAGATACTGCAGCGGACCGCCCAGGAAGGCGACGTTGCCGCGGATGGGACGGCCGCACGCCAGGCCCGAGATGGTCTGGGTCACGACAGCCTGGAAGATGGAAGCGGCGACGTCCTCGGGACGGGCGCCTTCGTTGAGCAGCGGCTGCACGTCGGTCTTGGCAAAAACGCCGCAGCGGCTGGCGATGGGATAGATGGTGGTGGCGTTGGCCGCGAGTTCGTTAAGGCCGCTGGCGTCGGTGTGCAGCAGAGTGGCCATCTGGTCGATGAAGGCGCCCGTGCCGCCGGCGCAGGTGCCGTTCATGCGCTGCTCGATGCCGTTGTCGAAGTAGATGATCTTGGCGTCCTCGCCGCCCAGCTCGATGGCAACATCGGTGGCCGGGATGAGGGTCTCGACGGCACGCTTGCTGGCGATGACCTCCTGGACAAACTCCAGGTCGAGCCACTGGGACAGCAGCAGGCCGCCCGAGCCGGTAATGGCGCAGGTCATTTGGGCCGTCGGCAGCACGGTCGCGGCACCCTCGAACAGGTCGCGGGCGCAAGCGCGGACGTCGGTGTGGTGACGCTGGTACTTGGCGTAGACAATCTGGTTGTCGTCGTTGAGCACAGCGAGCTTAACGGTGGTGGAGCCCACGTCGATGCCCAGGTGCAGGTTGCCGCGGGCGGCCTCGGGGTTGAAGATCGCGCCTTCGGGGGCCTGGGCGGTGGCGGCTAGGGGCTCAGCGGCGGTGGCGGGCTCGCTAGCGACGGACGTCTCCCCTGCCGTTTTCTTGGCATCGGCAACTGCCTCAGCAACTTTCTCGGCAGCCGCGGTCGCGGCCTTCTGCGCGGCGTCCACCACGGCGGG
>CABRDB010000084.1 GCA_902469555.1 uncultured Collinsella sp. | reverse complement strand
TCGTCCACGGAAGGCTGCTCGCCCATAAGGCCGCACGCCTCGCCCTGCAGCAGGGTCGCGCGCAGCGGGCGGGCGCCCACGGTGACGTGCCAGGTGTTGTCCCACCAGGCGGCGGTGACGTTTAAGGAGGGAAAGTCGGTCGCGGCCTTGCGCACGGCCTCATAGCTCGCGCGATAATCGTGCTTGACGACCACGACATGCTCGATCACGTCGCGCACGTAGCCCATGTCCACGAACTCGGCGAGCGGCACGCGACCGGCGCCCGTCAGCTCAACATAGGAATCGAGCGCGAGAAAAGCCGAGAGCACGTCCGAAAAACCAAAGCGGCCGTAGATGCTGCCGCCCACCGTGGCGGTATTGCGCAGCTGCACGCCCACGATATCGTGGACGGCGAACTCAAAGACATGGTTGACAAGCGCGTTGAGCCCGGCATGGCGCTCGAGCTGGCGCAGGGTACACATGGCACCGATGCGAAACTCGGTCTCGGTCTCCTCGATCTGATCGAGTCCGCAGGCCGAAAGATCAATCGCCGTCGCGACGCGACGCGAACCCAGGCGCATCCAAATGCCACCGCCCACAATCTTGTTATTGCGGTTCTTCTGTAAGAGCTCATAGGCTTCGGCCGCGTTTCCAACACGGACGTAGGTACCGAACTTGAGCACGTTCTCCCCCATCTCTTCACTTGTCCAGTACCTTTAAGTGTACCAAACGAGGGGGCATAGCTCGTGTCGGGACAAAATGAACCGTTTTCCTCCGTCGCATGCGGATCAAAAAAGGCTCCCAGCCAAGATGACTGGGAGCCTTCTGCGATGCTATATCGAGCGAAGATTTAGCAGACGCCCTGGGCGAGCATGGCGTCGGCGACCTTCAGGAAGCCGGCGATGTTGGCGCCCATGACAAAGTTGCCCTCCTGGCCATACTCCTTGGCGGTGTCGTCAACGTTGTGGAACATGCCGCGCATGAGCTGCTCGAGCTTGCCGTCGACCTCCTCAAAGGTCCAGGACAGGTGCTCGGCGTTCTGGCTCATCTCCAGGCCGGACACGAGCACGCCGCCGGCGTTGGCAGCCTTGCCGGGCATAAAGGCGACGCCGTTCTCCTGGAAGTAGGTCGTGGCCTCGATGGTCGTGGGCATGTTTGCGCCCTCGCCGACCACCTTGCAGCCGTTGGCGACGAGCGCCTGGGCGTCCTCGAGCAGCAGCGTGTTCTCGCGAGCGCAGGGCAGCGCGATGTCGCAGGGCAGCTCCCACACGCCGCGGCCGTCGCCCTCGTGCCACACGGCGTTGGGCTTCTCGTCAACGTACATGGCGAGCGTGACGCCCTTGTCGTGGCCGGAGCGCTTCTGGTTGTAGACGTGCTCGAGCACGGAGTAGTCGATGCCGTCGGGATCCTCGACCCAGCCGTGGGTATCGGAGCAGGCAAGCACCTTGCCGCCGAGCTGGGAGACCTTCTGGACGGCATAGATAGCAACGTTGCCGGAACCGTGAACGACGACGTTCTTGCCCTCGAAGGAGTCGCCGCGGCTCTTGAGGTACTCGTCCACAAAGTAGACCAGGCCGTAGCCGGTGGCCTCGGTACGGGCGAGCGAGCCGCCAAAGGAGAGGCCCTTGCCGGTGAGGACGCCGGTCCACTCGTTGGTCAGGCGCTTGTACTGACCGAACATGTAGGCAACCTCACGGCCGCCAACGCCCAGGTCGCCGGCGGGAACGTCGGTGTTGGGGCCGATGTGGCGATAGAGCTCGGTCATGAAGGACTGGCAGAAGTGCATGATCTCGTTGTTGGACTTGCCCTTGGGGTCAAAGTCGGAGCCGCCCTTGCCGCCGCCCATGGGAAGGGTGGTCAGGCTGTTCTTGAGGATCTGCTCCAGGCCCAGGAACTTGAGCATGCCCAGGGTGACCGTCGGGTTAAAGCGCAGGCCGCCCTTGTAGGGTCCAATGGCAGAGTTGAACTCGACACGATAGCCGCGGTTGACCTGAACCTTGCCCTGGTCATCGACCCAGGGGACACGGAACATAACGATGCGCTCGGGCTCGACGAGGCGCTCAAGCAGGGCGGCCTCCTCGTACTCGGGATGGGCGTCGAGCGCCGGCTGGATGGTGCCGAGGATCTCGGTCGCGGCCTGGATGAACTCAGGCTGCTCGGGATAGCGGGCCTTGAGCTCGTCGAGAACTTTCTGCGTGTAGCTCATGCTTCCTCCAATTGATGGAAAAGAAAGGTGTCGTTCGCGGCGCCCCATGCGCCGTGAGCTTTATCGAGTATGGATAATATCGCACTGTTGCTACAAAGTTACGAATAAGGCAACGAGCGGATGTTTCATTTTGATTACGATGCAGGTAGATAGCTTTTTGACCGCCTGACGAGCAAATCGCGTGTTTCGAAGCTGTTTCCCGCACGTTTCGAAACCACCACAAAGGGGACAGGCACCTTTGTGGTGGTTTTGGCGAGATGCGTTGGCGGGAACGGATGTGAATCGAACACATCCAAGACGTTTTGCACGCCTCACAACGGTTTTGAAGACCGCGGGGCCCACCGGAGCCCATCCGCTCCCAAACGTGGCGGTATTTTACCAAACCCAACAGACCACAACCGAAAAGAGCGATGCGGAAACCGCTAACGCAGCGATCTCAGACCGCCGGACTCCTTGTCGAGTACTGTAAAGCGCACGGCATCCAGGTGCTCCAAGATGCTAATGGTTCGTTTGCGCGACACGCCCAGGGCTTCGCGCAGCACACTCGTGGTGGCGGCGCCGCCAGCATCCTCGATAGCCGTCGCAACAACCTCACGCGCATGGGCCTCGGCAGCGGCGGACAAGGCAACGTCGCGCTCGACCTTAACGATCGAGTGGTTGAGCGAAAGCTCGCGCAGTGCACGCGTCATGGTGTCGCGATCGAGCTGCAACTGTTCGCTCACCTCGGGAAGCGTCGGCGCATTAAGACCGGCCTCATCCAGCAGGGCCACGATACGCTGGCCAGCCTCGCGCACCACGCGTATCGCCGCGGCGGCGGAATGCGGGTCGAACACCTCGGCACCGTCGACGGCGCACACGCCACGTGCACAGCCCTCGGCAATAAGTGCCATCGCGACATCGTTACCGGCGCCCGGCCAAGCCGCGTGCGCGACCGCACCGGACGTAAAGCCGATCTCCTTGGGAGCCGCCGCGTGCATGGAGGACAAGGCCGCAGCCAGCACATCCATTGCAGCATCGAGAGCCGAGGCATCTGCGTAGAGCACCGCACCGCCCGCAGCAAGCTCGCACACGGCAGCCTGGTCCACAAGCCCACGCAAAACGATCTCGACCTCGCCGGTAACAAGATCGAGCGCTGCGGCAACACCGGCAGCAGCAACAGGCAGCGTTTGCAGCGCCAGCCACGCGTGTACGCCGTCCGCGACATCTCCGGACTCAAGCGCCGCATACAACGCGCGCTCCCCCGCCGACAGGACCCGCGCGCGGCGACAGCGCGATAGCAGGACGCGTCCGCCGCCAAGCAGCGAAATCGGCGAATACGACAGAATGACGGCATGATCGCCGGCGCGCAACGGCAGCGGCCGTTCCAGGCGCACCTGCACCACACGCGTCTCGCCGACCGCAATAGGCGGCTCGTCGTCTAAAAGCATAATGCGGCCGAGCACCTCAGCCGTGCCCGCCATAACGTGCACGCGTGTACCCGAAGCAAGAACGCCGGCTCGCACGCCATCGCGCCCCACATATGTCAGTTGCATCAAAAAGCGCAGCGTCTGGCCCACGCGACCCTCGACGCCGAGCATCTCGCCGCGCTTGAGGCCCGCCACGCCATCGCCCACCAGGTTCAGGGCGACGCGCTGGCCGGGAACCGCGCACTGGGTATCCCCGTGAACCTGCACCCCGCGCACGCGACAGCGCGTTTGCGACGGCAGCGCAACGAGCTCATCGCCAACCGAAACGGGACCGTCGTGCAGCGTACCCGTCACGACGGTTCCGGTGCCGCGGATGCTAAAGCAACGGTCGATGGGAAGACGGGGCGCGGCGCCCGAGCCAGCGGTCGCCTCCAGATGCTCCGACCAGCACGAACAAACCGTGTTATCGAGCGTCGTAAGCAGCTCGTCCAGGCCCTCGCCCGTCTTGGAGGACACCGGCACTATAGAGGCACCCGCAAACACGGTCCCGTCCAGAAACGCCTCGACATCGAGCTCCGCCAGCGCGGCAATCTCGTGGTCGGCCAAATCGCGCATCGTGAGTGCGACGACCATGCGCGTCACACCCAACAGCTCCAGAACCCGAACGTGCTCGCGGGTCTGCGGCATCACGCCCTCAACGGCCGAAACCGCCAGCAACGCAACGTCCACGCCGGTGGCGCCCTGCACCATGGCGCGCAGATAGTGCGCATGCCCGGGTACGTCGACCAAGCCGACAAGCTTGCCGCTGGGAAGCTCGAGCTCGCCAAAGCCGAGCTCAGTGGTCATGCCTCGGCGCCGTTCGACCTCCAGACGGTCGGGATTTTTGCCGGTCAGCGCCTCGATAAGGGCCGACTTTCCGTGGTCGACGTGTCCTGCCGTTCCGACGATAACGGGACATTCGACAAGCTCGCGCGCGGTCATCGACGCAAACCTGCCCGCACGGCATCCGCCAACGCAGACGCACACAGGTCAAGGTCGGTGTCGCGCAAAAGCGTGCGAACGTCAAAAAGCACCTGGTCGTGCCGCACGCGCGTCACAACCGGCGTATCGGGCTCCTGTACCATAGCGCGCTTTAGGCCATCGGCGGATAGACGCCCATCGACGGGACAGACGGCAACGCAAAAAGTTGGGAGCTCGACGGTCGGCAGCGAACCGCCGCCCGGAGCAGACACGCCCTCGACAACCTGCAGCTCCACCGCCTCCTCACACTGAGACTCGCGAAGCTTGCGCAGCATGCGGTCATGCAGGCGCTTGGCCTGACGCTCGAGCGGAGCCGGCGCGCCGGAAAGCATGTTGAGCACCGGGATCTCCCGATGCGCTGTATCGGATCCGGTCACATACAGGCGCAAAGTGGCCTCGAGCGCCGCGAGCGTGAGCTTGCCGGGGCGAAGCGCGCGCATAAGCGGATGCGAGGCACAGGCGGCGATTACCTGGGCGCTACCGAGAATAATGCCCGCTTGCGAGGCGCCGAGCAGCTTGTCGCCCGAGCACGAGACGACGTCAACGCCGGCGCAAAGCGAGGCGGACGTGGGCTTCTCCCCAGCATCGACGAGCACCTCATCTGTAAGCAAAGCGCCCGAGCCCTGGTCCTCGTACAGTAACAGCCCGTGCTCATGCGCCAGCGCAGAAAGCTCCGCCGCGGAAACCTCCTCGTGGAAACCCTCGATACGGTAGTTAGAAGGATGAACTTTCAAGATCATCGCCGTATTGGGCGTAATGGCGCTTCGGTAATCATCCAGATGCGTGCGGTTGGTGGAGCCCACCTCGACAAGCTTGGCACCCGAAGCCGCCATGATATCGGGAATGCGGAAGCTGCCGCCCACCTCGACAAGCTCGCCACGGCTCACGATGACCTCTTTGCCGCTTGCATGCGCGGCAAGCACCAGCAGCACCGCCGCGGCGTTGTTGTTGACAACCAGGGCGTCCTGCGCCCCCGTGAGCGTGCGCAGCAGACGCGCGGCATGCTCTTTGCGGCCCCCACGGGCACAGGTCGCGACGTCATACTCAAGCGTGCTGTAGCCGCGGGCGACATCGGCCACCGCCTGCACTGCTGCGGGAGCAAGCGGAGCACGGCCCAGATTGGTGTGAATCACAACGCCCGACGCGTTGACGGCAGGGCGCAGGGTCGGCAGCGACAGTCGGTGGCACCGCTGCTCGATGGCCAAGGCGAGCTCGCGCTTATTCCTAGCGGGGACGCCAGAGCGAATCGCCTCGCGCTCGGCATCGAGCTCGGCATCAATCGCCTCGCGCACAATCATGTCGCCCGCATCGCCGGCAGCCTTCATGACCGGCCACTCGGCCAGCAGCTCGTGAACGGCGGGAATGGAGCGCAGGCGGTCGCGCACCTCGGCAGGCATGGATTCGCAGTCGCTCATGGAAAGCCTTTCGACATGTTCAATAAAAAGCGGGTCCCCTTTGTCGTCAGCAGCAAAACGCGGCAACGCACATGCAAAAAGGGACAGGTCCATTATGGCAGCTCGTGACAAGACGGCGCAGCGCCTCGCTCAAAACCTGCCAAAATAAACCTGTCCCTTTTTGGTCGGTTATGGGTTGGGTCCTTTAGGACTCTTTGTTGGCGTAGATAAACCAGTAGCCCAGCGCCACGATCAGGGCGCCACCCACGATATTGCCCAGCGTGGCGACCGTAAGGTTGAGCGCCAACCCGGCAGCGTTGAGGGCATCGGCGCCAGCGACATCGGCTCCATAGCCGCAGGAGTGCATCAAAATACCCATGGGCAAAAAGTACATGTTGGCGACGCAGTGCTCAAAACCGCAGGCCACAAAGGCAGCGATGGGCAGCAAAATGCCCACGACCTTGTCGACCACGGTCTTGCCGGCAGTGCCGATCCATACGGCCAGGCAGACAAAGATGTTGCACAAAATGCCGCGGAAGAAGATGGTAACGGCGTCGATCGCAACCTTACCGGCGGCGACGCTCACCATGGTATTGGCGACGGCCTCGCCGTTGAGCTTATAAATAGCTGCCATGTAAATCAAAAAGACAACGAACAGGGCGCCGGCAAAGTTGCCGATCCACACAACAGCCCAAGCCTTGAACATCTGGACGAGCGTAATCTTTTTGCTCTTAAGCGCGCATACCATAAGCGAGTTACCGGTAAACAGCTCCGCGCCGCAAATGAGCACGAGCACCAGTCCCAGGCAAAAAGCAAGACCGCCCACGAAGCGCTGGGCGCCCCAGCCAAGCGTGGGATCGCTCAGAAAGACCGTGAAGAACAGGCCGCCGAAGGCGATAAACGCTCCGGCGAACATGGCGAGCAAAAAGGCCTTCGAGACCGGCAGGTTGGCCTTGGTAACGCCGGCGGCCTCGGACTTAGCCTCGATCGCGGCGGGCGCCAGGCAGTCGGGGGTGGGGTATTCTGCCTTACTCTGTGCCATGGCAATCACTACTTTCTTACGATGTGGGACAAACGCTCTTGGTTCATTTGCCCCGCGAGGTCGGACGGTATAAAAATAAACGCGAGCCAAATTAGCATATTGGCCTGCGATTATATAGCTTGGAGCGGGCGACGGGAAGTCCAAGGATTTGCTTCGCAAATCCTTGTTTCGCTGCGGGCCTTCGGCCCTTGCGTGCTGCGCTTGAAAATGCTCACGCATTTTCTCAGCTCCGCACCCTGACGGGTTCGATTCCCGTCGCCCGGCGCGTAAACGAAAACAGCTCTGATTCCCAAAGGAAACCAAAGCCGTTAAAACAATTCTTATGGAGCGGGCGACGGGAATCGAACCCGCGTCATCAGCTTGGAAGGCTGGGGTTCTACCATTGAACTACGCCCGCAAGATATGGTCGGGACGACAGGATTTGAACCTGCGACATCCTGCTCCCAAAGCAGGCGCGCTACCAAACTGCGCCACGTCCCGAAGGTGTTGAGCAGCTAAGGCATAAACCTTGCGTGTCCCAAAGCGAAGGAAATTATAGGGGAGACTTCCCGCCTGTGCAAGCGGCGATATTCTAGCTCCTCGAATGTGCGACAAACCGGCTGTGGAGCAGGCCTATCACAAACGCCACCACGGCGACCGGCGCCCACGCGGCACCGATATCCGCCAGCGGCAGCGCATCGAACGGTAGCCACGCGCCAGCAAAGAACGCGTCGCGGACCGAGGTGATCACGCTCTGCACCGCGACGACGCCGCCGACCCAGACCCATACCTGCGGATGCGCGTCGCAAAAACCGTGCACCAGGCCCATAAGCACCAGCACAATGGCAACGGGATACAAGGCATTGAGCATGGGCACCGAGAACATAAGAATCACGTCGAGGCCCACGTTGGAGAGCACGCACGAAAACGCTGCGAACACAAAGGCGAGAACCGCAAAGGGGCGGCGCATGGCCTCCTCAGAGGCCTCCGCTCCCCCTTCGACCACATACGTCTCGCAGAAGTAACGCGAGCAGCAGCTGATGAGGCCGATGCACACGTTCATGCAGGCGAGGAAAAAGATCGCAAAGACCACGACCGTGCCGGCAAGCCCAAAATGCATGGAGGCCGAACGGGCGAGGATGGCGGCGCCGTTGGTAGCGTCGGGCATCACGGTGCCGAGCTGCATACCGGCAAGGCCCAAGCCGCAGTAGATGATGGCCATGAGTACGCCGGCGATCACACCGGAACGCGAAATCTCGAAGGCCACGCGCTTGTCATCGGTAACACCCAACTCGTGGATGGTCTCGGCGATGATGATGCCAAAGGCGAGCGACGCGAGCAGGTCCATGGTCTGATAGCCAGTCAGAAAGCCCTGCACGGCAGCGCCAGCATCGTAGGGGGCCTGCGGCGCGGCAGCGGAACCCAGCGGCGAGATCACGGCAGCACCAACGACCAGCACGATGAGCGCAATGAGCGCGGGGCCCGTAATGCGGCCGAGCACGCGTGTGATGACGCCCGGGCGCAGCGTGAGCGCAAACGCGACGACAAAGAAGCCGACGGCAAACACCAGGCGCGCCGTGCCGAGCGAGACGCCCTCGGGCAACAGCGGCACCAGCATCTCGAAGGCCGTGGAGCTCGTGCGCGGAATGGCCAGGCACGGGCCGATAGCCAGATACACCGCCGCGACAAAGAACTCGCCGAACTTGGGATGCACACGGCCGGCAAGCTCGCGCGCCGTTCCGGCAAGTGCCACGGCGATAAAGCCCATGACGGGCAGGCCGATGGCGGCAATGAGAAAGCCGAGCATGGCGACCGGCGTGGCAGAACCTGCCTGCAGCGCCAGCAGCGGCGGAATAATAAGGTTGCCGGCGCCAAAGAGCATCGAGAACAGGGCGATACCGACGGTAACGACATGGTCGGAGCGCAGGCCGCGCGGCGCGGATGAGGCCATGGGACCACCTTTCGGGTCGAAACAAAAACGGGACGGGCAAAAGGCCCATCCCGCAAGTATATACGCTTTAGCAAGCTAAATCGCGCAAAGCTTCAATCGCGGCGTCAACTTCCTCGTCCGTGTTGAAATACCCAAACGAGAAGCGAACGACACCCTGGCGCTCGGTCCCCAACGCGCGGTGCATGAGCGGAGCGCAGTGGGCGCCGGGGCGCGTCGCAATCCCCCACCCTTGCATGAGCGCGTCCGAAATCTCGGCCGAATCGATATCGCCCACGTTGAGTGAAACGATCGCCGAGCGCACGGGCTGGTCAAAGGCGCCGTAGAGCTTGATCTCCGGGATTTCGCGCACGCCAGCGAGAAAGCGATCCGCCAGTGCTCGCTCATGCGCCGCAATCGTCTCGACCCCGCTTTGCGCCTCGATAAAGTCGAGACCTGCGGAAAGTCCCGCGATGCCGTGGCCGTTGAGCGTGCCCGCCTCAAGGCGCGTGGGCCACTCAAGCGGCTGCAGCGCATCGAAGCTGTGCACGCCCGTGCCGCCCATGGCCCACGGCGCCACGTCAATGCCCTCCGCCACGGCCAGCCCGCCGGTCCCCTGCGGACCCATGAGTCCCTTGTGGCCAGTAAAGCACACCACGTCGAGCCCCATGGCCTGCATATCGATATGCATCGCGCCGGCAGACTGCGAGGCGTCGACGATCACCAGCGCGCCGGCAGCATTGGCCATGGCCGCCACGCGCGCAATGTCGACCGCGTTGCCAGTCACATTGGAGGCGTGCGTCACCACCACAGCACGCGTACCGGGCGTGACCAGCCGCTCGAGCTCGTCATAGTCGAGCACGCCGTTGGTATCACAGCCCGCATGCTCAACCGTCACACCCTGCTCTGCCGCCAGGCGGTTGAGCGGACGCAGCACGGAGTTGTGCTCGAGCACCGTTGTGACCACATGGTCGCCGGGGCGCACCACCCCGTTGATGGCGGTGTTGAGCGCCGCCGTGGAGTTGGGCGTAAAGCACACATGGTCCGCCCTCGGGCAACCCAAAAGGCGCGCGAGCTTGGCACGGCAAGCGTGAATCGTACGAGCGGCATCGAGGGCACCCGACGTGGCGCCGCGCCCGGCATTGCCGAGCGAGCACATCGCCTGCGTCACGGCATCGATGACCGTCTGCGGCTTGTGCATGGTCGTCGCCGCGTTATCCAGATAGATCATCGCACGACCTCCCACATATCAATCACGGTATAGCCCTCGGTGGGAATGCCCGCTGCGGCAAGTTCGGCGCGCAGCAGTTCCTCATCGGCAGGCAACGCCTTCCACGCCAGACCGCAGCCGGCAGCGACCTCCCCGGGCACGGGAATCGTTCGCCCGGGAAGGCCGCGCTCGATGCATAGGGTCTCGCACCCCATGGCGGCCGCCGTGGTGGGAAACGTGATGACAAGCGCCGGGCGCTTCTCCCTCATGGCAACTCCAACCAATACGCTACGGGCGCACGACGCGCACGGCCTGCTCCATCTTCTCCACGATCACGTACATGTTGGTGACCTCACCCACCGCGAGCTGATCCTTAATGCCAAAGTGATCGAGGCAGGTGCCGCAGGTGAGAATCTCGACACCCTGCTCCGCCAGGCCCTTCAGGTCGTCGAGCACCGGAGAGCCCTCTACGGTGAGCTTGGCACCGCCGTTGTAGAACAGCATGGTCGCGGGCAGCTCCTCCTGCTGCGTCACGGCAAAGATGAAGGCCTTCATGAGCTTGTGGCCCAGCTCGTCGTCGCCACGGCCCATGCAGTCGGTGTAGACGGAAATGACGAGTTTGCCCTTGCTGGCGCTGGCGTCGCAGAAAGCGGCACCGTCCTGCTCGGGGTCCGCAACGGCCACGGCACCGGCGGTCGCGACGGTCACGTGCCACTCAGCGTCCGAGATCTTCTCGACCGAGGCCGTGCAGCCCTTCTCCTGCGCCATCTTGGAGATGTTCTTCACGGCCGTCTCGTTATCGACCGAGGTCACCACGGCACCCTCGCCGTCAAGCTGTTTGAGCGCCTTAAGCGTCTTGACGACGGGCAGCGGGCAGGCATCGCCCATGGCATTGACTTCAATCTTGGTAGACATAGCAAAATCCTTTCGAAAGGGGCCGCCCAGAACAACGGACGGTCGCATAAACGGTTTTCCTTAATGCACAACGCGGACGGCAGGACCGCCTGGCACCGCCTCGCACACGCGACCGATAACGGCGGCGATGCGATCCTCGACATGCAGGCGGCGCGCAAGCTCATCCACATCGGCAGCAGGCGCCGCGATAAGCAGGCCACCAGACGTCTGCGGATCGTACAGCGCATCCAGCATGCCCGGCTCCAGGTCCTCGTCGGCAGCCACGCGCGGACCAAAGAAGTCCTGGTTGCGGTAGGCGCCGGCAGGGATAATGCCCAGACGCGCCATATTGAGCACCTGGTCAAAGAGCGGCACCGCCCCCGACGCGAGCTCAATCTGCACGCCCGAGCCCTCGGCCATCTCGCACGCATGCCCGATCAGGCCAAAGCCAGTGACGTCGGTACAGCCGTGAAGCTCGAGCCCCTCGGCCAGACGAATCGGCGCCTCGTTGAGGGTGCGCATCGAGTCAAACATGGCTGCGGCCTCGTCCTGCTCGATGAGCTCGCCCTTAATGGCCGTGGTGATGATGCCAGAGCCGATCGCCTTGGTCAGCAACAGGACATCGCCCGCGTGCGCACCGCTGTTGGCGAGCATGCGGTCGAGCGCGACAAAGCCGCACACAGACAGGCCGTACTTGGGCTCGTCGTCGTTGATGGTGTGGCCGCCCGCGATGGCGCAGCCGGCCTCGACGCACTTGTCGGCGCCACCCGCCAAAATCTGCCCCGCAACCTCAACGCCCAGGCAGCTGGGTATGCACAGCAGGTTCATGGCATGGCTCGGCCGCCCACCCATGGCGTAGATGTCCGAAAGCGAGTTGGCCGCCGCGATCTGACCAAACAGGAACGGGTCGTCGACCATCGGCGGGAAGAAGTCGACGGACTGCACGAGGCCCAGGTTTTCGCCAACACGAAAAACACTCGCATCGTCGGAGGTATCGAACCCCACGAGCAGGTTGTCGTTATGCACATTGGGTAAGTCGCCCAGGACCTGGGCGAGGGCTCCAGGAGCCAACTTAGCGGCTCAACCACTCGCGGCAGTCATAGACGTGAGCTTAATCTGATCGTCAGCCATCGATACCTCCTCTCATCGGTCAATCATTTCCTCCCAGTATACGCATGAATGCAGGCCCACGGCCGATGCATTAATCGAGCGCCTGTGCGCGAATCGCCGCGCCGATGGCACCGGCAAAGCGAGCCTGGGGCGACGTAGTCACCGACGACCCCAGCAGCGCGGCCAACCGCTCCACAACGTAGGCGTTCTCGCACAGGCCTCCCGTCAGGTAGTACGGAGCACCCGCCGCCTGCCCGGCCATAGTCGCCACGCGCGACACGACGCTTTCGATCACACCGCGCGCAATGTTCTCGCGCGGCTCGCCACGACCGATCAGGCTGATAACCTCGCTTTCGGCAAAGACCGTGCACATGCTTGATATCTTGGTGGGCTCGCCGGAACGCGCCAGGTCGGCCATCTGCTGCTGCGAAATGCCCAGGCGATCGGCCATGATCTCCAAAAAGCGCCCCGTGCCAGCGGCGCACTTGTCGTTCATGGCAAACTTGGCCACGCGGCCGCCTTTAAGCTGGATGACCTTGGTGTCCTGGCCCCCCCACGTCGATCACGGTACCGTGATCGCCAAACAGGCGCACGGCACCGATGCCGTGGCAGGTGATCTCGGTCACAACCTTGTGGGCGTAGGGCACAGCCACGCGCCCGTAACCCGTGGCCACCACACGCGCAGAATCGGATGCAACGTCAAAGCCCGCCGCCGCGAGCGCCTCGCGCAACCTATCGGCGGCATCGACCGAGGAGAACCCGGTGGGCTGCACGCACGTCCACGCCACCGAACCCTCCCCATCGACCACGGCAGCCTTAGCCGCCGTAGACCCGATATCGATCCCGATCCCTATCATGGCTCTCTCCTAATCAGCAAGAAAATCAAACGATCAGACACTGCTGCAACAACGGCCCTCTGGCGTCTGAGGTGCCCGAGATTCCGAGCGACAAGCCCGACGAAGCGTACTCAAGGTACGCGAGGAGGGTTGGAGCCGGAAGGTCGGGTGCCTCAGACGTCAGAGGGTTTCGATAAAGGCGGCGATGCGCGTCTCAATCTGGCCCATGTCGCCATTGCTGTAGTCGGTCTCGATCTTCATGTACGGAATACCCGCACCCTCGACGGCCTCCTGCATGCGGGCACTCTCCACGTTAAAGGTGTGGCACGCCTGGAGCACGTTCTCCACCACGCCATCGACGTGATACTTCTCGCACATGGCTAGCGTATTTTCCATACGGCCGTCGTTGGGCGTCATGACCGAGCAGTTGATATCCAGGTAGCGGTCGGCGATGGCGCGCAGGATGTCGGGAGCCTCCGGATCAATCATCATGGCCGCCGTGCGCTCGCCCGAGCAGTCGTCCATGCACACGACCACACCGCCGTTGGACTCGATGGTGCGACCGATCTTGTTGATTACGCCACCCACTGGGCAGCCGGTGATCAGAATGCGTCTGGCATCCGCCGCGACCGGGCGCTCGCCCGCGTCGTAGGCCTCGCGCAGCTTGGCAACCTTTTGCTCCAGCTGCTGCGTATAGGCCTCGATATCAAAGCTGAACGTACCGGCGAACATGGTGCTCATCAGGTCGACGCCGCTCATGGCCGCCGGTTGGTTGGCCTGCAGCGCAAACATCTCGAGCTGGGCCGCACGCAAGCGGTTGCGACGACGGACGGCAGCGCGCAGGTCATCGTCGGTAATCGTAATGCCGTAGAAGCCCTCGAGCTCCTCCTTGAGCAGGCGACACTCCTCGTACCAGCCTTCACGCTCGTAAGCGCGATCGCGACCCTGCGGAAGATGCAAAATGTGCGTGCGCTTGAGCTCGTTGAGTAGCTCGTACATCTTCTTCTTGCCGTCGCAGGTGGTCTCACCGATGATCATGTCGCTAAAGTACGTAAACGGACACTTTTGCGAATAGGCAAAACCATACGTCGACTTGATGAGCGGGCACAGGTTTGCCGGCAACACCTTCTCGGCCTCGGGAATCACCTCGTCGGACGTACCGCACAGAGCGACACTTGCGGCCCCCGCGGCATCGATAATCTCGAGCGGCGTATAGCTGCACAGATACCCGATCAGGCGATTACCGGCCTGCTTGTAATCCTTGACGCGAATAAACGCGGCCTTGCGCTGCTCGTTGAACTCCTCAAACGTGCGCGGCAACGGCTGCTCAGTTTTTTCCGACATATAACTCCTTAACAAACCTTTTAACCAACCAAGGAAACGGCTTTCCCAGGTGCCCGAGGTTGCCGTGAAAGAAGAGCGCCGCGTACTTCTGGTACGCAATCAACGGTTTGAACGGCAAGATCGGGTGCCTGGGGAAGCCACCAGGACGGATAGTCCTAAATGGTTTCCAAGAAAGCCTCGATCCTGGTTTGCAGTTGGCCTGCGTCCTCGCCGGCGTAGTCGGTCGTGATGTGCATAAACGGAATGCCCGCCTCCTCGGCGGCCTTCTCCACGGCAAACGACTCCATCTCGTAGAGTGTGCAGAACTGCAGGGCCACGTCGACGATGCCGTCGGCGTGCAGGTCCTTGGCCATCTGGACAATGTCCTTCATACGCTGGTCGTTGGGCGTAAAGACGGCACAGTTGATTTTAAAGTAGCGCTCGGCGATGGCATCGAGCATCTCGTCCACCGTCTCACCGGACTCGTCGACCAGGTCCTTGTAGTAGCGCGACCCCGTGCAGGACTCCTCGCCCACCACAACGCCGCCGGCTTTCTCAATGAGGTTGAACAGCTTCCAGTTGGGCACGGCCATGGGCGTGCCGGTGTACAGGATGCGCTTGGTCCCCTTGGGCGCCACGCCCTCGCCGGCCTCGACACGCTGCTCGCACTCAGCCGCCATATCGTTAATGGCTCCGGTCAGACGTGGCGTGTCGTCCATAAAGGCGGCCTGAACGGTCAGCAGGCTGTCCAGACCGCTGATGGGCGCTGGGTCGGCAGCGCGCGTGGCAGCGAGGCGCTGCAGGGCGCGACGCTTCTCATTGACGGCGTGGATGGCGGCCTTCAGACGCTCGGGCGTAATCGTGACGCCGCACTCTTCCTCGATCTTGGCGGCGAGCTTCTTGACCTCGGCCTTCCAGGTCACAAGCGTCGACTCATCGTGTACGTTGGGAATATCCATGACGTACATGTTCTTTTGCGTGGCAAAAAACTCGTAGGCTTTCTTCTTGCCATCGCAGGTGTTCTCGCCTACCACCAAGTCACTCGACTCAATGTAGGGGCAGACCTCGCCCAGCTTAAAGCCGGCAAAGCTCTTGATAAGCGGGCAGGTGTTGCGCGGCAGATGCTCCTCGACCTTATCGGTTGCCCAATCGGCACCCGAGCACAGACCAACGGGAATGCCGTCACAGGCAAGCACGATCTCCTCGGGCACGTAGACGCAGAACGAGCCCACGATCTTGGTGGCCTCGCCAGCCTCCTTCTTGTCGAGCATCTCCTTAATGCGGCCACTATGGATGTTGGTGGCCACAAAGTCCAGGTAGGACGTGGACTTGGGGCGATTGTTCTGCGTCAGGAACATGTCGCCGTACATCTGGCCCACGGCGCCCAGCAGCATATCGTGGTCGGCAAGATTCATGCCGAGGCTCTCCCACATCGGATGGAAATCGAATTCTTCAGCCATGGCGGTTCCCCTCTCGAACCAAAAACGGATAACAGCGGTATCGATGCACGACGGGCGGCGATTGCCCTGCCGTGCTCAAACCCGGAATTTTGGGGAACCTGCTTTGCGGTTGACTATTTAGTTGTGCGTCGTCTCTCCCGGAGCCGTGAACATACCTGCTCATATGCGGCTCCGAGCGATATATAGGGCACGCGCGGCAACGCGGCAAATGTATGTCGTCTGCGGCATGTGCGCACCCTCCTTTACAAGTTGAGGTCAACTATATCAACGGTCATCGACCATGCGAACACCGTTGACATTCGTACGACAGCGTCGTGTGCCGCCTTTAATAAATTATTATCCTGATTGATAAGAGTTTGTCATCTCTCATTCGACGAACGGCAAAAACAAAGCCGCCGAGGCTTATATCCCCGACGGCATTACCCGGCGCTATCGACAAACCAAATGAATCCTGCTCGCATCAAAATGCATGCGCAAGGTCTCCCCCGCCTGCGCCAACTCCTCTACAGACACGCTCACCTTGTTGACCTTCCACTGCAGACGCGTGGGTGCATCAACACGTGGCACGTCCAACAGCACCAGCCGCTCAAAACGCGAATCACTCACACGGGCCACGTGCAAATCGTAGCTGTTGCGGCCCCGCTCGGCACGATTGTCAACATGGAAGTAACTTGCGCGAATCCCCAGGTACGCCACATCATCGGGAACCTCGCGTCCCACGTTAAAGGTCATGCCCCAGTCGAGGGCCTCAACCTCTTCGTCGCCGATCTTGCGCGCACGGCTCGTGTTCTTGCAGCCCGTCAGGCGCAGTGCCGCCAACGTCTGCGGGCGGCGGACCACGTCCTCGACAGAGCCGATCTCCTCAACATGCCCGTCGTGCATCACGCAAATGCGCTCGCACAGGCGGCATGCCTCGTCAATATCGTGGCTCACGTAGAGCACGGTACGGTTACAGACGTCGAACAGGTCGAGCATGTTCTGCTCAAGCGCGCTCTTGAGATACGCGTCGAGCGCGCTCATGGGCTCGTCGAACATAAAAATGCCCGGGTGTGCCGCCACCATGCGAGCAAGCGCCACACGCTGCTGCTGGCCGCCCGAGAGGCGCGCGGGATAACGGTCGGCAAAGTCGGCCAGTCCAAAGATGCCCAGGTAGCGCTCGGCAAGTTGCCTGCGCGCTGCGGCGTCACCTGCACCCTCAACGCCGGCGCACACGTTATCGGCCACCGTCATATTAGGGAACAGCTGATAGTTTTGAAACATCAGGGCGCTTTTTCGCTCCTGGGGCGAAAGGTTGATGCCCGCCGCAGAGTCAAAGAAGGTCACGCCGTTGACGACGATCTTTCCCTCGTCGGGCGTCTCCACACCGGCAATGCAGCGCAGCGTGCAGCTCTTGCCACAGCCCGAGGCGCCCAGCAGCGCCACACGCTCCTCGCCGGCCTCAAGCTGCATGTCGAGCATAAACCCGGGATAGCGTTTTTTGATTTCCAAAACGAGCGACATAGCTTATCGACCTCCCTGCGGTGCTGCGTCGTCGCGCATAAGCTCGGCCAGCGCCTCGCGATCGATGCGCAAGGCATCGCCGCCGACCGGGTCGAGCGAATCGGTCTGGCTGCCCAGCCGCTTGGCCTGCTTGCGCTCCGCACGGGAGAGACCACGCTCGCGATACTTTTGCGAATGCGCCGTGTACATGTTGATGAACAGGATTACCAGGAAACTAAACACGATCACGACGACGACCCAAAAGAGGGCCACCGAGGTGTTGCCGCCCATCCACTCAAAGTAGATGGCGATGGGAATGGTCTGCGTAATACCGGCGTAGTTGCCCGCAAAGAACAGGGTGCAGCCAAACTCTCCCATCGCGCGGGCAAAGGCGAGCACCGTGCCGGCGGCAATCGAGGGCCAGCCGAGCGGCATCATGAGCTTGGTAAAGATGCGACACTCGGACCATCCCAAGGTTCGCGCGGCGTCGAGCATCTGCGTGTCGAGGCTCTCGAAGGCTCCGAGTGCCGTACGATAGACGAGCGGGAACGACACCACCACGGCAGAGATCACCGCCGCCGGCCACGTAAAGACAATCGAGATGCCATGCGCGATGAGCCACTGGCCCACCCCGGTCGAGCGGCCAAACAGCATGAGGAGCAGAAAGCCACAAACCGTGGGCGGCAGCACCATAGGAATCGTAAAGACCGAATCGAGCAGGCCCTTGATGCGACTCGAGGTACCCATAGTCTTCCACGCGGCGAACAGGCCCAGCGCAAAGGAGATCAGCAGGGCAAGGCCACTCGTTTTAACGGACACCCAAAACGGGCGATAGTCGATGCCGTCAAAAAAAGTCGAGGCACGCTCCGCCAGCGAAGGCGGCTCCGTCGTCGAGACGCTCGCATACGGCACTAAGGCGGCGTTATCGCTCCACAGGGCTCCGCCACCCAGGTCAAGCTCTGCGTTTGCGGCATCCGCGGCGTTCGCAACGGTGTAGTAGTCGCCGTCGTCGCCCCTCAGCTTAAACTGATAGCGATAATCGCCCTGCACAAGTTCGTTGTCCGAGGTGAACACCCACTCAAGCCTGGAGTCCTCCAGCAGCGCTCCACCCATGGAGTGAGACTTATCGAGACCTGCGAGCATCTTCTTGAGCGCCTTCTGGTCATCTGCCTTTGAGATGTCGAGCCCCGCGTCTTTGGCAGCATGGGCGTCGACCCAGACCACGATGCTCTCGGGCGTCGTCACCGTCACGAGAGTCGTCTTCTTGTAGATAGGAAAACGATAGCCCTCGGGCTGGTCGGCAAACGAGCGGGCCGTTCCCTTGGCGTTTCGCTCAAAGGCGTTGAGGCCAAAATCGACGCCATCGATAAGCGCGGAGTCCTCGGTCGCCTGGCACCCATCGGCAGTGGTAAAGAGCGCCTCGGCACAGGCAGCCCCAGGCAGCGAGGTAAACGCAAAGAGAACCGCTGCCAGCGCGGCGAGCAGGCGAAACGTTTTCCTTGACACGGGCGACTCCTCAAACACAGGGCATACGGCGCGCAGACACGCCGGTTCAATCTAAAAAGGACGGGCGATCGCAAGAACGCCCGCCCTCAAGCATATCGTTATGCAACGATGTTGCGCACTACTCGGAAAGCTCAAATCCGTACTTAGACCAAATCTTCTGCGCCTTCTTGTTGGTCAGACAGAAGTCGATGAACGCCTTGGCCTCGTCGGCGTGCTCGGAGCTCTCGGCAACGGCACCCGGATACACGATGGGCTTGTGCGAATCCTCGGGGCACACGAAGGCCTCCTCGATACCGTCGTAGCGGAAGATATCGGAGCTGTAGACAAAACCGGCCACGCAGTCGCCTGTGGACACATAGGCGGCGGCGGTACCAACTTTGTCGGCCAGCGCGACCTTGTCGGCGATTTCGGGAGCATACTCGCCGTCGTCGCCCTCGGTGCCGGTGTAGAGGCCCACGGAAGCCAGCGCTTGGTTGGCGTACTTGCCGGCGGGGACGGTCTTGGCGTCGCCAATGGCGATCTTGCCGTCCAGATTCGCAACGTCGGCGATAGCCTCGACCTTGGTGTCGGAGCCCTCGGCGCGAATGATCACGAGGTCGTTGACGAACATGTCCTCACGGGTGTCGGTGTCGACGAGCTCGGCGGTCTCAGCGTCATCCATGGTGCCCTTGGAGGCCGTGATGAGCACGTCAACGGCGGCACCGGCGCGCATCTGCTCGACAAGGTCGCCAGACGCCTTAAACTGCGTGTCGGCAAACGTGGCCCCGGTCTGCTCGGTGTAAAGCTCCTGGACCTCGGGCAGGGCCTTCTCGAGCGAGTTGGCGGCAAAGACCTGGAGCTCGACGGTTTCCTTCTTGGAAGAGGCCTTGGCGGAGCCGGCATCGGAGCCGGCGGGCTCGGAAGACTTGTTGCCCGAGCAACCAGCAAGGCCAAGGCCGGCAGCAGCGGCAGCAGAAAGCGAGACGAAACCGCGGCGTGAAACCATATCGAACATATTCAACCCTTTCGGACGTTTTGCCCGGGCACCTCACCGCGGGCTTTATTCTGCAATCAGATTATATTTCTTCGCGAATAATGATAGTGAGAAATTATTCTCACCAGAGAATATAGTTTCAAGTTACCGTGCACCTCGGCGTCGCTTCGGCGGAAAACAAAAGCGGAGCAGCCGTTCAGGTCGCCCCGCCGCAGGTAAACCGCTTAGTTGGTATGTCCGCCGCCCGCTGTCATCTGAGCCGCATGCTCCAGCTGGTCCGCTATGGCCTCCCAGCTTTCGCGGGCGGCCTTCGTAGAACCGGGAAAGTTTACGACAAGTGTATGACCTCGTTGCATGCAAATAGCGCGCGAGAGCATAGCGCGGCGCGTCTTAGTCATGGAGTACGCACGGATTGCCTCTGCAATACCCGGCACATCGCGGTCGCAGACGGCACGCGTCGCCTCGGGCGTCACATCGCGCATCGAAAGCCCCGTGCCGCCGCAGGTGAGCACGACATTGGCGTGGCACTCATCGGCGGCTTCCACAATGGCATCACCGATCTCGCTGACGTCATCGCGCACGACCACATGTGAAGCGACCGTCCAGCCCTGCGCCTCGATAAGATCCTCGAGTGTGGCTCCCGCCTCGTCCTGCGCAAGATCGCGCGTGTCCGAACACGTCACGATCGATATCTTCAACTCCATAGCACTCCTCCTACAGCACAGTGCCCTCGAGCAGGTCGACGCGAACAACGTCCACGACATCGCCCACCTTGAGCTCGCACGGTCCTTCGTCAATACGCAGCAGGCAGTTCGCACGCTGCATCGTGCCGAGCAGCGCCGAATTCTGCGTCTTAGCCTCGGTCACCAACAGCTCACCGGTCTCGGGGTCGCGCAAAACCGTGGCGCGATCGAAGAAGCGGCGATGCTGACGCTTTTTCACGTCGTGCGTGAGCGTCGCCTGCTGTACGGGACGCGCACCCTCGGCAAAGCCGCGCATCTTGCGGATAGCCGGACGGGCGAGCATTTCAAAGCCCACATACGCCGCGGCCGGATTGCCTGAAAGCCCCAGGTAGGGCTTACCCCCGAGCAAGCCAAACGTGATGGCCTTGCCCGGACGCATCGAGATGCGATCGAACAGCACCTCGCCCTCGCGCTTAACCAGCGCCGTCACGTAGTCGTAGTCACCCGCCGAGGCGCCGCCGCTCGTAATGACAAAATCGCACTCCTGCACGGCACGATGCACCAGCTCGGCGATCGCCTGCTCATCATCGGGCGCGATGCCGTAGAACACGGGCTCGGCTCCTGCATCGAGTGCTTCGGCCATCAACGCCGACGAGTTGGAGTCGCGAATCTGCCCGCGCGCCGGCACGTTACTCGGTACGACCAGTTCCGTCCCCAGCGAGATAATGCCCACGTGCGGGGCGGCGTGCACCTTCACGCTCGCGTATCCGGCGCTTGCCAGCAGGCCGGCACCTGCCGGGGCCACAACCTCGCCAGTACGCATCACGACGTCGCCGGCATGGGCCTCCTCGGCGGCAGAGCGAACGTTCTCCCCTACCTTGGCAGGCACCGAGAAGCGAACGTGCGAGCCCTCGTTGCCGTCGCCATCGAGCACGTCGACGATCTCGTATTTCACCACGGCATCGGCACCTTCGGGTACCGGCGCGCCCGTCATGATGCGGACCGTCTCACCCGCGCCGATTGCGCCCTCAAACACATGGCCCGCGGCCTCATGTCCGATAACGTCGAGCGTCACCGGCGCCTCACCAGATACCTGCGCCAAGTCCGCCGACCGCACGGCATATCCGTCCATAGCGCTGTTGGCAAACGGCGAGATGTCGATATCGGCCACCGCGTCCTCTGCCAAGGGAAGACCGGCGGCCTGCCACACGGGAATCTCGATGAGATCCGTCGGAGCAACGTGCGACAGAACAATCGTCTGCGCATCCTCCAGCGGAATGAGTTTCTCTGCCATATGCACCTCTTAATGCCACGGCGCACAACAGGGGCGCCAATTCTTTATGCTTGTCTCAGTATAATCCCCCGGTGTACGACCGCGACTCGGCCTGTACCCGCAAATACACCTGTCGGTTGCAGGCCGCGAAACAGAATGGAAACCAACCCACCGGTTCGTCGCGTTTGCCGCGTTCTATAATGCTTGCGTTGCAACCTAAAAGAGGAACGTATGGCTCATAACGACAAACCCGAAAGCGCAAACGAGGCGCAGGATCATTCCCAGCCGCTCGATGACGGCGGCTTTTTCTCCCTGAACGACGCCATCATGGCAGGCAGGCATCAGCTCACCCGCTCCGAGCATCTCTTGGCTGCCGACACACGCCGCAACGCCCGCAACCTACTCGCGAGCGCTAAGTTGCTCGTACTCGTCGTCATCGTCTCGCTCGCCATGGGCGTTGCCGCTTGGGCGTTTTTGGCCTCGCTGAATATCGCGACCGATTATCGCGAGCACCATGCGTGGGTGTACGCCCTGCTCCCCATCGTGGGCATGGCCACCGCATGGGTCTACAAGAACCACGGTCTCGCCGCCAAGCGTGGCAACAACCTGGTCATCGACTCCGCTCTGGGCACACGCCTCATCCATATGCGCATGGCCGTCCTCACCTTCGTCTGCTCCACGCTCACGCACCTAACGGGCGGGTCGGCCGGTCGCGAGGGAGCCGCGGTGCAGATTGGCGGCACCATCGCCAGCAACATCTCGAGCCTCGCCCACCTCAAAAAGCATGATCACCACGACCTCATGCTCGCCGGCATCTCATCCGCTTTTGGCGCCGTATTCGGCTCGCCCCTTGCCGGAGCTTTCTTTGGCATGGAGATGTGCTTTATCGGCAAGATCGACTACACCGCGGGCATCTACTGCCTGGTCGCCTCGTTTACCGGCTACTTTACGTCGCTTGCCTTGGGAACCGAGTACGAAGCGAATGTCATCGCCAGCGTTCCCGCCATGTCGCCCAAAACGGTCGCCATCGTTGTTATCAGCGCCATTATCTTCGGTCTGACGGCACGCCTCTTTGCCTGGTCGGTTCGAACCGTCAAAAGCCTGTACGGTCGCTTTATCACCAATTACCTTGTTCGCGCACTTATAGGCGCACTCGTGGTTTTGGCCGCCTATGCCCTCCTCGACGCCTGGGACTACGCCGGCCTTTCCACGTGGCTTTCCGGCGCCGGATTTGCAGGCAACACCACCCTGGCGGACGCAGCCATCAAGTTGGTCGTCACAGCGCTCACCCTGGGCGCCGGCTTCCAAGGCGGCGAGGTCACGCCTCTGTTTGGCATCGGTGCGGCGCTCGGCGGATGGATCGGCTGCCTCGTCGGAATCGACCCGAGCTTTCTGGCGGCGCTGGGCATGCTCGGCGTGTTCTGCGCCGGCCTTAACGTGCCCATCACCACCTGCATGATGGCCATCGACCTGTTTCATGGAACGGCCGCGGGCTTCTTTGTCATCGTTTCGTTTATTAGCTACCTTGCCGGCGGCCACCGTGGCGTGTATCCCGCACAGCGCATTGTATCCCCTAAGCGCCGCTCGCTTATCGTGGACGAAGGCCACACGGTGGCAGAGGCTATCGAGCGCCACAACGACCTGATAGAGTAGACGTTAGTATTCGCCGTGCAGCCACAATCGGGGGCAATTCGACCTGAGCGCGACCGCACCGTCACGTCATACGCCGGGAGTCGCCCCATGCACGCAACTGATTTTGGTCGCACGCTCATCATCGCCAACCCAGCCGCCCAGTCGGGTGCGGCGCGCGAAGTTGCCGAGCGCCTGCAACGCTTTTTGGATATGACCGCGCGCGCATCCCAGTTTGACCTGGTGCTAACCGAGCACATGGGTCACGCCAAGGAGCTTGCCGCACAGGCTCAGGGCTATCGCACCGTTATCGCCCTTGGCGGCGACGGCGTGATCCACGAGGTCGTCAACGGGCTTATGATGCAAAAGAAGGACGCCCGCCCCGCTCTTGCCGTCCTGCCCGTAGGCTCCGGCAACGATTTTGCCCAGACGCTCGGCATCGAAGATTTCTCCGGCAAGGATTTTGGCGCGCTGCTCACCTGTGAGCTGCAGCGTCAGGACATCGGGCGGATTCGCTCATGGAACCCCGCATGCGGCAGCGGCGAGGCGATCGTCGAGTATTACGACCAGACGCTCTCCGTCGGTATTGATGCCGCCATCGGCCTTGGCACCACCGAGCTGCGCAAAAAGACCGGCTTGACGGGTGCTCCGCTCTACACCCTCTCGGGACTTGAGCAGTTTGGCCTACGCTATCGCAACTACCCCATGACCGTCAGCTTTGACGGCGCGCCCGCCGAGCGCGTGAGGGCGATCATCATGGCGATTCAGCTTGGTCCTACCTATGGCTCGGGCTATCGCATCTGCCCCGATGCCGACCCCTGCGACGGCATGCTCGACATCTGTTACGCATGCGGCCCTGTCCCTCGCGCGGTTGCCCTGCCTATGTTTCTTTCGGCCAAGGACGGCCACCATACCAAGTTGCCACCGGTTCGCATGCGCCGCTGCCGCCATGCCGAGCTCACCTTTGAGGAGCCCTACTACCCCATCCAGGCCGACGGCGAGCCCATCGTCGCCTCGCGCATCGAGGTCGACATCCTCGTCGGCGCCCTCGAGGTCTGGCACCCCACCCGCTAGCCACCTCTAAGTTGCGGTGAAATAGGGACTGTTTATGCAGCTAAAGCCGCAAAACAGTCCCTATTTCACCGCAACTTATGAGGAAGCTATTCGTCGCTGCCCGGTTTGCGACGGTTAGCCTTTTTAATGGCGTTGAAGTGCTTATCATTGAGCCTGCGCTGGCGAGAGCGCTGAGGCACCTTGGTCTTTACGCGTCGAAGCGGTGGACGCCCGCGACGCCCAAGCTCAGCGCGCAGCTTACGCAGGCAGCTACTACGGTTTTGGAACTGACTACGGCTCTCACGCGCCGTCACGGTAATTCCCGAAGGGATATGTTTCATACGCACCGCCGAGTCCGTCGTGTTGACGCCTTGTCCGCCCGGGCCCGTCGCGCGAAACACCTGCACCTCGCAATCGCGCGCCAGCTCCTCGGCCGACATCTCGGCATAGCGTGCATACTCGCGCCATCCCATCTTGTTCTCATCCATATCAACACCTCCCCTCATACAAAAAATGTGACAAAGGGACGGTCCCTTTGTCACATCGCATACCAATCGCTTGTGTTGCGCGCTTAGGCGAAGGTGATCTCGCCGGTCTCGCAGTCCATATCGGCGATACGAGCCAGGCTCTCAACGCGGAAGCCACGCTCGCGGAGCTTATCGCCGCCGCCCTGGAAACCCTTCTCCACCGCAATGCCAATACCGGACACCTCGGCACCCGCAGCCTCACAGATCTTGATAAGACCCTCGAGCGCGCAGCCGTTGGCCAAGAAGTCGTCGATGATCAGGACCTTGTCACCCTCAGACAGGAAACGCTTGCCAACGATGACCGGGTACTCCTTTTGCTTGGTAAAGGAGTAGATGGTCGTGGCATACTGCTCGCCGTCGAGGTTGATGGACTGCGCCTTCTTGGCAAAGACCACCGGCACACCGCCAAAATGCTGAGCCGCGATGCAAGCCATACCAATGCCCGAAGCCTCAATCGTCAGGATCTTGTTGATCTCGACGCCCTCGAACAGACGGGCCCACTCGGCACCCATGTGGTCAAACAGCTCAACGTCACACTGGTGGTTGAGGAAGGCATCAACCTTAAGGACGTTACCGGCCTTTACGATGCCGTCATGGCGAATACGATCCTCAAGCTCCTGCATGGCGCAACCCCTTCTCGCGGCAACGATACCGCGCGATTAATAAACGTTGTTCGATAGTCTACCACGGACCGACCCCCGCCCGTCCCACAAGCCGCATCGCACCACAAACCAGTCTTTTTGGGACGGAGCGAATCGTGGCAGACAGCCTCCCAACACGCTAATGGCGGGCGCGCATCCTCACCAAACGCACCATGGCGAGCGCAAAGCCCACAGCGGCCACAGCCATGAGTACGTAGAACACCGAGCGAAAGCCGAATAGGAATATATCCGGACGGCCCGCAACAAAACTGGTCACGGCCTCGCCCATCGCCACGCTCATCTGCCCATACAGGATATGCGACGCCGCCGTAATGCCCACTGCCATACCCGCATAGCGCGCCAGGCTACCCAGGCTGCCCGCAAAACCGAGTGCTTCGCGCGGAGCCGAGCCCATATACAGCGAGTTATTGGGACTCTGGA
The DNA here is from genome assembly GCA_902469555.1 of uncultured Collinsella sp. Taxonomy (GTDB): domain Bacteria; phylum Actinomycetota; class Coriobacteriia; order Coriobacteriales; family Coriobacteriaceae; genus Collinsella. The sequence continues at coordinate 7,187 of CABRDB010000084.1, read as the reverse complement.
AAATCGACGTACCGCACGACATAAACGCGACGCAACACACGATCACAGGGATAGAAGAGTGCTGGTCGAGCGTGCTTACCGCAAAAAGACCGCATACGTACACGCCCAGGCCGACCGCCGTGGGGCCCTCGCAGCCAACACGGTCCGAAACCGTACCCGAAAGCGGACCGATAAAGGCATTCACCATCGGCAACGCCAAAAAGAGCAATCCGGAAATGTCAGAACCAAAGCCGTGGGCGTCCTGAAAATAGAACGGCAGAATAAATTCGGATGCGCCAATACCAACGAACACGATGAGCATGCAGGCAAGGTTGATGGTGAAGGCCGAATTTGCAAAGCAGCGACGAGCAGCCTCGATCAGGGACATGGGGCGCTCGCCGGCCTCCGGCTTAACATGCGGCAGTGTATAGAGCCCCACGATAAACGAAATGACGCCAATGGGCAGGTTGATGAGGAAGATGCTCTCCCAGGGAAAGCTTGCCACCAGCATGCCGCCGAGCACGGGGCCACACATCATGCCGAGGGCCACAAAGGTCGCGAGAATACCCATGGCACGGCCTCGTTCGCGCGCCGGGAACGACTCGGTGATGATACCCATGTTGTTAGCCATGGCCGCCGCGCAACCGACGCCCTGAGCAATGCGTGCCAGGATAAGAACCTCGAGCGAGGCCGAAAGGCCGCACAGCAGCGAACCAACCGAAAAGACGATGACGCCCAGCTGGAACACATTCACCTTGCCGCGCACGTCGCCCAGACGGCCAAACGGCAACATAGCCACGCAAGTCGCAAGCAGATACACCGAGCTTACCAGCTGGATGCGATCGAGGCCCACGCCCAGCTCCTTTTGCATCACGGGCAGCGCCACGGTCACGACGGTCGAATCCAGACACACCATAAACGTCATGATGAGCACGGTAAACAGAATCGCCCACTTGTTCTTGCCATGGGTATCGCCCTCTAGGGCAATGTGCTCGCGGCGCAGCTGCTCTGCGGTTTTCTCCATATCCATCCTTTCGAGTGGCCCAACGCAAAAAAACGGGGCCCCAATCGCCTGCAAACAGCCGCGATTGGGGCCCCGCCTACGGAATCGGAACAAAAGGTCGCCGAAGCTTTCTGCCAGCATCGGCACCTTGTACGGAGCTAGCCTAGCACTGCTCGAGAGCCTGCTCAAGGTCGGCAATCAGGTCGGCCGTGTCCTCGAGGCCGCACGACAGGCGCACCATGTCGGCGGAGATGCCACAGGCGATGAGCTCCTCATCGTTCATCTGGCGATGCGTAGCGTTAGCGGGATGCAGGCAGCAAGTGCGGGCGTCGGCCACATGCGTGGCGATCTGGGCAAGCTTGAGGCTCTTCATAAAGGTCTCGGCCGCCGCGCGACCACCGTTAAAGCCAAAGCTCACAACGCCGCAGGTACCGTTAGGCATGTACTTCTGAGCCAGGTCATAGTACTTATCGCCCTCCAGGCCCGGATAGCTCACGAAGCGCACCTTGGGATGGCTCTGCAGGAACTTGGCAACAGCCAGGCCGTTCTCGCAATGACGCGGCATGCGCACATGCAGGCTCTCGAGCGAGCTGTTCAAGAAAAACGCCGCCTGTGGGTTCTGCATGGGGCCAAGGTCGCGCATGAGCTGAGCGGTTGCCTTGGTAATGAAGGCGCCCTCGCGACCGAACTTCTCGGCATAGGTCACGCCATGGTAGCTCTCATCGGGCGTGGTGAGACCCGGGAACTTGTCAGCATGCGCCATCCAGTCAAACTGGCCGTGGTCGACGATCACGCCGCCCAGGTAGGCAGCATGCCCATCCATGTACTTGGTGGTGGAGTGCGTAACGATGTCGGCACCCCACTCAAAGGGACGGCACATCACGGGCGTCGGGAAGGTGTTGTCGACCATCAGCGGCACGCCGTGGTCGTGCGCGGCCTTGGCAAAGCGCTCAATATCGAGCACGGCGAGGGCGGGGTTGGCGATGGTCTCGCCAAAGACGAGCTTGGTGTTGGGCTGGAAGGCTGCTTCCAGCTCCTCATCGGTGCAGTCGGGGGCAACGAACGTGCAGGTAACGCCCATACGGCCCATAGTATGGGCGAGCAGGTTGTAGGTACCGCCGTAGATGGCAGAGCTCGCGACTACGTGATCGCCGGCACCGGCAACGTTAAAGATCGCAAGGAAGTTCGCAGCCATGCCCGAGCTCGTGAGCATCGCAGCGGTGCCGCCCTCCATCTCGCAGATCTTGGCAGCAACCAGGTCACACGTGGGGTTCTGCAGGCGGCTGTAGAAGTAGCCCGACTCCTCTAGGTCGAACAGCTTGCCCATGTGCTCGGACGTGTCGTACTTCCACGTGGTTGACTGGTAGATAGGCACCTGACGCGGCTCTGCATCGCCCGGGCGATAACCGCCCTGAACACACGTCGTACCAATGGTCTGCTCGCTCATATCCAACTCCCTTACTTGGGTTTTGTTTTATTCGGTTCACGATACCGCTACCCCGCACCCCTCTCAACCCATCCTCAAGGTAGGTTATGGGACAAATCAATCGAGGCTATTTATCGCAGGTCTTGGCATTTATTCGATAGATAAAAATGAGGCATACATGAGGCTCTCGGTGATTACATACACCGTCACGGGTACCATAGGCGGGTACACCGTGGCAAAGGAGACAACGATGAAGCAAATCGATACGGCCCAGCTCGACATCACCACCTGTCAGGCTCAGGCTGCCGAATACCACGCCCGTGGCTTTAACTGCGCACAGGCCGTCGCCTGCACGCTCGCGCCTGCCGTCGGGCTCGACCCCCAGACCGCCTTTACCCTCACCGAGGGCTTTGGCGCCGGCATGGGCGGCATGACCGAAACCTGCGGCGCCATCTCGGGCGCCGTGGCCATCATGGGCTTTGTGATGAGCGACGGCATGGAAAACCCCAAGACCAAGGGCCAAACCTACAAGCTGTCGCGCGAAATCGCCAAGCGTTTTGGCGAGAAGAACACGACGACCGTCTGCGGCACGCTCAAGGGCATCGGATCGGACAAGGGTCCGCTCCGCAGCTGCCCCGGCTGCATCGACGATGCCGTCGAGATCGCCTGCGATGTGCTAAAGCAGCTCGCCGAGTAAACGGCGGCAACATAAAACGACGGCCGGCGCGCTTGGGATTCATCCAAAAGCACGCCGGCCGTCGTCGTTAGAACTCAGCAAATTCGGGAGCGCCGACCTCGATCTCCTCGCGCCCCGCCATAAGCTCGCGCATCTTGGCGCAAAACGGCTCCTGCTCCCCCGCCTTAAACACCAAGTGAAGTGTCACGGCATCCGCGTAATCGGTATCCAAAACCTTGGCACCCGAATCCTGGGCCAAGCGAAGCACCTGCTCATACTGTGGATAGGCCACATGCACATCAACCGGCACGACGCTCGTCATCTCGACGATCTGCCCGGCCTCCTGAGCCGCGGCCACCGCCGCCTGCGTCGCCGCGGTATAGGCGCGCACCAAACCACCAGGCCCCAACAGCGTGCCACCAAAATAGCGCGTCACTACGCAGCAAACATTTTTGAGACCCGCACCGCGCAGCACCTCGAGCGTCGGCATGCCGCTCGTGCGACTCGGCTCACCATCATCGCTCTGGCGCTCGCGTCCATCGACCAAAATCCACGCGGGAACATTATGCCGAGCGTCGTAATGACGTTTGCGAACCATCTCGATAAAGGCATTCGCCTCGTCCTCGGACTCAATATGGACCAGCTGGGCGATAAACCGACTCTTGCGGTCCACAAACTCGCCCGAAGCCTCAATATTCGATTGCAGAGTAAAATAGCTGTCCAACAAAGCCCCTCAATAGAATAAAGCGCAGCAACAAACAGCCTCAATAATACGGCAAAGGCCGTACCGATAACCCCGGTAAATAGAACGGCAACGCCGATGACCAGGCAAAAACAGCGAGATGCCAAGAACGGAACCGCCGATGATTCCGCCAACGAAAGCGAGAACCCGTCAGCGCGAGCAAGGTGCCTTGAAAGACGAGGGCATTGACCTTATGGTCATGCCCGAAGGCTTGAAAGGCAGATTGCCGCGCTGACGGGTTCGCAGCGTCAACAAAGTGCCGAGTGGGCCGATAAGCCGGGTTCTGTCGTGAACGGTCATTTATCTTGTCTGCACGTTACCGTGCAGCTCCACGCACGCTACCCGAACGCGGACCGGGCCGGCCCATAGCGTTCCTATTCGCGCTTGCTCCGGATGGGGCTTGCCAAGCCGCCGTGTTGCCACGACGCTGGTGGTCTCTTACACCACCGTTTCAGCTTTTCCCTTTACGCCTTGCGGCGCAGGTGGGAGTCTTCTTTTCTGCGGCGCTTTCCGTCGGATCACTCCGCCCGGCCGTTAGCCGGCATCCCGCCCTCTGGAGCCCGGACTTTCCTCACGCGTGCTGCAAGCAGCACATCGCGCGACCGTCTGGCCCACTCAGCAGTGCAAGAGTGTAGCACACAGTCGCTATTGGCAATGGCACAACACAAGCGTTCGACACGATAAACCAAGAACCACGCCATGCAGTACAATAGGGTTGTCGATGGGTAACGTCGTCAGTCGAGACGCGACCGCGCTCCGCACCCCTCCGTCTACTCGGTGCGTTCCCGCCTCCTCCCCGAGGCGGGATGTCGGCATTTTTCATGCACCGACAACCCAATAGCCTGTGAACAGCCCGGACAAAATTGCGCCCGGTCAGCATCGTGCATCTCACCGCCAAATGCAAAAAGGGACCCGTCCATTGCGGACGGATCCCTTAAACAAGTGATCGTCAAACCGATTTACTCGGCGTCGGTCTCCTCGTCCTTCTTCTCGGAAGGCAGCGGGGTAACCTCAATCTCGACGCCCAGAGTCTCAGCAGCAGACTTCATGGACAGGGAGATACGACGACGGTCGAGGTCGATCTCCATGACCTTGACCTGAACCTTGTCGCCCACGTGGGTGACCTGAGAAGGCTGGTCGACGTGCTTGTTGGCCATCTCGGAGATGTGCACCAGGCCCTCGATGCCCTCGCCCAGGTCGACGAAAGCGCCAAACGGGACAAGCTTGGTCACAGTGCCCTCGACGATAGCGCCGACGGGGTACTTCTTGACCAGTGCGCGCCACGGATCCTCGGTGGTCTGCTTGAGACCCAGGGAGATGCGCTCGCGGTTGAGATCGACGTCGAGAACCTCGACCTCGACCTCCTGGCCGACCTTGACAACCTCGGAAGGATGGTTGACGTGGTTCCAGGAGAGCTCGGAGATGTGGATGAGGCCGTCGATACCGCCGAGGTCGACGAAGGCGCCGAAGTCGACGATAGAGGAAACGGTGCCCTGGAGACGCATGCCAGACTTGAGCTTGGACAGGATCTCGGAGCGCTCGGCCTTACGGGACTCCTCGAGCACGACGCGACGGGAGAGGACGACGTTGTTGCGGTTGCGGTCCATCTCGATGACGCGGGCCTCGATGCGGGTGCCCATGTAGGAGGTGAGGTCCTTGACGCGACGGAGGTCGACGAGGGAAGCGGGCAGGAAGCCACGCAGGCCGATGTCGAGAATCAGGCCGCCCTTGACAACCTCGATAACCTCGCCCTCGACGTTCTCGCCGGAGTTGAACTTCTCCTCGATGCGGTTCCAAGCACGCTCGTACTCGGCACGCTTCTTGGACAGGACCAGACGACCGTCCTTGTCCTCCTTCTGGAGAACCAGAGCCTCGATGGGATCACCGAGTGCAACGATGTCTGCAGGGTTAGCGTCCTTGCGGATGGACAGCTCGCGGACCGGGATAACGCCCTCGGACTTGAATCCGATGTCAACGAGCACCTCGTCATGCTCGATCTTAACGACAGTGCCGTTAACGAGATCGCCCTCATCAAAGTCGGTAATCGTACCGTCGATGAGGTTGTTCATCTCCTCCTCGTTGACATCGTCAAGAGAGAAAATGGACGAGTTCTGAATCTCACTCAAAGGTGGACCCCTTTCGAACTACGGGGCCCCGATTGCTAGGACCTACAGAAGGGTGCGACAAGCACACAACGTTTAGGAACACTCGGGAGCCGACAGATACTAATGTGACGCTTATGCAATCACGTTCGTATAGGTTACGGGGAAATCATTTCGATTTCAAGCGTGAACTGCGTTTTTTTACTCGTGTGGAGACTTTTTCGTAATCTTGTGGACGACCGTCTCCGTAAGTTGACGATAGGCCGTTAGGCATACGGCTTTGGGGTAAAGTATCCGGAACCAACGATTCTGGAACGTTATTTCGAGAAAGGTGCCCGCGTGCTCAAAGCAGTCGTTTTCGATATGGACGAGACGCTTCTTAGCATCAACCTCAACGCGTTCATCCTTCGCTATTTTAAGGATGTCTCGTCGATGCTCGCGGATATCGGGCGCCGCAGCCGCGGTGGCACGATGGCACGTCTCGGCACTATCCTGGTCGACCTCAACGCCAACCGCCGAAGCGGCACGGACAACCGCACCAATCTTGAGTTTTACCGCACCGAGGTCGAGCGCAGGTGCGGCATCTGCCTCTCCGATCCTATCATCTACGAGGCATTTACCTACTACGACCGCGAAGTTCTTCCATACAAGAATGACGACGTCATCAACGCCCACGCCATGCCGGGCGCACACGCCGCGCTTCAGGCCGTACAGGACGCAGGGCTGCGCTGCGCGCTCTTCACCAACCCCAGCTTTCCGCAGGGGGCCATCGAGTGCCGCATGGGTTGGGGCGACCTGGCCGACGCCCCCTTTGAGCTCGTCACGCACATGGGAAACACCACCCGCTGCAAGCCCGATGCCACCTACTATCTAGAGCAGCTTCAGGTGATGGGGCTCGAGCCGCACGAGGTCCTTATGGTGGGCAACGACCCCAAGCGTGACTTCCCCAGCCCCGCCTGCGGCATTCAGACTGCCTATGTTGGTCAGGGAAAACCCGGCCGAGCCACCTGGCGCGGAACCATGGAAGACTTCGCCCGCGACTTCAACGCCGTAGTAGAAGCCTTCTACGAACACCAAGTAGCCGACGAACTGTCGTAAGGGTTAGTCGTTGGGGACGTTCTAAAAACTAGTCAAACAAGAACGTCCCCAACGACTACTCCGGCAACGCCGATGTTTTGGCAACGACAGACACTATGACCCAATCCGAGGGCACTAAAAAGATAGGAGCCCCCGCTCGTGACCGCGGGTCGGGGCTGCGA
>CABRDB010000083.1 GCA_902469555.1 uncultured Collinsella sp. | reverse complement strand
GCTCGCCGGGGCGTCGCAGAACGATTCCCCGGCGAGCGGCCGATTAATATTGTCTATCTCAAAACGTCGTTACTTTTTGTCGAAACGACCATAGAGCGCAAACGAGAGCGCCGCAGAGATAACCCAAGTCAAAGCGATGCAGACGACAATCATGATCAGGTTCATGGGATTGCCGCTTGGATCGGCATAAACGGGCAACGAGGTAATGCCGGGCATAACAAAGCCGAAGCACTTTGCGCCCAGAACAACGGTAAGCGCACCGCCAATGCCATCCGCGATCATCGCAGCGATAAGCGGAGTCCTGTTAGGAACCTGAACGGTAAACAAGGCGGGCTCGGAAATTCCCATAAATGCTGAGAAGGCGCACGTCATTGCAGCGGACTTGAGCTTTTCGTCGGTCATGCGCAGGGCTGCACCAAAAGACGCACCGCTTTCGGCGAGGTTATGGCAGAAAGAGATCGGGAGCAGATAGTCATACCCAAGCGTTGCGATATTGGAAATCTGGATAGGGCTCGTTGACTGGTGCATGCCGAAGAGCACGATAAGCGGCATAAAGAAGCCCAGCAGAAAACCGGCAACGGGGCCTAACGTCGAGAATAGCCAAACGATACCGTTGGCAAGACCAAGACCGCACCAGGCACCAATCGGAGCGAGCACAAACAGGTTAACGGGAATCACGATAGCAAGGGAGAGCGCCGGAACGACAACGAGCTTAAAAAGATCCGGCACGACTTTGTCGATTGCGCGATATACAAAAGACAAGCCAATGACGCCAAAGATGACCGGAAACACGGAATCGGCGTAGCTAAAAATCGGCACCGTAAAACCGAACAACGCAAGAGGCGTCTCGCCCGTACCGACAGCGTTGACAATGGTCGGGTACATCAGCGATCCGGCAACACAAAGCGCAAGCGAGCGGTTGACTCGGAACTTATCAGCCGTAGACATTGCCAGCAAAAACGGCAAGAAGTAGAACGGGATATCCGAAATCATATTGAATATCGCAAAGTCGCCGGCACCCGTGTCGATTCCAAAAGCCGCGATAGCAGCCAGGATGCCCTTTACGATGCCTCCCGCCACCAGTGCGGGAATGATAGCGGAGAAGATGCCGGTGATGATATCGAATACGCGAGCCGAACCTTTTTGGAGCTCAGGCTGCTCGGCGTCGGCGGAGACCTCGCCACCCATCCTGTCGCCCAGCATGGGCTCCAATTCGTCATATACCGACCCCACGCTGGCGCCGATGATAACCTGCCACTGCCCGTCTTTAACTTGCGCGCCCAAGGCGCCGTCAAGCGTCTTAAGGGCCTCCAGGTCTGCCTTGCTATCGTCCTTCAGGTTGAATCTGAGCCTTGTAATGCAGTGCGTTGCCATAACAACGTTATCGGCGCCGCCCACGAGCTCGAGGACACGAGCGGCTAGTTCCTTCTTGTCTGCCACAACAATCACTCCTATCCAAGATCCTCGCCATTAGTGGCGATACATTTCTGGTACCAATAGAAAGAGTCTTTACGCAAGCGCTCCGCAGTGCCGTTGCCGCAATTATCCAGATCGACATAGATAAGCCCGTATCGCTTGTCCATCGTAAGAGGACCGCAGGCAACAAGGTCAATGAATCCCCAGATCATATATCCGCGCACGTCAACGCCATCGATCACTGCCTCTTTAAGGCACTTTATGTGCTGGCGCAAATAATCGATTCGATACTCGTCGTGGATGCTGCCATCCTCCTCGACTACATCAGATGTACCGAGGCCATTCTCGGCGATATACAGGGGCAGCCCATAGCGGTCATACATCTGGTTAAGGGTAACCCTCAGGCCAATGGGATCGAGCTGCCAGCCCCACTCACTCGTCTCGAGATAAGGGTTCTTGTTTGCCATGACCAGATTTCCCGCAGTCTTCTCCCATCCCTGATCGCAGGTGGATACCTGGGAAAAGTAGTACGAGAAGGCCAGGAAGTCGACCGTGTTGCGGGCGATAAGCTCTTCATCGCCCGGCTCCATTTGAATCTCGATATCGCACGCATCGAAATAGCGATTCATATAAGCGGGGTATTTTCCACGAGCCATCACGTCCGTATAGAACCAGTTGGAATACTGGTCGTCGTGAATAGCCTGCATGTTATCTTCGGGACGGCAGGTGGCAGGATACGTACAGAATCGAGCGATCATGCCGCCAACGGGAGTATCGGGCGAAAGACGATGGACAATCTCGACGGCACGCGCATTGGCAACGAACTCGTGGTGCAGGCACTGGAAGATGGCTCGATCGAAGTTCTCTCCCTCTTCGTCTTTGACCAGACAGACCCCGTCCCAAGGCGAAAAACGCGCTGCATTGAACTCGTTAAAAGGCAGCCAGAAATCGACCAGATCGCCCAATTCCGTAACGATTGTCTCGACATAGCGGGCGAAGAAATCAATCGTCTTGCGATTCTTCCATCCTCCATATGTGGTAACAAGATTTACCGGGATGTCATAGTGAAGCATGGTGACGAAGGTCTTAATTCCGTGCTTTTTGCACTCACCCAGCATGCTTCGATACCACTCGATGCCTTCGCGGTTAGGCTCAAGGTCATCTCCGTTAGGATAGATTCGGCTCCAGCAAATAGAGGTGCGGAACAGCTTGAGACCCATCTCCGCAAAAAGCGCGATGTCCTCACGATAGTGATGATAGAAGTCGTTGCCACGCCTAAACGGGTAGAACTCAACGCCATCATCTGCGAGAGCGTTCATTAGCTCGTCATGGCAGAAGGGGTTGTTTTGATGCTTGTCCTCGATCTGGTCATGAGTCCAGGTGCCATCCAGCCATCGACAATCCTGCGTCGACTTTCCCTTTCCGCCCTCATTCCAGGCGCCATCAGCCTGCGAGCACGATATGGCTCCGCCCCATAAAAAGTCGGAGTCAAATCCATGTTTTAACTTACCCATTTGCCCTCCTTGATCGGATGCTCCAGCGGATAACCCAATACTAGGAAGAACAAGATGCATAAGATATCGCATAGAAAGCTTGGGTTTATAACATTTTTTTAGATATAATACCGTTCAAGGCATCGATTCTACCGTTCACCGCTGGAGCACCCCATGGATTCGAATCTCAAACAGTTGCTCTATACGCATACCGAGACCGAAGAGTGGCATCGTACGCATCCGGGAGAGCCCAGCCCGCGATATAACAGGGTGGAAACCACAACCATTAGCGGCGAAGAGGTCTATCTGTTTGATTGGAAAGAAACCCTCGACGAAAACCCCGTGGGCCTTATCAAGGAGTCACGCTTTACCGACATTCCTCCTCATATCAATCGGGATATGGAGCTTAACTACGTGTACGACGGCGTCTGCACGTTTGTCGTCAACGGACGGTCACTGCTCCTTAAAAAGGGTGATGTGCTCATTTGCAACACCGGCGTAGTCAGAAGCGTTCCATACGTTAAGGGCGAGCACGATATCGTCATTTCAATCGTCTTCAAAAAGGAAATGTTCGATTCGGTGTTCCTGAGCCAGCTACCCGGCGCGTCACCATTAACGAATCTCCTATTTGATTTTGTGTCCAAAAACCGTGAGGCTCGCAAATATCTCATTCTTCCAGAGGAATACGCCCGACATGCGCGACGCCTCATCGAGATGCTCTTTATCGAATATCACTTTAAAGATGCCTACTCCAATGAACTCATGAGGCACCTCGCCGTCAGCCTATTCCTTGTTCTCATACGAGGACTGTACCGACGCTCCGCAACTGATAACCAGGCGATCATGTCGGACGAACGCATCGTGTCGATTCTGAATCATATTGAGCGAAGTTACGGCGACTGCACGCTCGAAAGCATTGCGAGCGATACGGGTTATAGCACCAGCTATCTCAGCAGCTTGATCAAGCAAAAAACCGGTAAAACGTTTTCGCAAATCAAGCTCAACCAGCAGCTCACAGAGGCGGCATATCTTCTCAATAACACCGAGCGCAGCGTGCAGTATGTAGCCCGAAAAGTCGGCATATCCAACATGTCATTCTTTTACTCAAAATTTAAAGAAACATTCGGCGAAACGCCAGGTGCGTTCAGGACGCATCGGTCTAGTTAAAGGCGTTATTACTCAGACCGATCAGCTTCGCGCGACACGGGAATGCACAATCGTAGCAGCGAGCGCATCGACTCTACCAGCACAAAGCCGGCGATGCCAACCGTGACCACCACGTCGAGCGGTGTGTTCACAAACCACAGCAGGCCCATGAGGTACGACCCGGCGTTAAAGGCAAAGTGCAGCAGGATCGTGTAGCGGAGCTTTCCGGTCGTCACGAGCACCCAACCAAAGATGAGGCCAGCGGCACCCGCGTAGCAACCCTGCACCCAATTCATGTGCATAAAACCGAAGATTGCCGCCTGCAGTACAATCGCCGCTGCGATACCCCACGTGCTTGGGGCCGCCCAGGGCACCATGGCGCCGTCCTGCGCGCTCGCACGACGCCGGCGCTTCCAAAGTGGGCGGCACTGCGGATTAAACGCTCGGAGCGAAAACTCGAAAATAATGCCGCGCACCAGCAGCTCTTCACAAAATGGGGCGCCGAGTACCGTAGTCAGAACGTCGAGATAGCTAGTGTCGCCCATGCCTGTTTCCTCGACAAGCTCGCTGTAGTCGGCCGCAGCCTCGGGCAGCAGCGACAGCACGGCGTCGGTCACGTAGCCAACGACCACCTGCAGGGCCAGGCCAATCACGATAACGCAGGCGATGCGTTTCCACGCCCCACGCGCTCCCCCGCCGAGCGGGTGCTCGCTTTGCCGGCGTGCCATAAACGAACGCGGCCACAGATAACGCCACCACAGCAGCGCCATCAAAAACGATGCCGTCTGCGCGACGGCCTGAAGCAATTGAATGTCGAGGTCATAGGGCGAAAAACCCATGAGCACCGATGCGACGCCAAGGGCGGAGAACAAAACGACGCTCAGGGCAATATCGGCAGCGACGACGCCAAAACAGGCAAGTGCCCAAATCATCGCGTTGAGCATGCCAACCTCCTCAAAACCCGGCACTTAGGGATGTTCCTTAACTGCCGGCAGAGACGATATGAGCAGGACATAAAAACATTGAGAGCCCCTGCTGCATGAAAGACCGCGGATTAGGCCGACAATGGTGAGTGTCTAATTCAGCCGCGGCGG
>CABRDB010000082.1 GCA_902469555.1 uncultured Collinsella sp. | reverse complement strand
CCTGCTCCTCGGCCTGCCTGGCGGCCTCGACTTCCTGAGCGCGGGCCTCGATCACCGAGGCGAGCTGCTTGCGGACCATGGCGACATAAGCGTCCTCCAAGGTGGAGGAAGCGGACTTAGCGGGAATCTTCATATCGGCGAGATGACCCATCAGTTCCTTGGAGGTCATGCCGAACTCTTTGGCCAGGGTGGACACACGGACTTTTGCCATATGACTTCACCTACCCTTTCTGGCACCTTGGGTGCCTAGAGACTGAACGAGCGTGGGAGATGCGCCGGGACCTGCCCGGCGCGACCGCGCGCTAGATCAGGTCCTCCGCATCATCGAAGGCGTCGGTGTCGTGGACACCGCAGAAACGGGAGCCGGGACGGGCCTGGTTGCGGCACTGGATGCCGTCCTCGGACACGTACTCGCAGCGGCGGACGTCCTCGTCCTCCTCGTCACCGATCAGGTCGGCGGCGGGCTCCTCGTGAACGGGAACGTTCTTGAGGATGTCGGCGGCAAGCGTCTCGGACTTAATGTCGATGTGCCAGCCGGTCAGGCGCGCGGCGAGGCGGGCGTTCTGGCCCTCCTTGCCGATGGCAAGGGACAGCTGGTCGTCGGGCACGATGACGCCGGCGTAGGCCTTCTCCTCGTCGATGAGGACGCGGGTGACCTTAGCGGGCGACAGGGCGTTGGCGACGTAGACGGCAGGATCGGCATCCCACAGGATGACGTCGACGCGCTCGCCACGGAGCTCGCCCACGACAGCGCGAACACGGCTGCCCTTGGGGCCGACGCAGGCACCCACGGGATCCAGACGGTCGTCGAGCGAGTGGACAGCGACCTTGGAACGCTGGCCGGGCTCGCGGGCGATCGACTTGATCTGGACGGTGCCCTCATAGATCTCGGGCACCTCCTGCTCAAACAGACGACGCATGAGCTCGGGGTGGGTACGGGAGATGACAATCGGCGGACGGCTGTGCTCGCCACGAACCGGCTGCAGGTTGGAGTTGGGGTCACGAACGTCAATGATCACGGCCTTGATATGCTGGTTGTGCAGGTAGCGCTCGCCCATCGGACGCTCGTTGCGCTCGTTCTCGTAACGGCGCTGATCGAAGTGCGGAAGCTCGGCCTCGACGCCTTCGCGAATCTTGACGATCGTGAAGTCGGGCGTGGACTGCAGCACGGTACCGCTGATGAGGTCACCGATGCGGCCGGAGAACTCCTCGTAGATCTGCTCACGGGCGGAGTTACGCACGATAGCGTTGATCTCGGCCTTGGCGTGCTGGGCGGCGATGCGGCTCGTGTTCTTGGGGGTAACGTCGATCTCCTCGAACTCGGTGAAGTTGCCCTCCTCGTCCATGGAATCGTCGATCGGCTCCAGGCGGTAGACGTAGATCTTGCCGGTGGTGCGGTCGATGGTCACCTTGGCGCCCCACTCAAGATGCAGGATCTCGGCATAGCTCTTGGCGAGCGACTGCTCCAGGCGGTCGATCAGGTAGAGCTGGTCGATGTGCTTCTCCTGGCAAAGCTCCATCAGGGCGGACATCATGTCGGATGCTGCCATCTTACTTTCCTTCCTTCGCGGGCTTGAAGTCGTAGGTGGGCTTCAACTTGCACTTTTTAACATCAGAGAAATCGAGGGTGACGGACTCGCCGTCCTCGAGCTCGAGGGTCACGTTCGTCTCGGTGGCGGCGGCAATCTTGCCGGCGTACTTGCGACGGCCCTCGGTAGCGGTGGAGGTGAGCTCACAGTTCTCGCCCACAAAGCGGGCAAAGTCGCACGGGCGGCGCAGCGGGCGCGCCATGCCCGGGCTCGACACCTCAAGCGTATAGCTCGAAGAGATGGGGTCGAGCTCCTCAATCACATCGCCGACCCACTTGGTGTTGGCCGTGACGTCGTTGAGCGACAGGCTCTGACCCTCGGCACCCTCGATACGCACGCGCACGCAGGGGGCCTTGGTGGCACCCACGAGCTCGACGTCGACGATGTCGACATCGTGCTGGGGAGCGACGGCCTCGAGCGCGTCGATGATCGCCTGCTCGGTCTTGGTCTTGACCATTGCGGCACCTCCATCCATACAAAAAAGAAGCGGGGCCGAAACCCCACTTCTTTCAATTACAACTTCATTTGCAAGCAAACTATACCAATAGCTGCGGAAACGCGCAAGCACCGTACGAATCTGCAGGTCAGCGTGCGCACAGGTTCTCCACAAGAAGAGGACAATTGGCCGAAGGCACCTAGGCAGGTACATGCAAAACGAGGGACGACCCAATCGGATCGCCCCTCGTTTATTGCATGTCAGCTATTCGCGCAGCGCTTACTTGACCACCAGGTTGACCAGCTTGCCGGGCACGCAGATGGCCTTGACGACCGTCTTGCCCTCGAGCCACTTGGCGACGGCGGCCTCGGCGGCAGCCTGCATATCCTCATTGGAAGCATCGCGGGCAACGTCAACACGACCGCGGACCTTACCGAGCACCTGAACCACAATCTGCACCGTGTCCTCAACGGACTCGGCCAGGTCGAACTCGGGCCAGGCAGCGGTGTAGGCGTTGCCCTCGCAGCCAAGGGCCTCGTGCCACAGCTCGTCGGCCCAGAACGGGCAGATGGGGGCAAGGACGCTCACGATATCCTTAGCCACGCCGTAGCACAGCGCCTTGTCGCGGGCGGTGCCCTCGGTGGCGTTGAGGTAGGCGCTCGCCGCGTTGACGAGCTCCATGACGGCCGAGATCGCGGTGTTGAACTGGCCGCGATCGAAGTCCTCGGTGCACTTGGCGATGGTGCGGTGACGCTCGCGGTAGAGCTTCATCGCGGTCTCGTCGAGTGCTGACTTGTCGAAGGCCACGTTGGCGTCGCCGGACTGGACGAGCTGCCAAACGATACGCCAGGCGCGCTTGATAAAGCGGTTGGCGCCCTCGACGGCCTTGGGATCCCAGTCGAAGTCCTTCTCGGGCGGGGCGATAAACAGGATCGCCAAACGCATGGTGTCGGCACCGTAGGGCTCGATGACCGAGCTCGGGGGCACGACATTGCCCTTGGACTTGGACATGGTGTCGCCGTTCTCGTCCTTGACCATGCCCTGGCACAGCAGGTTGGTGAAGGGCTCGTCCACGCTCAGCAGGCCCAGGTCGCGCAGTGCCTTGGTAAAGAAGCGGCTGTAGAGCAGGTGCAGAATGGCGTGCTCGATGCCGCCGATGTAGTTATCGACGGGCATCCAACGGTCGGCGGCCTCACGGGAGAAGGGCAGCTCGGTGTTGTGCGGATCGGTATAGCGCAGGTAATACCAGCTGGAGCAGGTGAAGGTGTCCATGGTATCGGTCTCGCGCTTGGCCGGGCGGCCGCAGACCGGGCAGGTAGTCTCGTAGAACTCCTTGCACTCGGCAAGGGTCTCGCCTGCGCCCAGGTCCAGGTTCTCGGGCAGCGTCACCGGCAGCTGATCCTCGGGCACGGGCACGATGCCGCAGTGCTCGCAGTGGATGGCCGGGATGGGGTTGCCCCAATAGCGCTGGCGACTGATGAGCCAGTCGCGCAGACGGAACTCGACCTTGCGACGACCGCAGCCCATGGCCTCAAGGTCGGCCACGATCGCAGCCTCGCCCTCGGAGTGCTTACCGCCGCGCATGCCGGTGTACTTGCCGGACTGGACGAGCGTGCCCTCGGCAGCGTGAGCGCAATCCCAGTCGACGGTCTCGGCATGGAAGGTATCGATAGTCTCGCCGCTGGCCTCGACGGCAGCGCGATCGTCATCGTCCAGGATGATCGGCACGATGGGCAGATCATACTTGCGGGCGAACTCAAAATCGCGCTGGTCGCCGCAGGGAACGGCCATGACGGCGCCGGTGCCGTAGTCGGCAACGACATAATCGGCAACCCACACGGGGACCTTCTCGCCGTTGACGGGGTTCACCACATAGCGGCCCGTGAAAGCACCGTGCTTCTCGAGGGTACCCTGGGCACGCTCGACGGCAGAGATATGCTTGGAGTCCTCGACGATCTTGGTGACGGCATCCTCGTACTCCGTACCCTCGACGAGCTCGTGCAGGCCGGCGTACTCGGGAGCCAGGACAAAGAAGGAGACACCGAAGAGCGTGTCGGCTCGCGTGGTGAAGACGGTGATCTTACCCTCGTCGCCCTCGATAGGCTCGCCATCCCTGTCGCACAGGGTAAAGTCGACCTCGGCGCCCTCGGAGCGACCGATCCAGTTGGCCTGCATCTGCTTGACGCGCTCGGGCCAGCCGGGGAGCTTCTCCAGGTCGTCGAGCAGCTCCTGGGAGTACTCGGTAATCTTGAAGTACCACTGCTCCAGGTCGCGCTTCTCGGGCTCGGTGCCGCAGCGCCAGCACTTGCCCTCGGTGACCTGCTCGTTAGCCAGAACGGTCTTGCAGGTGGGGCACCAGTTGACCGGGTTCTTCTTGCGGTAGACCAGGCCCTTTTCCCACAGCTTCTCAAAGATCCACTGACCCCAACGGTAGTAGTCGGGGCTGCAGGTCTTGACCATGCGATCCAGATCGTAGGAGAAGCCCATGCGCTTCATCGTGGCGAGCGCCTGGTCCATGTTCTTATACGTCCAGGCGGCAGCCTGCGTGTTGTGCTTGATGGCGGCGTTCTCGGCAGGCAGGCCAAAGGCATCGAAGCCGATGGGGTGCAGCACGTCATAGCCGCGCATGCGGGCCTGACGGGCCATGGCATCGCCGATGGTATAGTTGCGCGCGTGGCCCATGTGTAGGTCGCCCGACGGATACGGGAACATCTCGAGCACATACTTCTTGGGCTTGCTGTCGTCGGTGTCGACGGCAAAGAGGTTGGAGTCCTCCCAGGCCTTCATCCACCTGGACTCAATGGCCTGCGCGTCGTAGGTAGGGATCTCATCCTTATGATCTGTGCAATCGCACATATCAGCTCCTTTAATCTTAGCTGGGATCGGTCGGCTTAGCTTTATTCGCTACTGCGGACAGTCCTGCACAAGACGAAGAGCACATTTAGTGCTCTTCTTTGCGTGCGGAACCTGTAGCGAACAAAGCTAAGCCGACCGACCCTAAGGTTAACTTGACTGATGATAGCAAATACGACAAGCGAGATGCCTGCGACTTGCGGGCATCTCGCTTTATCTAAATAACGTGGTTGTGAATCAACCGCTATTTGTTACTCATCCAAGCATGGACGGGTTTTCCAAGTGCCGCAGATTGCCGTGAAAGAGGAGCGACGCGTACTTTGGTACGCGAGCGACGGTTTGAACGGCAAGGTGCGGTGCTTGGGAAAGCCGCTTAGCGGTAGGAAACGCTCTGCTGAGAGTCCTTGACGACTACGTCGTGGGCGCCGCCTTCGACGATGGAGGTGGAGCTGACCAGCGTTAGGCGTGCCTTTTCCTGGAGCTCGGGGATTGAGAGGGCACCGCAGTTGCACATCGTGGACTTGACCTTGTAAAGCGTACCGCCCACGCCGTCCTTGAGGGAGCCGGCGTAGGGAACGTAGGAGTCGACGCCCTCGACGAAGCTGAGCTTCGCAGCGCCGCCCAGGTCGTAGCGCTGCCAGTTACGGGCACGCGCAGAACCCTCGCCCCAGTACTCCTTCATGTACTGGCCGTTGACGTTGACGCGCTCGGTCGGGCTCTCGTCAAAGCGGGCGAAGTAGCGGCCCAGCATCATAAAGTCGGCACCCATGGCAAGGGCGAGCGTCATGTGGTAGTCGTAGACGATACCGCCGTCGGAGCACACGGGCACGTAGACGCCGGTCTCCTCGTAGTACTCGTCGCGAGCGCGGCAGACATCGATCAGCGCGGTGGCCTGACCACGGCCGATACCCTTGGTCTCGCGGGTAATGCAGATGGAGCCGCCGCCGATACCGACCTTGATGAAGTCGGCACCGCAGTCGGCCAAAAAGCGGAAGCCCTCGGCGTCGACGACGTTACCGGCACCGACCTTGACGTCCTCGCCGTAGTTAGCGCGGATCCACTCGATGGTGCGCTTCTGCCACTCGCTGAAGCCCTCGGAAGAGTCAATGCACAGGACGTCGGCACCGGCCTCGATAAGCAGCGGCACGCGCTCGGCATAGTCGCGGGTGTTGATACCGGCGCCGACCATGTAGCGCTTATCGCCGTCGAGCAGCTCGTTGGGGTTGGTCTTGTGGCTGTCGTAATCCTTGCGGAAGACGATGCCCATGAGGTGATCGTTGTCGTCGACAATGGGCAGAGCATTGAGCTTGTTGTCCCAGATGACGTCGTTGGCAACCTTGAGGCTGATGTTCTTGTCGCCCACGATGAGCTGCTCGCGCGGGGTCATGAACTCGGAGACCTTCTTCTGGTGGTCATCGCGGCTGGGGCGATAGTCACGGCTGGTGACGATGCCCAGGAGCTTGCCCTTGGGAGTGCCATCGTCGGTGACCGGCATGGTGGAGTGGCCGGTCTTCTCCTTGAGCTCGATGACCTGCTCCATGGTCATGTCGGGGGTCAGCGTGGAATCGGACTGAACGAAACCAGCCTTGTGATCCTTAACGGCCTTAACCATAGCAGCCTCGGACTCGGGGGTCTGAGAACCGTAAATGAAGGACAGGCCACCCTCGGTAGCGAGCGCGACGCCCATGTCGACGCCCGAGACGGACTGCATGATGGCGGAAACCATGGGGATGTTCAGGGTGATTGCCGGCTTCTCACCGCGCTTAAAGCGGGTTAGCGGCGTCTTGAGAGAGACGTTGTTGGGGATGCACTGCGAGGACGAGTAACCAGGAACCAGCAGATACTCCGAAAACGTGTGGGACTCACCGGGAAAGAACGTAGCCATGTTTCTCCTTTTTCCATGCGACCGGTCGGCTGCAGGCCTCGTAGGACCCAGCCCAACCTTGGGCGCCCAATACTGGGGAAGTATCTTAACGCACTTTGACTGCTACAATGCTTGATTTAAGAAGAGCACACGAGGGTTTGACGCAGGCTTTGCGTTTGCCCAGCAAACACTTTAGCGGGGAGACGTGGGCGTATGAAGTACAAGACGACGGCAAAGTTGGTCATTCAAGCGTGCGACAAAGACCTGCCGGGCGTGTTCGGCCACGGCTGCGTCTTGCTGCTGCAGGGTATTGCCCACGAACACTCGCTCAACCGTGCCGCCAAGAGCATGGGCATGGCGTATTCCAAGGCCTGGCGCATCGTAAACGAGGCCGAAGGCCAGCTGGGCTGCAAGCTCATCGAGCGCGACGGCGCCCGCGGATCCACCCTCACCCCCGCCGGAGAGCGAGCCATAGCGGCCTACGAGGAGCTGCAGGCCGACATCAACAACGTCATCGCCACCAAAGCCAACGACCTCATCGCCAGCATCAAAGAGTAGCCCATTTGGGACGGGGCTTTTTAGCCGGTCGCCACCATAGATGATTTTTCTGGGACGGGGATTAAAAAATCATTGTGTACCTAATGATTTTT
>CABRDB010000081.1 GCA_902469555.1 uncultured Collinsella sp. | reverse complement strand
GAAACGAGGCGGCATTGATCTTTTGATCATGCCGCCGAAGTTGAAAGGCAGATTGCCGCTCTGGCGGGTTTGCAGCGTCAACTGGTTACGCGGGCTGGTAAGCCCGCGTAACCCTAATAATTGGCCTCGTAACCGTTGCCGTCGCCGGTGGGCTCTTCGTAGTAGTCCGAATCGCTCGAATCGCTTGAGCCATCGGAATCGTCAGAGCTGACCGATGAGGTTGCGGTACCGTTTGCGTAGTCGTCAGACGTGTTGTTGTTCAGGTCGCCGATCGTAGAGCTGGAACCGTCGGAAAGACCCATGGTGTTGGGACCCTTGGGATCCTTGCCGGCATCGACGCGCTCCATCATTTCCTTGAGCTCGTCCTCGTAGACAAAGACGTAGCTCACACCGTCGATCATGGTGCTGTCGTCGGCGTACGAGGGCAGGTTGGCCGAGTAGATACCGTCGACATCCATACCGCGCATGGCATTGACCGTAGCCACGATATCCTGAACGCTCATATCGGTTACGAGCATATCGGACAGCGAATTAACCAGGCCAAAGATCTTCGTGGCATCGAAGTTATTGAGAATCTGGTTGGCAAGGGCGCCAAGCACCTGACGCTGGTGGCGCATGCGCGTGTAATCGCCGTCGGCATAGGTGTAGCGGCAGCGGGCATAGGTAAGGGCGGTGGCACCGTCCATATGCTGCTGGCCAGCGGTAATCTTAATATCCAGGTGCTCGGGGTCGTCAACATCATCGGTTGCGTTAATGTCGATACCGCCAACCGAATCAATCAGCGCCTGCATACCGTCGAAGCTGACCTCGGCATAGTGGGAAATCTGAACACCGCACAGCTCGTTGACCGCCTCGACCATGGCCTCGGCGCCGCCAACGGTATGGCAGGCGTTGATCTTCATGGTCTCGCCCTTGTACTCGACCTTGGTGTCGCGCGGAACGGAAATGAGCGTCGCCTGCTTTTGCGTGGGGTCGATGCGTGCCAGGATAATCGAGTCGGCACGATACGTATCCTCGCCCGGACGGCCGTCGGTACCAAGAAGCAGCACGTAGAACGGATCCTTTGCCTCATCGGTGTCAACCAGAACCCGACGCAGATTGTCGGTAATGACATTAGAATCGCCGAGCTTGCCCATAATGGTGGCAAACCACAGGCCGGCAGCGGTAGTGGCACTCAACAGCACGCCAAGCACGACAATGAGCGCGACGTGACGAATCGTGTGGCTACGACGACGTTGGCGAGCGCGCTCGGAATAGCGAGCCACGTTATCGCGACTGTAGATCTTGGCCTGCGCACCAGTTGAGGGTCTTCGGGTGGTGGTATCTGCGAGGGGCTTTTTATTAAACATAGGCAACCTGTATTAGTAGATGACGGGATCGGGGGCGGTAGCATGCTCGACATGCGCGCCGAGCGCCTGCAGCTTTTCGACAAACTGCTCGTAGCCGCGCTTGATGTGATGGATAGCCGAAACCTCGGTCGTCCCGTCGGCGATCAAGCCCGCTACGACGAGGGCCGCTCCGCCGCGCAGATCGGGCGAGGTAACCTGTGCACCCGAGAAGCCCTTGACGCCATGAATCATGGCATGATGGCTCTCGATACGAATGTCGGCACCCATGCGCACCAGCTCAGAGGCAAACATAAAGCGATTCTCGAAGATGTTCTCGGTAATAACGGAACTGCCGTCGGCAAGGGCGGAGAGCACCATAATCTGCGCCTGCATGTCGGTCGGGAAACCGGGGAACGGAAGCGTCTGGATGTCGACCGGCTTGATACGCTCGGCACGGTTCACATGGACGCCATCCTCGACGCGCTCGCAGTCGATACCCATGAGCTCCATCTTCTTGAGCACCATGCCCAAGTGAATGGGGCAAAAGCCCGTGACATCGACACCGCGATCGTCCGCCATCAACGCACCGGCGACGATAAAGGTACCGGCCTCGATGCGGTCGCCCACCACGCGATGGATAACGGGATGGAGCTCTTCCACGCCTTCGATAGTCACGACGGGCGTACCGGCGCCAACAATCTTGGCGCCCATCTCGTTGAGCATGTTAGCGAGATCGACGATCTCGGGCTCGCGGGCGGCATTGTCGATAACCGTGGTGCCCTGTGCGCGCACAGAGGCCATGATGAGATTCTCGGTCGCACCGACGCTGGCGAACTCGAGCGTGACGGTGGTACCGCGCAGACCTTGGGGCGCATTAGCGTTGATGTAACCGTGGGCGGTATCGAACTCAACGCCCAGGGCCTCAAGACCAAGAATGTGCATATCGATCTTACGAGCACCCAGGTTGCAGCCGCCCGGCATGGCAATTTTGGCGCGATGGAAGCGGCCCAGCAGGGGCCCCATGACGGCGGTGGAAGCGCGCATCTTGGCAACGAGCTCGTAGGGGGCCTCCCATGAATCGACCTGAGAGGTATCAATCTCGAGCGTGTGCTCGTCGAGAACATCGATCGTAGCGCCCATGCCCTTGAGCACCTTGCCCATCACGTGGACATCGGAAATATCGGGCACGTTCTGCAGCGTCGTCTTGCCCGGCGCCAGAAGCGTTGCCGCCATGAGTTTGAGCGCGGAGTTCTTGGCGCCCGAGACGGGCACGGAGCCTCCGATGGCGTGGCCACCCTCAACGCGGATAATATCCAAGGTCTACCCTTTCAAAAAGCATGCCCGGGGTGGCTGGGCCATCCCGGGCATGATGTGTTCGCAAATGGTCGAACGCTAAATCGTTTGACTATTGGGCAAGCTTGAGCTTACACCATGCGATTTCATTATAGAGGTAGGCGCGGCGTGCATCATCCTCCGACAAATTACCCAGCTTCTCTTCAAAACCTTGAATATCAGCTTTAAGCTTGTCGGCATCGACGGTCGCCAAATCGCAAGCGCGCTCGGCGAGAACGGTCACGACATCGTCCGCAACCTGGGCATAGCCGCCGGCCACGGCAAACGTGTGGTCGACAGTGCCCATGGCCTTATCGGAAACGCGAACGTAACCGCGGTCGATCGTGCAGATCTCGCTGGAGTGAGCAGGCAGGACGCCAAACTCGCCATCCGTGGACGGAATCGACACAAACGCAGCGTCGCCCTCATAGGCGCAGCTCACGGGGCACACGATGCGGATACGCATAACCTACTTCTCCCCCATCTTGCGGGCGCGCTCGCGCACGTCCTCAATCGTGGAAGCATAGCGGAAAGCCTGCTCGGGCAGGTCATCGGCCTTGCCGTCGACAATCTCGGCGAAAGAGCGGACGGTATCCTCGACGCGGACGTAGACACCGGGGTTGCCGGTGAACTTCTCGGCGACGTGGAAGGACTGCGAGAGGAACTGCTGAATCTTACGGGCACGGTTGACCGTAAGGCGCTGCTCCTCGGACAGCTCGTCCATACCCAGAATGGCGATGATGTCCTGAAGGTCGGAGTACTCCTGCAGGAGCTCCTGGACCTTGACGGCGACACGGTAGTGCTCCTCGCCGACGATCGAGGGATCGAGAGCGTCGGAGGAAGATGCGAGCGGGTCGATAGCCGGGAACAGGCCAAGCGACGAAATGCTACGCGAAAGAACCGTGGTGGCGTCGAGGTGCGTAAACGTCGTGGCAGGCGCCGGGTCGGTCAGGTCGTCTGCGGGGACGTAGACAGCCTGGACGGAGGTAATGGAGCCCGTCTTGGTCGAGGTAATACGCTCCTGGAGGTCGCCCATCTCGGTTGCCAGCGTGGGCTGGTAACCAACGGCGGACGGCATACGGCCCAGCAGTGCGGAAACCTCGGAACCTGCCTGGGAGAAGCGGAAGATGTTGTCGATGAACAGCAGAACGTCCTGGCCGCGATCGCGGAAGTACTCAGCGGTGGTAAGGCCGGCCAGACCGATGCGCAGACGCGCTCCGGGCGGCTCGTTCATCTGACCATAGACCAAGCAGGTCTTGTCGATAACGCCAGACTCGCTCATCTCGAGGAACAGGTCGGTGCCCTCGCGGGTACGCTCGCCGACGCCGGTGAACACCGAGGTGCCGCCGTGCTCCTGGGCGAGGTTGTTGATGAGCTCCTGAATCAGAACGGTCTTGCCGACGCCGGCGCCGCCGAACAGGCCCGTCTTGCCGCCACGGATGTAGGGCTCGAGCAGGTCAACAGCTTTGATGCCGGTCTCGAAGATCTCGGTCTTGGTGGTGAGCTCGTCAAAGCGGGGCGCTGCATGGTGGATGGGGTAGAACTCCTCCACCTCGGGCATGGGCTTACCGTCGACGGGCTTGCCCATGACGTTCCAAATTCGGCCGAGCGTCTTGGGGCCAACGGGCATCTTCATGGGCTCACCGGTATCGGTGGCGATGAGGCCGCGCTGCAGGCCGTCGGTCGAGGACATGGCGACCGTGCGGACGACGCCGCCCGGAAGCTGGCTCTCGACCTCGAGGATCGTGCTCAGATGACCGATCGGGGTCTCGGCCTCGACCGTGAGCGCGTTGTAGATCGGGGGCACCGCGCCGTCAAACTTGACGTCGACGACAGGGCCGATGATTCGCACGATGCGACCATCACCGGCAGTCGTCTTCTTGGTGGCTTCCTCGACCGCAAGCTTTACGGTGTTATTAGCCATTACTGTTCCTCCAATGCTGAGGCTCCGCCGACGATCTCGTTAATCTCGGTCGTGATCGAAGCCTGGCGCACGCGACTATACGTGCGGGTAAGGGTCGAGATGATCGCGGTGGCGTTTTCCGTCGCGGAGTGCATGGCCTTGCGGCGTGCACCCTGCTCGGCAGCCGCCGAATCGATCAGGGCCTGGTAGATGACCGTCAGGATATAAGACGGCACAAGCTTGCCGAGAACATGCTCGGGAGAGGGCACGAACTCGAACGTGGACGAGATGCGCTTAGGGGCGTCGGTCTCGTTCTTACGCGGACCGTGGGCCATAGCGATCATCTCGGGGTCGAGCGGCAACAGATGCTCGACGCGAAGCTCCTGATCCACGCGGTTCTTGGCGTGGTGGTAGACAAGCTCGACACGGTCAAGCTCACCGGCACGATACGCATCGCAGATATGAGAGGAGATCATGCGGGCCTGATTGAAATCGGGCTCAGAGGAGTTGCCCTCAAAGTGCATGACGACGTTTGCGCGGTCACGGAAATACGTGGCCGGCTTACGCCCGCACGCGATGATCTCGCACTCGATGCCGTCGTTCGCCCAAGAAGCGGCGAGCTTTTCGGCCGTGCGCTCCACCGTCGTATTGAAACCGCCGGCAAGGCCGCGGTCCGAGGCAATAACGACAATCAGGCCATGCTTGACGCTCTCATGCTTCTGCAGCATGGGATCGGTGCCCGAACAGGAGGCGTCGCCGGCGACCGTCAACATGACGTCGGTCAGCGCCTCCTTATAGGGCTCGGCCTGCTTGGAGCGATCGAGGGCACGACGGATCTTGGCCGTAGAGACCATCTCCATCGTGCGCGTGATCTGCTTGGTCGTGGTAACCGAGGAGATTCGCTTCTTAATGTCGCGAAGGTTGGCCATGGGGCTTAGTTCTCCTCTGATCCAGAAACATCCGAATGGTGCTTGGCCATGAACTGCTGCTTGAAGTCGCCGATGACGCGCAAGAGCTCAGCCTTGGTGTCATCATCGATCTTCTTGGCGCGAACCTTGTCGAGCAGCGAACCAAAGCCATTGTCCATGTACTCGATGAGCTCGGCACGGAAGGGCAGCACGTCGGCGATCTCCAGGTCATCCAGGAAGCCCTCGTTGCCAGCGAACAGCGTAACGATCTGCTCGCCAACCTCAAACGGCTTGTAACGCGGCTGCTTCAGGAGCTCGGTCATGCGAGCACCATGGGTCAGCTGCTTCTGAGTAGCCTCGTCGAGGTCGGAGCCGAACTGCGTAAAGCCAG
This sequence comes from uncultured Collinsella sp., assembly GCA_902469555.1. Taxonomy (GTDB): domain Bacteria; phylum Actinomycetota; class Coriobacteriia; order Coriobacteriales; family Coriobacteriaceae; genus Collinsella. Next base: position 24,843 of record CABRDB010000081.1, on the reverse strand, counting down.
CGAGCTCCTGGTACGAAGCGAGGTCCAGGCGAAGGTTGCCGGCAACCTGCTTCATAGCCTTGGTCTGCGCATCGCCACCGACGCGGGACACGGAGATGCCCACGTCGACTGCCGGGCGCTGACCCTGGAAGAAGAGCTCGGACTGCAGGTAGATCTGACCATCGGTAATGGAAATGACGTTGGTCGGAATGTAGGCCGAGACGTCGCCGTCCTGGGTCTCGATGATCGGCAGTGCCGTCATGGAGCCGTAACCGTTCTTCTTGGACATCTTGACGGCACGCTCGAGCAGACGAGAGTGCAGGTAGAAGATGTCGCCAGGATAGGCCTCGCGTCCGGGCGGACGATGCAGCGTCAGCGACATCTGACGGTAGGCCACAGCCTGCTTGGACAGGTCGTCGTAGATGACGAGCACGTGGCCGCCGGGGTTGGTCTCGCTGGCGGGCTTGCCGTCCTCGCCGTTGTACATGAAGAACTCGCCGATAGCGGCACCGGCCATAGGCGCGATGTACTGCATAGGGGCGGAATCGGCAGCGGTGGCCGAAACGATGATGGTGTAGTCGAGCGCACCGTGCTGAGCGAGGGTCTCGCGGATGTTGGCAACCGTGGAGGCCTTCTGGCCGATGGCGACATAGATGCAGACCATGCCCTTGCCGCGCTGGTTGAGAATAGCGTCGATGGCGATGGCGGTCTTACCGGTCTTACGGTCGCCGATGATGAGCTCACGCTGACCGCGGCCAATAGGCACCATGGAGTCGATAGCGAGCAGACCGGTCTGAACCGGCTCGCACACCGGGGTACGGTCGATGACGCCGGGGGCCTTGAACTCGATGGGGCGACGGTGCGTAGCGACGATGTCGCCTAGGCCGTCGATGGGCTGGCCGAGCGGATTGACGACGCGGCCGAGCATGGCGCGGCTCACGGGGATATCCATAATGCGGCCAGTGGTGCGGCACTCGTCGCCTTCCTTGATGGAGTCGACGGCACCGAACAGAACGGCGCCGACCTCGTCACGGTCAAGGTTCTGGGCAAGGCCGAAGACGGTCTCACCGGTATCGGAGCTCTTGAACTCCAGAAGCTCGCCTGCCATGGCGCTCTTGAGGCCGGAGACGCGCGCGATGCCGTCGCCTACCTCGTCGACCGTTGAAACCTCATGCGTATCGACCGTCGCGGAGAGGCTCGTGAGCTGCTCCTGCAGTTTCTTGGCGATATCCTGGGCATTGAGGGTTTCGGACATTAGGCTTCACCTCCGTACGAATTAGCAGAGTTTGCGAGGGTCTCCTGCGCGATGCGCAGCTGCGTCTTGACGGAAATATCACGACGCTCGCCGCGGGCCTCGAGCACCAGGCCGCCCACGATAGACGGGTCGACCTGCTCGATAAGGAATACCTTGCGGCCGAAGTCCTGCTCGCATTTCTTAGTGATGGTTTGACGCAGCTCGTCGTCGAGCGGGATCGCCGTGGTGACGGTCACGCCCACTACATCCTCGTCTTCCTCGGCAACATACTTAAAGGCAGCTGCCACCTTGGGAAGAAGGTCGAGCTGGTCGCGCTTGGACATGGTGTCGAGCACGGCGATGATCTCGGGGCTGGCAGAAGCCAAGCGCTCGATCATCTCGAGGTCCTCGAACACATGGTTCTCGGCCTTAGCGGCTTCCAGAAGGGAGCGCGCGTAGGTCTCGAGCACCTTGTCCTGATAGCGGCTAGTCGGCATTCAGGCTACCTGCTTCCTGGATGTAGCGCTCGATGAGCTTCTTCTGCTCGGTCTCGTCCTCGAGTGCCTCGCCCACGATCTTGGTGGCGACGGCAACGGACAGGTCGGCGATGGAGCTCGCGGCACCGGCGTAAATGGACTTGCGCTCGTCCTCGACGGTCGTATGGGCCTTGGCGATGATCTCCTCGGCCTCCTTGTGAGCAGCCTCGATGATACGGGCGCGCTCGGACTCGGCGTCCTTACGGGCCTCGAGAACGATGTCGGCAGCCTGACGACGGGCGTCGGTGACGATCGAGTCGGACTCAGCGCGCTTGGCGATAGCCTCCTGCTTGGTCTTCTCGGCCTCGTCGAGGCTCTCCTCGATCTTCTTGCCGCGCTCCTCCATGGTTTTCATGATGCCCGGCAGGGCGACCTTGGCCAGCACGATCCAGATAATCAGGAAGGCGATAAGCGCCGGGATGAACTCCGCCATCTTAGGGATGAGGATGTCCGCACCGGCAGCGCCGTCCTCGGCGAACGCGGAAACCGGCATGAGCAGCGCGGCCGCGGACGCGGAGAGTGCGATCGCGCTCTTCTGGGATGAAAGATTCATACTTGACGCTCCGTGCTATTTAACGATCAGCGCGACAACGAAGCCGATCAGAGCCAGAGCCTCGCCGAAGGCGGAGCCCATGATGAAGACGGTGAACACGCGGCCCTGGACCTCAGGCTGACGGGCCATAGCACCCGTAGCACCCAGAGCAGACAGGCCGATAGCAAGACCAGCGCCGATAACACCGAGACCGTAACCGATAACTCCCACGATTCCTCCTTTGTCGTGCGTGTCTTATTTCACGCAGGATAACCTTTTTATAACTGCCGGGCTCCATGGGTACGGGCACCGGCGGTTTAACGAATTGCCTTACCTTTAAGGCGCGAACGGAAGACTACTCCTCCTCCGCGACCTCCTCTGCCTCGGAGACATACACGGCGGTAAGGACCGTGAAGACGTAAGCCTGAATGGCGCCGACCACAAGCTCGATCGCATAGATCAGGATGAGGATGGCAAGCCAGGCTAGCGAAGGCAGGGCGCCGACGGCGTGGGCCGCGGAAACCTGCTGAAGCAGCGGCTGCATGAACATGCTCGCCATGATGGCGAACGAGCCCATGACCACGTGTCCTGCGAACATGTTGCAGAACAGACGGACGGCAAGCGTGATGAGGCGCAGGAAGGTCGAGAAAAGCTCGACGACCCACACGAGCACGTTCATCGGGAAGCTCACGCCCTGCGGGGCGAGGCTCTTGATGTAGCCGATCACGCCGTGAGCCTTGCATCCGTAGTAGATGAAGTACACGAAGGCGAAAATGGCGAGTGCGGCGGTGGAGCCGATTGCACCGGTGCCGGGCTTCATTCCCGGGATCAGGCCGATCATGTTATTGATCAGGATGAACAGGAAAAGCGAGCACAGGAACGGGAAGTGCTTCTTCCAGTTCTCACCCACGACGCCCTTGCCGATATCGTTCTCGACGTACTCGATGATGTACTCGAAACCGTTGACGAAGAAGCCCTTGGGAACCAGGGTCTGCTTCTTCTTGAACACGGCCAGGACGATCAGGAGCACGATCGTGGAGACGATCAGCCAAAACGAGTACTGCGTGATGCCGCAGCTCAGATCGCCCACGACAGGGGTGGAGCTGAACTCGCTGACCAGATGATTAATCTCATCAGGCAGCTTTTCAAAAATTTCCACGACTTACCTTTCGACCTCATGAGGATCTCGCAGCGCCTTGGCGACGCGAACCGCGCAGGCGGCCATAAAGGCCACGAAGCCGATCGCCTCGCCTAGGAGGAACATGCGAAATGCCTCTCCGAACAACACAAACACAACCAAGGTAAAGACGAGCAGAGCGATTGCCGAGACCGCCAGACTCACCATACCCTTGAGCATGTCCGCATTCTGCTTATCGTCAAGAACCGGCTTGAGCGTAAAGACAAAGGGAAGGAAGGCAATTGCGCCCGCGATGACGCCTGCAACGATAGCGAGCAGATCGGCTATCTGAAACACTGGCGTCCTCACTTTCCTTTTTAACGCTTCACAGAACAGTTCCCGCCAAACATTGGTGACTATTGTACGAGCCAATCGCTAAAGTACAACCGAAAAAGCATCGGTTAATACGCACCTGTTCGTTTTCTTAAGACCTTCTTTATGCCGCAGGTACGGTAATACGTTTTTCTCGAACCCTGCAGGGCAAAACGTCCGTTAACAGGAGTGCGCGCGGTCGCCTTTTGTTCGTCCGCGCGCACCGTTTCTTCGTATTTGCAGCCGCGGCCGTTTAGCCCAGCGACTAGAGCGTGCCGTAGATGCGGTCGCCGGCGTCGCCGAGGCCGGGAACGATGTAGGCAGCCTCGTTGAGATGGTCGTCGATGGCGCAGGTATAGATATGTACATCGGGATCCTTCTCGGTCAGCGACTTGAGGCCCTCGGGAGCCGCGACGATGCACAGCATGCGGATGTCCTTGACACCGCGCCCGCGCAGGTAGCTGATGGCCATCTCGGCCGAACCGCCCGTGGCGAGCATGGGGTCGACGACCAGGCAGATGCGCTGGTCGATATCCTTGGGCATCTTGCAGTAATACTCGTGCGGCTCGTGGGTGACCTCGTCGCGCTCCATGCCGATGTGGCCCACGCGAGCGGAGGGCACCAGGTCGAGGATGCCGTCGACCATGCCAAGGCCCGCACGCAAGATGGGCACGATGGCGAGTTTCTTGCCGGCAAGCTGTTTGAACGTGGCGGTGGTGATAGGGGTCTCGACCTCGACGTCTTCCATAGGCAGGTCGCGCATGGCCTCGTAGCCGTCAAAAAGCGCGAGTTCGCGCACGAGCTGACGGAACTGGTTGGTGCCGGTGTTTTTGTCGCGCAGGATCGACAGCTTGTGCTGGACGAGCGGGTGATCGACAAGCGTCACACGGGACGCATCGTAGGTGACGGTCATGGGTTGATTGCCCCTTTCGTTGCGGCCGCAAAACGGCCTTGCTGACAAGGCGCGCAGCAATGTTGCCGCCGCACGCCATGCATTAGTTTAGCGGTTTGTTGTATCGAGCAGCCCATCGCAGCCCTACTGTGAGGTGCTGAGCGAGCGCCTGACTGCATCACGCCAGCCCGCAAGGTTTTGCTCGCGGCGCTCGGCGGACATGTGGGGAAGGAAGGTCCTAACGATCTGGGCATTTTGCTCCAGCTCTTCCAGGTCTTCCCAATAGCCGACGGCAAGACCCGCCAAGTACGCGGCACCGATTGCCGTGGTCTCCACCGTCTCGCATTGCAGCACGGGGATATCCAGCAGGTCGGCCTGGAATTGCATGATGAACTCGTTGCGCGAGGCACCGCCATCGACAGACAGGCGCTCAATCGAAAGCCCCACGTCCTGCTCCATGGCGCGCAGCACGTCGTAGCTCTGATATGCCATGGATTCGCAGGCGGCACGTACGATGGTCGCACGGCTCGAGGCGCCGGTCAGACCGCACACGATACCGCGAGCATGCGGGTCCCACCAGGGAGCACCCAAACCCGCAAAGGCCGGAACGAAATAGCAGCCCTCGTTGTCGCTAATCGAAGCGGCGAGTTGTGCCGACTCGCTCACGCTCGAGATGATGCCCATGTTGTTGCGAAGCCAGTTCATCGTTGAGCCGGCGGCAAAAATAGAGCCCTCGAGCGCATAGCTGACTTTGCCGTCCGCAGCGATACCGATGGTGGAGACCAGGCCATTCTTGGATTCGACGATCTCGTCGCCGGTGTTCATGAGCATAAAGCAACCCGTGCCATAGGTGTTTTTGGTCTGGCCGGGACGGAAACAGCAGTGGCCGAACAGCGACGCCTGTTGGTCACCCGCCACGCCCATGATGGGCGGCATGTTGGTCATGATGTCGCTCGCGACGCGGCCGTAGTCGCCCGAGCTCCAGCGAACCTCGGGCATCATGGAACGTGGAACGTCAAAGAGTGCCAGCAGGTCGTCGTCCCAATCGAGCGTATGGATATTAAAGAGTGCCGTGCGGCTGGCATTGGTGTAGTCGGTGGCAAAGACCTGGCCGCCGGTGAGGTTGTAGATGAGCCAGGTGTCGATGGTGCCAAACATGAGGTCGCCCGCCGCCGCGCTTTCGCGTGCGCCGTCGACGTTGTCGAGAATCCACTGCACCTTGGAGGCCGAGAAATACGGGTCGAGCGTGAGTCCCGTGCGGGAGCGCACCAGCCCTTCTGCGCCCTGCTCGACAAGCTCGTCGATCAAAGGTGCGGTACGGCGGCACTGCCATACGATAGCGTTATAGATCGGCTGACCGCTCACGCGATCCCAGACCACCGTGGTCTCGCGCTGGTTGGAGATGCCGATGGCAGCAATGCGGTCGGAGTGGATACCGCTCTTAAACTGGACTTCCATCATGACGGCGATCTGGCTAGCAAGGACCGCCATGGGGTCTTGCTCCACCCAGCCGGGACGCGGGAAGCTGGTTTTGACGCTGCGACGTGCCTGCGCGACGATGCAGCCGTACTCGTCGACGATGGTCGCAAGTACCGAGGTGGTGCCGCAGTCGAGCGCCATGATGTAGGAACCGCCAAAGTCAAACGAGGCATCTTCCATGCCCAGGCTGCCCAGATTCAACGACATCGCTTACACCTTTCTATTGCATCGGGTCGGACAGGACCCGCTCGATCTCTGATGCGGGAAGTGCGCCTTGGCGCAAGATCTGGAGCCCGCCGTGCTGGAACGACACGATGGTCGAAGCGTCGCGACACGGGGTCTCACCGGCGTCGACGGCAACATCGACCCCCTCCAGGATGCGACCCTCGACGGCGGCAAAGCTTGCCGGCGAGGGCGCGCCGTGCGTGTTGGCGCTCGTGCAGGCAAGGGGACTGCCGCAGGCGCGGATGAGCGCTTGGACCACGGGAGAGGCCGAAGCGCGCAGGGCCACGGTGTCGTCGGCAGCGCGCATAAAGGTCGGCACGCAGGGGGCTGCCTTGACCACGATAGTCAGGGCTCCCGGCCAGCATCGTCGCGCGAGTATGCGGGCATCTTCCGGGATATCCACGCCATAGCGGTCGAGCGCTTCGACGCCATCGACCAGCCAAGCGACGGTTTGCGTGAGCTCACGTTGCTTGAGAGTGAAGATACGGCGATAGCCGGTGCCGAGCGCAGGAACTGCGGCGCCATTGACGGCAGCCTGCGGATCGCGCGGCCACGATGGGAATTCGCTTGTATCTTGGGGCACGGCGTCCGAGAAGGCGTTGACTGCCACGGCGACACCGTAGACGGTCTCGGTCGGGATCAGGGCCAGGCCGCCGCGGCCGAGCACCTCGGCCGCGCGCTCGACGGCAAGCCTATGCGGCTCGCGCGTTCCCTCGTATACCCGATAGACCGTCTGCATGTGTATGCCAGCCCCTTACGCTCTAGTAAATGTTTGTTTGCTGAGGGGCATTTTCGCACGAAACGTTTAACCCATTTGCCCAGAGCGCATGTTGGTTTGGTGAGCGGCCGTAGTAGTCGGTGAAAGTGAGGGGGTTATTGGACGGCTACGAACTTCTTTGGTCTTCCGGCGTGACGTTCTTGGGCGGCGTAGCGCTCGATGCTGTCTATCGTTATCATCCGACGGCCGTCGACAAGCTCAACATCGAGTTTGCCGGCTTTGACCAGCGCGGTGATCCGCGGTGCGGAGACTTTGAGGTCCAGCGCTGCGTCTTTAAATGTTCGGCACGCCGCTTCCCGAGCGTCCTCGTGGTCGATTTCGACTGAAAGGGCCACGACCTCGGCCGAGCGTTCGTACCCCGCCGGAGTCAAACCGTTGTTGAGGTCATCGGCCAAAAACGCCATCAGTGCCTCGGTGGCATGGGCAATCGCTTCTTCGCGCGTATCGCCATCGGCAAAGGCGCCGGGAATCTGCGGGAAGCTGGCGCAGTAACCGTCGTCTTCTTTTATGAGAACGCAGTCATAGGTAAATCGCTGCCTCATTTTGCCTCCAACTACCATCCAGCTTGGCGACGAATACTTGCCCATGTGCCCTTCTTTGGTCGATCGCCACCAGAGCCGTTCACGGTGACAACACGGTCACCAGAAACATACTTAGCATGACTACCGACTTGCGCGACCTTCACGAATCCATCGTGCTTGAGTAGGGCAATGATTTCCCGAAAGGTAGGGGGTTGCATGGGCCGACCTCTTTCAGCCGTCCTAATTATAAACTACTTTATAATTTTTGCTAACCAGTTAATAAATATTACTGGCGCTGTTTGGGCTCGGTGACGATGGCTCGGACGATGCGGGGGCGATCGGTGAGGTCGTGGACGATGCACACGTCCGAAAGGCCCGCCTGGCGGCAGAGCTCGGCCGCAGCGTCGAGCGCGCCCTCGTAGAGCTCGCAGGCAAAGAGGCCGCCGGCGCGCAACATGTAGGGCGCCGCGTTGAGCAGGCGGCGGAAGATATCGAGGCCGTCGGCGCCACCCTCGAGCGCCAGATCGGGCTCAAAGTCCTTGACCTCGTGCGGCAGTGAGCGCATGACATCGGTGGGGATGTAGGGCGGGTTGGAGACGAGTACGTCAAAGGTGCCCCACTCTTCACGGGGAATGGAGCTCACCAGGTTCGTGAGGCTGAAGGCGACCTCGTCGGACGTGAGGCCAAGCGCATCGCGGTTTTTGGTAGCAAGGTCGATGGCGCGCGGCTCGACATCGGTAGCAGTGCAGGTGACGTGGCCGCGACGCTCCCAGGCGATCGAGAGCGAGATACAGCCCGTGCCGCAGCCGACCTCGAGAACGCGGGCAGTGCGGGGCTCGGCTGGGACAGGCGCAGCGGAATCCTGAGCTGAAGCCGTCTTCTGGTCGGCACCCTCGATGGCGATGCCGTATTCGTCGAGCTCGGGCTCGGCGGCTTCCGCGGCTTCGGCTTCTGCTGCTTGCGCGGCGGCTTCCTCGGCCTCGCGATCGGCAAGCTCCTCGGCATAGGCGCGGCTACCGAGCACGTCGCTACCCAGCGCAGCCTCATCGGCGGCCGTCAGGTTGGCAGCACGACGCTCGGCGGTCGCGCGTTCGTCGGCCAGCGCCGCCTCGGCTTTGCGGGCCTGCTCGACCTCATCGTTCCAAGGCAGCTCAACACGCTGACGGGCAGCGGCCTCGGGGCTCAGCACCTCGGTATCCAGATAGTTCAAGACTTCTTCGACGAGCATCTCGGTCTCGGGGCGCGGGATGAGCACGCCGGGGGCGCACGCGACATCGATCATGCGAAACTGCGTGCTGCCGGTGATATACTGCAGCGGCTCGCCTTTGGCGCGACGAACGACGGCCGCGTGCATGGTCTCGAGCTGGGCCGCGTTAAGCGTCTCGTCCATGCGCATATACAAGTCGATTCGCGCCAGGCCCGTGGCCGCGCACAGCAGCCACTCGGCAGAAAGACGGGGGTGCTCCTCGCCGCGCTCGGCCAGGTACTCCTTGGTCCACTCGAGACAACGCTTGATGGTCCAGATCTCGTTTGCCATGGGGCCCTCCCCTCTTAAGCGCCGGGCGGCGCGCGAATGTCGGAGCAGATTGTACGCGAGGCCAGCGCTTGGCAAGGGACGATTGAAGGCAATTATCGAGAATCAGCCCAGAATTTTGCTTGGAGCCTGCCTAGAGTGTTCATTCGTCGACGTCTAAATCTGCATCCGTCAAGTTTTTGGCAAGGTTGCCCCAAAACTGACCAATATCTAACCAAGAACTTGCCAAATCACTTGACGCGCGACGCACCAAAAAGGGCCCCGCGACTTCTTGCACGATTTTTCGAGCAATATTTTCGGTAGAAGATGCCCGCTGTTAATTGCTTTAAGCAGGTAAGCAGCTCAAAGGCCATCACAGCTGATTGAATAACACCTCGAAGCAATATGCCCAACCTAGTCGTTTAAGAACGTCCCCAATGACTACATCTAAGGCGCCGCAGGTTGAGCATAAGTCAGCGAAAACGCCCCTAAGCGAGCAAGGTGACGTGAAAGAGGAGGGAAGCGTACTTCGGTACGCGACCGACGATTGAACGTCAGATTGCCGCTTAGGGGCGTTTGCAGCGTCGAGCCGTTACGCGGTTTGGTAAAACCGCGTAACCTACTAAACAGCCTGTGCCAGTTTCTCGGCTCGCTCGGCGGCGGCAAGCGCCTCGATGACGGTGCCGAGCTGGTCGCCCAGGAGGACGCCGTTGTAGGTGGAGTTGAAGCCGATGCGGTGATCGGTCACGCGGTCCTGGGGCTGGTTGTAGGTACGGATCTTCTCGGAACGGTTGCCGTGGCCGATCTGGCTCTGGCGCTCGGCACCAAGCTCCGCCTGCTGCTTCTCGAGCTCCATCTCGTACAGACGGGCGCGCAGCATCTGCATGCAGACTTCGCGGTTCTGGATCTGGGAGCGCTGTTCCTGCGACTGCACCACGGTGTTGGTGGGCAGGTGGGTGATGCGCACGGCGGAATAAGTGGTGTTAACGCACTGACCGCCAGGGCCGGAGGCGCAGTAGGTGTCGATGCGCAGGTCGGACTGGTTGATCTGGACGTCGATTTCCTCGGCCTCGGGAAGTACGGCGACGGTCGCCGTGGAGGTCTGGATACGGCCCTGGGACTCGGTCTTGGGAACGCGCTGGACGCGGTGCACGCCGGACTCGAACTTCATGACGGAGTAGACGCGGTCGCCCTCGACCTTGAACTCGATGGACTTAAAGCCGCCGGCCTCGCTGGGGCTGGAGTCGAGCACGGTGGTCTTCCAGCCGCGCGACTCGCAGAAGCGCTGGTACATCTTGTACAGATCGCCGGCAAAGATGGCCGCCTCGTCGCCACCGGCGGCGGAGCGAATCTCGACGATGGTGTTCTTGTCGTCATTGGGGTCGCTTGGGATGAGCATGTACTTAATGTCTTCCTCGAGCTGGGGAAGCTTGGCCTCGTTTTCGGAGATGTCCATTTGGAGCATCTCCTTCTCATCGGCATCGGTAGTATCGTGGAGCATTTCCTTGGCAGCCTCGATGTCATCGAGCGCGCCGATGTACTCGCGCGAGGCGGCGATGAGGTCAGACTGGTGCGCGTACTCCTTGTTGAGGCGCGTGAACTCCTTAATATCGGAGGCGACGGCCGGGTCGGAGAGCTTCTTCTCGAGTTCCTCGTAGGCCTTGATAATCTTTTCGAGCTTGTCGCGCATGGCGGGACTCCTTTATATGCGTGAAGGTGAAAATCGGCAGAGTTGATGGGGCGCGCGGCGCCACTGCGGGGGTAAGCCCAGCTAGAACATGTCGATCTTCAGATACATGCGCATCCCTTCGCGTATGAGGTACATAGTTGCGGTCTAACCCATACATGATAGCGTGCGCAGGCATACCTGCATATAACCCGCACGGAATGCGACAAAGGGTCAGTCTCTTTCCTTGAATACAACTTCATCCGAACGCCTCCCGCATTCATCCGCACATATACGGATAAATTTGGGAATCCGATACCCTGAGGGCCGGATCGGCCGGCCCCGGAAGATCGGAGGACGCCATGTCCGGAAAGGGCGGGAAGGGCGCCGCGAGGGCGGTCCCGAGGACCCACGGCAGGCTCACCGGGTACGAGCGGGACACGGTCCAGAGGATGCTGAAGCGCAGGGTTCGCTCGGCCACTTCCTCGAGAGGTTCAAGGGCGTATCGACCCGCAGGCTCCACAGCTGCCTGATGTGGTTCAGATGGCTGCGCGAGGCCGCACGCGTCGGGGACAGGACGTCGCTCATGCGCGAGCAGCTCGACGACGGGCGCTACGAAAAGATCCGGAAGAAGATGATGGAGCCGGAGTACGAGTTCCATCTGGAGCCGGACGTGCAAACGGCGGGTTAACATAGCCTTTCACCAAAAAGGGCGAGCGGCCGCGCCCTGCGACCACCCGCCCTCAATCAAAGCCCTTCTCGGCCGCCGTAGCTACCGGTTCCGGCGCCGCAGGATAACGCCTGCGGCGATCAGCACCACCGCGCCGCCCGCGATGCCACCCAGGGCCATCGGCGACAAGCTGGTATCGCCCGTATACGGCAGACCCGGCTTCTCCTCCTTCGGCACCGGTGACTTGCTCGGCGGATTGGTGGGCGGCTCCGTCGGCGGGGTGGTCGGCGGCGTGTACGTGTTCTTGAACACCGGCGCCACGGCGCCGTCATAGGTTACCGTCGCCACCAGATGGCCCGCACCGTCGTCCGTCACCGTCACCGTTACCCGGTGCTCGGCCGCGTCGTACGTCACGTTCTTCTGACCGTCGTCCACCTCGGAGATGCTGTAGGCGTACGTTCCGGGCTTGTCGTACGAGATCGCCTCGAAGCCCACCGTGCCGTCCGCCGCGTTCTTTGCGGTCTGCAGCACCTTGCCGTCGGCATCCTTCAGCTGGAAGGAGAACTGCCCTTCCTTCAGGTCCTCGCCGCTCAGCACCTTGGAGGCCCCCAGCTTCACCTCAGTCGCGGCCGGCGCGTAACTGTTGCTGAACGCCACCGCATCCGCAGCCTTGCCGCCCTTGCTGTAGGCAACCTGCGCCTCCAGCGCGTGCGTCTCCGCATTCTCCGTCACCGTCACCGTCGCGGTAAAGACCGTCGTGTCGTAGGTGACGCCGTTCGCCGTCGCCCCTGCCCGCTCGGACACGGTGTAGACGTACGTCCCCACCTTGTCCAGCTGCAGCGGCGCGAAGCCGAACGTGCCGTCGGCGCCGTTCTGCACCGTCTGCACCACGTTACCGTCGGCGTCCTTCAGGTCGAAGAAGAACTCACCCTCGGCCAGGTCGCGGCCGGTCAGAGCCTTCGTTCCGGTAATCGTCGCCGTCGTTGCCGTCGGCGTGTAGGTGTTGGTGAAGGTCAGATCCGCAGCCGTCTTGTTCGCCGTCGCGGTCAGCTGGCCGCTGCCGTCATCGGTCACGTTCACCGTTACGTCCAGCACCGCATCGCTGTAAGTGATGGTGCCATCTTGGCCCGCAACCTCCTTCACCTGGTACGCATGCGAACCAGTTGCGGTGTACGAGATGGCCTTGAAGGTAAACGCTTTACCCACGTTCGTGGTCCGGTCGATCTCCTGCCCGGTGGCCACGTCAATCAGCGCGAATGTGAACTCGCCATCGGCGGGCGTCCGCGTGGTGGCCGGGTCGGCATTCTCAAGCACCTTGGTGCCAGAGATCTGGTAGGAGGTCTGACCCGGCTGGTAGCTGTTCGCAAACGTCATGGTATTGGGGGTGACGCCGTTCTCGGTGCCCTCGCTCGGTTTCACCGTAGAGCTCTCTACCACCAGCTTGCCGTCGTTGTTGTCCTTCACCACGTAGGTCAGGGTGTACGTCTTGCCGGTGTAGGTCACGCCCGGCACGCCCGGCGCGCCGTCCGTCGGCTGCACCTCACGGACCGTGAAGGGAAAGGTGCCCGCATGGTCGAAGGTCAGCTCGTTAAAGTAAACCTTGCCCTTGGCGTCGTTCTTCTGGGTCTGGAGCACCGTACCGTCAGACCCCACCAGCTCGAAGGCGAAGTCTCCCGCCTTTAGCTGATAGCTGCCGTCGTGCACGTCAACGCTCTTGGTGAGGGCAATCGCGCCGGAGTTCGTCGCCTTCGCCTTGTAGGTGTTGGTGAAGGTGGGCTTCGTGGCGTCCGCGCCGTCGTAGGCGACGCTCGCCTGCAGCGTGCCGGCATTGTCCACAACCGTCACCACGGCATGATGCACCGCGTCGTCGTAGGTCACGTAGGCCAGATCACCCTTCCGCTCCACGATAGTGTACTCGTACGTGCCCGGCTTCGCGTAGGAGAAGGCGTCGAAGTTAACGCTTCCGTCCGCGCCGTTGGTCGCGGTCCGGACGGGCTTGGCCCCGGCAAGCTGCTCAGCAGTCATTTTGCCCTCGTACACATCGAAGGTGAACTCGCCGTCCTTGGGGACGATCGGCGTGTTGTCGTCCTTCTTCACATAGCTCTTCTGCGCACCGAGGGCCAGACCGGTCGCGGCCGGCTGGTAGGTGTTGGTGAAGGTATCCGAGCCGGATGCGCTCGTCACGATCGCCTTCGCATTCAGTGCTCCGTTCCCGCCGTCTGTGACCGTCACCGTATAGGTGAGGGCATGATTGTCATAGACCATGCCCGGCTCCGCGCCCGGCTGCTCCACGATGGTGTAGGTGAAGTCCTTGCTCGCGGCACCGTCCAAGTCGGAGAGCTGGAACTCGCGCGTGAAGCAGACCTTGCCGTTTGCATCGTTCTTCGCGGTGGCGATCACGTTGCCGGCAGCGTCCTTCAGGTCGAAGGTGAACTCGCCGTCCGCAGGCTTCGTCGTGTGATCGAAGCCGTCCGCAACCTTGATGGTCTTGGTCGCCGTCAGCTCCACGGATCCCTTTGCGGTGTAGGTGTTGTTGAAGGTGGGAGCCGTAGCGGTACCGTCATAGGTGACGGTCACCTTCGTCTTGTTGTTGTCGTCCTGGTTCTGCTCTACCTTGACGTGGACCTTGACTTCCTTGGCGTCGTAGGCCACGCCGTCGACGGACTGGCCGGCCTTCTCCTCCTTGAGCGTGTAGTCGTACTCGCCCAGGTTCAGGCCCTTGACGGTCAGCTTGACCTTGCCATTTTTATCGTTGGTGCCGCGAGCGTCCTCATTGCCGTCCTGGTCGTACAAGCCGAAGGTGAACGCATCGGCCGTCAGGTCCTTGCCCGCGAGAACTTTCGTGGCCTCAACGGTGACGTCCGCCGTCGGCTTCGTGTTGGTGAAGGTCGGCACGGCCTTCTCACCGTCGTAGGTGACGGTCGCCTTCAGCTCGCCCTTTTCGTCGGTGACCTTGACGTGGACCTTCACGCCCTGCGCGTCGTAGACGACGGTCGAGTCGGCGCCCTTCACCTCCTTGATGGTGTAGTCGTGGTCGCCCGGCGTAGCGTAGTCGATGGCTGCAAAGGCGACCTTGCCGTCCTTCTCGTTTTGGACAGTCTGGACCACGCTGCCGTCCTTGTCGAGCAGCTGGAACGTGAAGTCACTCCCCGCGAGCTCACCGCCCGTGAAGCGCTTCGTCGCCTTGAGCGTTACCGAGGTCTCCTTCGGGCGGTACGTGTTCGTGATCACCGCAATCTGATCGTCGATCACCTGAGATGTGGCGGTGCCATCATCCTTATAGATCTGCTCCATTTTGACGACTGGCTCGGTCAGATTTCCCTTGCCGTCATCCTTCACCGTTACGGTCACTTTGTATTCGGCGCTGGAGTAGCTGACACCGCCCAGCCAACTGGGATCGCTCTTGGCGGGCGTAGTCTCGGCAATGTAGTAGGTGTACTTGCCAGGCTTCTCATACTTAATCTCTCCGAAGCTAAATTCTTCGGCGCTCGTAACGGTCTTCTCGACCTGCTTCATGCCGGCCACGGGCGCTGCCGTGGCACCATCAGGCATCGGCGTTCCATCGGCGGCGCGCAGGCAAAGCTCGAAGCTGTCGGCGCTAGTCCACTCACGGCCGGTGAACTTCTTCTTCGCCTTGATGCCTGTGAGCGTCACCGAAGACTTCACGCTGTAGCTGTTGGTGAACACCAGCTTGTTGTCTTTGGCCACCGTGCCGTCGGAATTCTGCGGGGCAATCCTGCCCGAGATGCTATCGCCTTCTTCAGTCAGATTCTTGTCACCCTGCTTGCGGCCGGTCAGCTTATAGCCCGCGGGCATCTTGTCTGCGCCGGTCAGCTCCTGCACCGCGTACTGGTCACCCTCGGCGAGACCGTACACGCGGATCGTCTGGTCGGCCGTGATGGTCTGCTCGCGGCCGTTCTCGAGGTCGAACATTTTGCCGACCTGCTTCTCGCTTGCGGTCCCCGCGTTCTCAAACACCGCGGCCTTGTACGTCTTCCCCGCCGTCGTGGGCACGGTGAACTTGAAGGTGAACCCCGCGTCCGGTTTTCCCGTCAGGCCCGCTGGCACCATGACCTTCTTCATCACCTCGAGGCTCGCCTCGCGTTCGTTCGCCACGCGTACGCAGGTGGCGCCCGTAAACAGGGCGTTCAGATTCATGTCGCCCAGGTCGGCGCGGGTGCCCTTCGCATTAGTGTCACCAGACACGTCCTGCGTGATGCCCATACGTATCCAGCCCGTCTCGGTCTCCAGGCGGTAAGGTTCGTCCTTCTTGGTGGGCCCATACTGGTAGACACGTCCATTGGCGCCGTACTTAAGATGTACCTCATTCTCGCCGCCCTTGGCGTCATTGTTCCAGGAAAGGTTGCCGTTGCCGTCGAGCGTCCCGTCGGACGTCTGGCGCTGGCCCTTGATCCACGTGAGCGTGTTGTCAATGTCGCCCTCTGCGCCAAACTGGCCCAGGCTCTTCATGAGCGAGCCCACGCCCACGAACGTCGAGACGCCGTCATCAACTGTACCAGCATCGGCGTGGACGCCGTAATCGTCCACAATCACCTTGATGAGCCTGTCATTAAGCAGGAAGCCATTGGGCGCCGAGACCTCCTTCAGGAAGTAGGTACCCTTCACGAGCGGCTCGCTACTGTCGCTCGTAGACGGGAATACGCCCGCCCCTTCGAGCTTGACCGGGTTGGCGACCGACCTCGTCGTCAGGGTGTCGTAGGGGGCCTGGTCGCCATCGAGCACGGCCTTGCCGTTCGCATCCGTAGTCACCTGGGTGGACTTGTAAAGGCCGAACTTCGCCCCGTCAACGGGCTTACCCTCGGTATCGGTCTTCTGCACGAACAGGCGATTCTGGATGTTCGTGACGAGCAGGCGCGTGGCGAACTGCCGCTTGAAGTTCGCGCCGTCTGCGATGTCGTCGCTGTACACGTGGACTGTGTTCTTAGGCGTCGCGTCGCCGATCGAGCTCGCCGTTGTGTGGTAGATGGCCACCGTGTACTCGGCATCCTTGCGGGCATCACCGCTCAGCAGGTAGTAGTACTTGGAGATGTCACCGGGCAGATTTTGAATCTCTACCTGGTACTGGCCGCTTGTGTTGAGCGTGAAGGCGTGCAGGTCCTTCTTCGCCGCCTCGATAGCACCGGTCATGCCCGGCTCCTTGGCGAGGGTGTATCCCGCTCCCGTCGATGGGTCGCCCGACACGGCGTACCAATTGCTCGGATCTTTGATACCTGTGCCTGCGCTTTTGTCGCGCTTGAGCACCACAGCGAACAGTATGCCGGAGTCCAGATTGACAGTCTTGTCGGACTTCGTCAGGTCATTATTTGCCTTGTACACGGTCGACGGCGCGGTGATGGTCTCCTTCGCGGCGGCGAACGCACCGGTCTTCCACACGACGCTGCCCACGTCCATACCGCCGCGGTTGATGATGACGCCGCCCGCGCCGTTCTCAGCGCTCGCGGGCACGTACTCGAGCTGCATGCTACCACCCGTCGCCGCGAGACTCGAGCGGTATCCCTCGGGTACGCGCGTCTCCTTCAGGAGGTAGTACTTGTTGTTGTCGTGATCCTTGTTGTAGAGATCGTCGAAGTTGATGACGCCGTTGTCCACGTCGTTCGTGAGCGTTAGGTGGCCGGCCTCGTCCGTGGTACCGGAGCCGATGAGCTCGCCCACGGTCTTGAAGTCCTTGTCGGTCTTATAGAGCTTGAACTCGGCACCCTGTACGAACTTGCCGTCCTGGTCGAACTTGATGATGTCGGACTCGGGCACCGTCACGAGGTTGAACTTGAGCTCCATGTTGGAGTCGGTGGCGCCGCGCTCCAGGTAGAAGAACTTGAGGGTGTGGTTGGTGCCGTCGGCGAAGGTGTTGCCGTTGAAGCCCGAAGTGCCCTTATTCGCCTTCTGGTACTTGTTCTTCAGTATGCCGTCGTTATTACCGTTCACCTTAATGTCGCCCGTACAAAAGTTGATGCTCAGACTCGCGCGGTTGTGAATACCGCCAATATCACCCACGAGGACATCGTCGATGAACACCCAGACGTCATCATCGCCGGCGAACTCGAACACCATGTCGTCGCCCGCGTTCGTCTTGCCGCCAGCAGGCTGCACGAATCGCGTGGACATTGAGAGGCCGAAGTGGTGGTTGACGGGGCGGCCGTCGTTGTAGCGCGAATCACCGGTGTTGTCTGCCTTGATGCCGGTTTGGACGAGCCGGCCGTTTTCCTCTTTGAGCACCTTGTCTGCCGCGTCGAACGGGAAGAACTGACCCTGGTGGGACGAATCGCCCACTTTGTCAATGCCCCAGGTGTCATAGATGTCGAAGGCATTCTTGTCAGCGTTGTAGGCTGCGTAGTTTTTGGAGCTGTCATAGACGTAGTAGCCGTTCTGAACCTTGAGGAGGCCCGTCACGCCAAAATGGGACGTCTTGCCGATCTGGGCAGAGGAATCGAACAGGTAGCAGAGGGACTCGCCGCCCCAGGTTTTGGAAAGCTGCGGATAGCCGTCTAAAAGCGTGTTGTTGACAATGCCGGGCTGCGGGTTCGTGTTGCCCGTCCAATGGTTGAGCGACTCACCACCCTGGCCGTCGTTAAACTGGAATCGGTGGTTTGCGTTGACGCCGCCGTTGCCGGAAACCGACAGATGGTTATCGGGATTCACCCAGTAATCAAACAGGTTGATTGTTGTCCCCGAAGGCGAAATCGTCGTAACCGTGTGGTCCGAAAACGCCGCTTCCGCACGGGTCGGCAGGAAGAAACTCGCCGTCAGCGCGACGGCGAGGGCCAAAACAATCACATATGGCGAGACCGGGCGCAGCCCACGACGACGGCCATAAGACATGACGGACCACCGCTCGCGCGGCCGGTGTTCACCAGGAAGTTCCCTGCTTAGACACCCCCCCCGGTAGCATTATTCACGAGTCGAGACGTCGTCTCTCTGAGCTCCTGCATAATTTCCTCCCCAGTCACACGGCGACCTGCCCGGGTGCTCCCCGGGGGCCGAGGCAGTCTGGCACATGCCCGCAGTCGTTCAAGGAATACCAACCCCAGCATATGTCTCTTAAGATATCTTAGTCTTATTCTATGACAGTTTTTGTCTCATTACCGATGAAATCGGCTCAGTCCCTTTGTCGCATGCTAGAGCGTGTGGAGCAGGGCGATGAGGAAGCGGATGCCTTGGAGGTAGGCGCGACGGGTGATGCGCTCGTTGGTGCCGTGGACGCCGCGGTCGCATTCGTCATCGTCGACCACAAAGGCGGAGAAGCGGATGCACTCGTGGCAAATGCGCTGGTAGTTGGCGGCATCGGTTGCACCAATCACGGTCGAGGGCACGATGCTCATCGGCTCTTGGCCCACCGCAGACGATCCGTTTTCCTCCGTCGGCTTGGGATCACGGAAATAGCGGGCGGCGATGGAGCGAACCGCCTCGAGGCCGGAACCACCGATGCGCGGGGACGGCGAGGGTTCAGAGCTGCCGGGGCCCAGCTCCACTTCGACACGACCGGCAAGGTCCGCCGCGGCAACTGCCTCACGGCAGCGCGCCACAACGTCGGCCACGCTCGTGCCCTCGAGCATGCGGAAGTTGATGTTGGCCCACATATCCTGCGGCATTACGTTGGCGCCGGCGCTGCCACCCTCGATCTGCGTGGGCGCGCAGGTGGTCGTCACCAGCGGATAGAGCTTCTTGCTGGCGAGGCAATCGCGGACAATGGCGCCCCCGTTGGCGGCAATTTCATCCGCCGTGTAGAGCCCCAGCTCGACGAGCTGTGCGGCAAGTAAATCGGTCACGCGCGTCGGCCACTCGATATCGCAGATTGCGGTGATGGCACGGCTGAGCACCTCGAGCGACGTGCCGCCGTAGGGGTTGGAAGAATGTCCACCCGCGCTCTTTGTCTTGAGCACAATGTCGGCATAGCCCTTCTCAGCCAGGTCGGCGTGCATGAGCCAACCCTCGCCCGCGCTGTACTCGGCATCTGAAACGATGCGGTAGTCGCCCTCGTCGATCAGGAACTCGAGCTCAACACCGCGCTCCTCGAGCGCGCGGCCGATGGCGCCTGCGCCGCACTGCGTCGTCTCCTCGTCCTGGCCAAAGGCCAGGAGCAGCGTCCGCTCGTGCTGCCAACCGTGCGCCAGCGCATACCCGACAGCCTCGAGAATGCCTGCGACCTGGTCCTTCATGTCGATCGCGCCGCGGCCCCAGATGTAGGTGTCGTCCACGTGGCCACTAAAGGGGGCATGCGTCCAGTCGGCCTCGGTACCCGGCACCACGGGGACCACGTCCATGTGGCCCATGAGCATAACGGGCTTAAGAGCCGGATCGCTGCCGGCAAGCGTCACCAATAGCGAATGGTCGATAAGCTCGACCTCGCCCGCCGCGAACACGCGCGGCCAGGCCTGCTGCATATACGCGCGCAGGTCGTCGAAAGGTTGCCAGTCCACCGCCTCGGCATCCATGCTCGAGATGGTCGGAAACGACAGCACGCGGCCCAAGCGCTCGCACGCGCCTGCCTCATCTATATCGGCAAAATCGTCCTCATGCGCAAAGAAGCGCCAAACCTCGGCCATGACATCCTTTCGATTGTGATGACGAGGGCCGCCCCACCGGAGCGGCCCTGCCACGTAAGCGTTTGCGATCGGTTATTTGTCCTCGAGATAGCGCGAGAGGAACTCGCGGGTGCGCTGGTGTTTGGGGTTGCCGAAGAGCTCGGCCGGTGCCGCATCCTCGAGCACCACGCCCTTGTCCATAAAGACCACGCGGTCGGACACCGTACGGGCAAAGGCCATCTCGTGCGTGACGACGACCATGGTCATGCCGTCGGCAGCGAGCTTGCGCATGACCTCGAGCACTTCTCCCACGATCTCGGGGTCGAGTGCGGAGGTCGGCTCGTCGAACAGCATGATCTGAGGATTCATGCACAGGGCGCGGGCGATGGCAACGCGCTGCTTTTGGCCACCGGACAGGCGACCCACGGCGGCGTGCGCGAACTTTTCGAGCCCCACGCTCGTCAGATGCTCCATCGCGACCTTCTCGGCCTCGGCCTTGCTCATCTTTTTGAGCGTGACGGGCGCAAGCGTGCAGTTGTCGAGCACGTCCATGTTGTTGAACAGGTTGAAACCCTGGAACACCATGCCGATGTCCTCGCGCAGCTTGTTGATGTTGCAGCGCTCGGCCGTGAGGTCCTGGCCATGGAACCAGATATGGCCCGCGTCCGGGGTCTCGAGCAGGTTGAGGCAGCGCAGGAAGGTCGACTTACCCGAACCCGAGGCGCCAATGATGGTGACGACCTCGCCGGGATTAACGGACAGGTCGATGCCCTTGAGCACCTCGAGCGAGCCGAAGCTCTTGCGCAGGCCCTCGACGCGGATGAGCGGCTCATTGGTCTGTGCGGCGGCCGCAACGCCGGTAGTGGCGGTATCTGCCATGATGATTCTCCTCGTCTTGAGCCTAGTTGGAGCTGGGCAGCGTTGCCGGGGCCTCGGCGCCGAGCTTTTTGCCAAAGGCCTCGAGCAGGCGGCTCGCCACGAGCGTCAGGATCAGGTAGACCACGAGCGCCACGCAGTAGACCTCCATCTGGCGGTAGTACACGCCGGCGACGGTGGTGGTGGCGTACATAAGGTCGAACACGCCGATGACCGAGAGCACCGACGAATCCTTGATGTTGATGATGAGCTCGTTGGTGAGCGCCGGAATCGCGTTTTTAATGCCCTGGGGGAACACGACCTTGCGCATAGCCTGCCACTGCGACAGGCCCAGCGAGCGCGCCGCCTCGGCCTGGCCGGGATCGATGGACTCGATGCCGCCGCGCAGGACCTCCATCATGTAGGCGGTGGAGTTGAGCGAAATGGTGACGAGGCCGGCGGTGAAGGTACTCCAAATCTGGTTGGCCTGGGCGGTCTCGAAGCCCATGCCGCGCAAAACGGTGAAGCCCGCGTAATAGATGAGCAGGCCCTGGACCATCATGGGCGTGCCGCGCACGATGGTGGAGTAGATGGTCGCAAAGCCGCGGCCGATGCTCTTAAAGAAGCGCGTGAGGTCGTTGTCCACGCGATCGAAGGTCTGAATGCGCAGGAACACAAAGAGCAGCGCCAGGAAAAAGGCGATGACGGTACCGAAGGTCGCAAGCGCGATGGTGATCTCGATACCGCGGATAAAGAAGTCCCCGCTCTTGTAGGTCATGTAGACCAGGCTCGACAAAAAGTCGCTGGGGTTGGAGTCCGAGACAATGCTCACCTGCACCAGGTCGATAAATGACATGACGCAGCGGTCCACGAAAAAGATCGCCGCGATGGCGACCACGACGTAGCTGCCCAGGCGCGCGCCGCGACGGAAGCGCTCGGATGCGAACGGCGACTTTTCGCGATAGTCGTTCCAGTGCATAAGCTTGGTGACCAGCGCCGCCGCCGATACGACGAGCCAGGCCCAAAGGATTGCCCAGAGGCAGTCTTGGAACGCGCCCGTAGGCGCCAAGAAGCTCAGCGGCGTGGGGTTGCGCTGGCTAAACGCCAGGCCGAGCGCCGCGATAACGCTCGTGCCCAGGTACACATAGCGGTGGTCGGCCTTGGTAAAGGAGGCCAGACGATTGATGGTTTTCATGCTGCCTCCCTATGCCGGCTGACGATCGAGGCACGCGTCCCACATTTGGTCGCGCTCCTCTTGGCTAATGCCCTTGAGTGTCTTGTCGATGAGCTTAAGCAGCTTGTCCGAGCCCTTGCGGCAGCCGACGTTTGCCGCGACCTCCTGCTTAAAGCCCTCGCCCTCGGCAAAATGAATAGGGACAATGCCCGGATTTTGGGCCATATAGCCCTTCTCGTTCTCGGTGTTGTAGGTCACGGCATCGCACGTGCCCTGCAGCAGGTTCGAGAACACCGTGGGAACCGAATCGACCGGGTTCTTGTGGACGACGCCCGGGATCTCGTCGATGACGGTGTCGAGCATGGTGTCCTTTTGGCCGAGTACCGTGGCACCACTGAAGTCGCTGAGCTTGGTGGCGTTCTGGTAGGGCGAGCCCTCTTTTACGAACAGGCCAAAGTAGCCAATGAAGTACGGGTCGGAGAAGCCGACCGACTCCTCGCGCTCGGGCGTGGCACTCATACCGGCGATGATGAGGTCGATCTGGCCGTTGTTGAGCGAATCGATAAGGCCCGAGAAGCTCTGCTTGACGGCAACGGGCTCGCCGCCGAGGGCCTTGCAGACGATCTTGGCGATCTGCACGTCGTAGCCATCGGCATAGGCGCCCTGCACGTTGTCGATGGGGATGGTGTACTCACTGGCTTCGGAAACCTGCCAGTTGTACGGGGCGTAGGCCGCTTCCATGCCAATGCGGATCTTGTCCTTGCCGATCACGGAATCGGACAGGTCGTCGCGACCGCCGCCCGTCGTGGGCTGAACCACCTTGAGCGTGGACGGGCGCTGACAGCCGGCGAGCGCGCCGGCGACGACGGAAGCGCTCGCAGCGAGAGCGCTACCCAAAAAGATGCGACGGCTGCACACCAGCTGTGGATGCGCGTCGCGTTGATGGGGAGAATGCATAATCTGCCTTCCCTGTTGAATCGTATGCTGACGACTTAACAGGATATACGCCAGCGACCAGCAGCGCAGCACAAGCTCGAAAAATTAATAGACACACGGTAGTCATTGGGAACGTCGATGTTTTGGCAATGCCAGCGAGCGCCGCCCAGAGCGAACAAGTTGGCATGAAAAAGGCAGGGCATAGACCTTCTGGTCATGCCGTGCCTTTTGAATGGCAAATTGTCGCTCTGGGTGGCGCGCAGCGTCGACCGGCCCGCCGTTCGTCAGAACGGCGGAACCTAAGGGCGCAGCGTCGACCGGTCCGCCGTTCGTTAGAACGGCGGAACCTCTAGAGCAGGGTGACGCTAAAGCTGCGGACGTCCGTCTCGCCCGGCGCCAGCGTAATGGTGTTGACCTTGTGCTCAAAGACGTCGTCCTCGGTGTCCATGGTGGTGTGACCGGTCCAGGGCTCGAGCGCCACAAACGGAGCATCGTTGGCGGCAGACCACACGCCAATGTACTTAAAGCCCTCAAAGTCGATCTTGACGCCGTGGCCCGACTTGCGGCCGCGCAGCGTGAGCGTGGAGCCCGGGGTATCGGTGAACATGATGGCATCGTTATCGAAGCTGCGGTGCGTGATGGGCAGCGCGTCAGAGTTATCGGGCGCCTTGTAGCTACCCTCAAACGTCATGAGGCCATCGGGCGTGATGATGGGAGCCTCGTTGGTCCAAGCCTCGGTAAACGCCAGCTCGTAATCCTCGAACGCCTCGTCCTCGGCACCAGGAGCGGGCACGTTAAATGCGGGGTGACCGCCCACCGAGAACGGCAGGTCAACGTCGCCGGTGTTGGTGACGGTAAAGGTCTGCGTGAGCGTGGCGTCGCCGGTCAGAGCATAGGTCATGTTGAGCTTAAAGTGGAACGGGAAGGCCTTGAGCGACTCGGGCGTGTCGGCGATCTCGTAGGTGACAGACGAGCCGTCCTCGGAGACCTCGACCAGCTTGTGCTCGACGATGCGCGCGAGTCCGTGGCGCGGCATCTCGCAGGTGCCGGCCGCAGACGTTGCCGTGTTGTTGCGCAGCGAGCCCACAATGGGGAACAGGATGGGCGCATGCTTGCCCCAAAAGGCGGGGTCGCCCTGCCACAAGTACTCGTTGCCGTTGAGGGCAAGGCTCGTGAGCTGGGCGCCCATGGAATCGATGGCCGCGGTGAGGCCGCCGCGCTTGATGGTAGTGACGGTGGACATGTTACTTCCTCCAAAAGTAAACAATAGTGTCGAGGGCTATTGTCCCACTCTTGACGGCAAGGAGAAGCGACAGGCGCAGTTATTGAACGATTGCGTAAAGGTCGAACCCGCCCTGCGGCGTGCTGTCGACCGTATCGGGCGCCTGCGAGTTAAAGCTCACGGGAACCATGCGCTTTGAGGCGCGGTAACGCGTGCCGTCGGTGGCGACGGGCGGCTCATCAACCGTGAGCTCGTAGTCGCCGGGCTTGAGCTCGATACCGTCACCTTCGGAATTGACGTATTGATACTCGTCGATTGCTTGTCCCCTGAGCGTGCGGCCCACAATATGGACGAGCATTTGGCTATCGCCGCGCGCGGTATCCCACGTCGCGCCGTCCTTAACCTCGACCGACACATGCACCGAGCGCGTGCGGCTGAGCGATTGCTCGACAGACATCTCGACCTTGGCGGCGTCTTTGCGCTGTTGCTCCACGTGGCTCCAGACATTTCCGATCGCCGAGCAAGCGATGACGCCGGCCATGAAGGCGATGAGGATGGGGCCGAGCGGTGAGCGGCGGGCCGCGTCTTCCTCGCGAGCCAGG
>CABRDB010000080.1 GCA_902469555.1 uncultured Collinsella sp. | reverse complement strand
CCTTGGCGGCGGGCGGCGTGTGACCGGGCGCGGTGGTTTTGAACACCAGGCCGTCCACATGCGCACCGGCGCGCTCCATGCGCGCGCGGATGATCTCGCGCAACAGCGTCATTTCCTGCGTCCACGAGGGCGAGTCGAGATACACCAGCAGCTCATTGGACTCGGGCAGGTAGCGCAGTCCCGTCACATGCCGCCCCTCGCGCGTGCCCGAGCACACCGCGTTCCACGCGCGATAGACCGTGCGCGACTCCTCGGCGGCCTCCATCTGCGCACGGCGCTTAGGCGTTGCAGCCGCCAGGATGCGCTGGCGCTCTGCGTTCAAAAACCCGCTGAAGGCGACTGTCTCGCTCTCGCGCTCGTAATTAGCACGTCTCACCCATGCTCACCACCTTGGCTCGATCAAGCAGGTCATCGGTAAAGTACCCCAGGTTGGTCGTGGTTATGACCGTCTGGATATCATCGCCGATCAGCCGCAGGAAAGCGCCGCGACGCTCGCCGTCGAGCTCGCTCATCACGTCGTCCAAAAGCAGCAGTGGGGCGGTGCCCAGGACATCGCGAGCCACGGCAACCTCGGCCACCTTCCAGGACAGCACCAGCGTGCGCTGCTGTCCTTGGCTGGCAAATGAACGGGCGGAGCGACCCGCCACGGTAAACTCAATCTCGTCGCGATGCGGTCCCACCAACGTCACGCCGCGGCGGATTTCCTCGTCGGCATGCTCGTCAAGGGCGGCCAGCATGCGCTCGTACGCCCAGCCCTTCAGCTCTTCGCGATCCTCGACCTGGGGCAAAGCCCCCAGCGTGGACGCATAGGTCACGTTGGCGGCCTCACCTGACGCTACTTGCCCGTAGGCAGTGTGCACATGGCCCGCCAGCCGGTCGAGCAGGGCCAACCGGTGCACGAGCAGGGCCGAGCCCGCGCGGGCAATCGAATCGTTCCACGCGCCGAGCATCTCGCGGCAGCACCAAATCTCCTTGAGCAAGGCGTTACGCTGGGTCACGCAGCGCCCATAGGTGCTCGCAAGATCGGCATAGCGTGCGCTCAGTTGCATGCCAAAGTCATCGAGGGCGGCGCGGCGCACACTGGCGCCACGCTTAACCATGTCCAGATGGTCGGGGCAAAACAGCACGCTCGGAAGAACCCCGCGCACACCGGCGGCAGAGCATCTCTTGCCGTTGCGGCTAAACGAGCGCTTACCGTCCTCCGCGCTCAATCCCATATCAAGCACGCGGCCGTCGCCCTCGAGCCTCAGCTCGATCTTGCACGAGCCCACGCCGTCATGGACGAGCTCGGCTGCGGTCGGATGCCTAAACGAGGCGCCGCTCGTCAGCAGCTGCAGCGCCTCTATGAGATTGGTCTTTCCCGCCGCGTTGGGTCCCGCAAGTATCGTCACGCCCTCGTCCAGGGCAAGGTGATAGCTATCGAAGCTGCGGTAGTGCGCGACGGAAAGATCGCGGGCGAACATGGTCATGGCGCAGCGCTAGATGCGGACCGGCATGACCAGGTACAGGTAGTTGATCTTGTCGTAGGACTTAAAGATGCCCGCCTGCGAGTAGCTCTTGAGCTCCAGCGTGATCTCCTTCTCCTTGGACAGGGCATTGAGGCAGCCGAAGATGTAGTGGTAGTTGAAGGCGATGGTACCCGACTCGCCCTCGGCCTCGACATCGATCGTCTCCTGCGCAAGGTCCTGGTCATTGGAAATGGAGGACAGGCCCATCTGCCCGTTCTCGACATCGATCTCGAACTTGACGGCGGGGTTGGCGCTCGCGATAACGGCCACGCGCTTGAGGGCGGCGTTAAAGGCGGCGACGTCGATCTTGACGCTCGTCACGCACGAATCGGGGATGAGCTGCTTGTAGTTGGGGTACACGCCCTCGATGCGACGCGACACGTAGGTGGTGTTGCCGGCCTCGAAGACGACCTGGGTGTCGGTAGCCCCGATCATGATGGTCGCTTGGCTGGCCATGATGTTCAGCGCGTCGTTAAAGGCGTCAGCCGGAACGTTGAGCTCAAAGGAGCCCTCGAGGGTCGAGGTCTCGACCTGCGTATCGCACACGGCCAAGCGGAAGGAATCGGTCGCTACCAGGCGTACGGTGTTGTTCTCGACCTTCATGTGCACGCCGCCCAGGATGGGGCGAGCCTTGTCGGTCGAGGTGACGCGCCACACGCGGCCGACCATTTCGGACAAGACATCGGTCGGCAGCTCCACGGCACTCTCGATGGCATAGGCCGGAAACTCGGGGAAGTCATTGGCATCGAGCGTGTTCAGCCTAAAAGAGCTCTTCTCGCAACCAATCAGCACCTGGCGCTCGGACAGCTCAAAGGTGACCGGGGCATCGGGGAGGGTCTTGGTGATATTGGAGAGCATCTTACAGGGAATAACCATCTCGCCCTCTTCTTCGACATGCGCCGCGATGCGATGACGGATCGAGATGGTGTAGTTAGAGGTCTGGAATTCCAAGATGCCGTCTTGGGCCTTAACGAGCACGCCCGACAGGATGGGGAGGGTGGATGCCGAAGCGACACCCTTCATAACGACGCCGATGGCTTGTGTAAGCGAGCTCTGGCTGACGGTGAACTTCATCTTTTAATACCTTTCTATAGATATAAATATCTTAATAATAGTAATAGCACTGACGAAACTGTTGATTACTCCCAAAGACGCAGGTCAGACCCAGAAAGAGAATCGACAGCAACCTGTGTGCAACAGGGGTGGTTTTCCACGTTCAAAACCTGCGCAAAACTTTTCATCACCGCGGGTTGGGTTTTAGACACCTTATGCCCGTGGTTTCGACAAGTTTTCAACAGGTGTCTCTATTTCCCTACGAGCGCAGTGTAATTTTATCGCGCAGCGACTTGAGGTCTTCGGTGACGGTGCGGTCTTCCTGGATCATCTTCTGGACCTTTTTGTAGCTCGTGCTGACGGTCGAGTGGTTGCGGTTGCCAAATTCGGCGCCCACCGCCGTGGTCGTCATCTCGCACATCTCGATGGCCAGATAGATGGCAATATGGCGTGCTTTGGCGATATTGGCGTTGCGACGCGGGCCGATGAGCTCCTCGTGCGTCACGCCGTACTGCTCTTCGATGACGGACTGAACCGTCTGGACGTTGATCTTTTTGGCCGATGTGTCGAAGTACTGGCTGGCGATGGCGTCGATATCGTCAAAGGTGAGCTCCCCGCCCTCGCGCTCGCGGTCGCCCGCCTCGCCGGCGCAGCGCTCGCAAAAGCTCTCGAGTTCGCGGATGTTGGTGCCCGAGACCTCGGCCATGTGTTTAAAGTGGTCGTCGGTCAGGTGCCCGCTGTCGCCCCCATAGGCCGCCAGCAGCGAGTCGTCGCCTGCCTCGGGAGCGGCGACGATGGTGTTCTCGTAATAGCGCTGCAAGATCTTGTATTTCATCTCGTAGCTGGGCTCTGCGACCAGGCAGAGCATGCCGGCGTTGAAGCGGCTGGTCAGACGCTCGTCCATGCTCAGGTCCTTGGGGGCGCGGTCTGCCGCGATGACGACCTTCTTGTTGTTGCGGATGAACTCGTCCATGAGCTGGAAAAAGTAGTCCACGCTCGCGCGCTTGCCGATGATGTTTTGGATGTCGTCGATGATGAGCACGTCCACGCCGTGGTACGCCTGCATGATGGGGGCGTTGCTCTTCTTTTGGCGGTCGAACTCGGTCATCAGGTCGTCCAGATATGCCTGGGAGTTGGCATACTTGACCTTGATCTCGGGCGACTTCTCGGCGAGCTCGTTTTTGATGGCAAGCAGCAGGTGCGTCTTGCCCAGGCCCGATTTGCCGTAGATGAACAGTGATGTGCACGTGCCCCGCTCGTCCGCGAGGGCGGCAAACTTGAGTGCCGAGCGATAGGCATGGCTGTTCTCGGGGCCGTAGACAAAGTTCTCAAAGGTAAATTTTGAGTTCGCGGCGAGCGGGGCTCCATCCGTATTCTGTTCGGCCGGCGCGGTCGGTGCTGGCATGGGTGAAGCGGGGGTCGCAGCTTGCGTGGATTTAGTCGGCGCTCCGCCCTTCATCTGGTTCATCATGCGACGAAAATCATCGGCCGAGAGCGTGTTCTTGATTGCAATGCCCGAATCCGCGCCCGCCGCTGCGTCGTGAGCGATGGGCATGTGCGTGGCGGGTGCGTTCGTTGACGTCGCCGCCGCGGTCGGCAACGGTGCCATGGTTTCACGGGAAACATCGCTGTGCTGGTGCTCGATTGCCGGCACGTCGCCTGCGGAGGCTGGCGCCGCAGGGGAAGCAGCGGGAGCCGTGGCGGGCACCGTCGCGGCACCGGATTCGGCCGTTGCGCCTTGCGGTGCCACGATGTCGAGCGCAATCGGTGCAAAGGCGATTTCTTCCAGATAGGCCTCAATGGTCGGCTGATGCTTTTTGAGCTGCGCGATGGCAAAGCGCGAGGGGGCCTCGATCGTGAGCGTATCTTCGGTCAGGCTTATGGCGCGCGATTGCCCCAGCATGTTGATGAGGCGTGCATCTTGGCCGTCGCGCTGGCAAAAGGCGATGGCATCCCCCAGGATGATGCTTGCTTCCTCGTCCACTATCTCTCCCGTTCTTTAGCTCTGAGCTCGCACGCGAGCGGCGCCGAGTTCGGTCAGATGGTATTTCTGGCCATGCTTGATGACCAAGCCGGCCTGCGCCAAGTCATTGAGCGTGCGTGACCAAGTGGGGGCCGAGTTTCCAAACGCCCTCGCCAGATCGGTTGCACCGCACGCTTGATTTTGCGCCAGATAGCCCAGCGCGGCGTTGCCGCGATCGCTTACGAACACGTCCGGTTGTGGCTGCGCATACTGATTTGCTGCATTAGGATACATCATTTGAGCTGCTGGTTGTTGAGAACTCTGCATCGGCGGCATTTGCTGTTGAAAACTTTGAGGCCACTGTTGGTAAGGCTGCGGAGGCATCTGCTGGGCCCAGGGGTTGTACTGCTGCTGCGGCATCTGCTGGTACGGTTGCTGATATCCCTGCTGGTACTGCTGCGGGAACTGCTGGCCATACCCCAGTGGCGGCATCTGCTGATATGGATATCCCTGTTGGTACGGCTGATAGCCCATTTGCTGGCCACCCGGCGCCCCCGTCGCCTGCTGCATTGCTGCTGTATCCTGATCCGCCAGCGGCATGGCCTGTGGCACGTTTGGCGGCATCGACATCGACGCCGCCTGGGGCTCTTGTGTAGGAAGCATTCCGGGCTGCTGCATCTGTCCCACGCGGGGCTGCATCTGTTGCGTTGCCATGGGCTGCTGCGCAAAAGCTCCCGGCAGGGGATATGCGGGCTGCTCCGTCTCGGGCCGCACGGCAGCACCGCGCCCGCCGGCGCGTTCGATTTCCTGCACGCGTTTAGGGTCCAGGCTTACCGTAACCACGGTGCCGTTGCCCATGTTGTCCTCGATGGACACGGCCCCGCCGGCGTTTTCCAAATACTCCTGCACCATGGGAAACCCTGCTCCGGTTCCACGGATATAGCGCTTCATCTTGCTGTTTGCGCTGGTAACGCCAAAGTCGAAAGCACGCTCCTTGTCGTCGATGCCGGGTCCTTGGTCAGCAAAGCGGATGGTGTCTCCGCCGTCCAGAATCGAGATGATGGGCTCGGCAAAGTGCGCGTGGATAAAGTTTTCGACAATCTCGCGGATGACCATGAGCGAGATATGGCCACCTTGTTCTTTCATGCACTGGTAGACGGTGTTGGTCGTCTCTTCCAAATACGTGCGGACATCTTGCGGATCAATGACGATCACACGCGGTGTCGACAGCATATCGTCATAGACGGCGATGCGCGCGGCGTACATGGCTTTTGGCGCCTGCGTGGTCGTCTGCTCGCCTTCCGCACGCTCTTCGCGCACGCCGGTGATGTGCTCGTTGTCGGGTGCCGGGTCTCCGGAATCGACCATGGTGTAAAAGTCGTCAGACATGCCGCTCGCAATCTTTCAAAAGGTTTCGAACAAATAGTAGCTCACCGTGCAATGTTTCTCATCTTTCGACAACTTTTCAAAACCTGTTGAAAACTTTGGAAAACGGACGAAAAGTTCTCAACATTGCCAACATGACCTGTTGAAAACTCGATGAAATATCGTGAAAAGTTGCCATGCACCGTTAAATCGAGCTCGGCTTATGGGGGAACCGTGTGAACTGCGCAACCTTTTACCTTTGATTTCTTGACATTTGAACATTGATTTCCCTACAATCTTCAAGCTCACGTGTCTATATCTGCGTCCGCGCCCCCGCGGACACTCGAAATGCAGCAGGAGGAACTTAAGATGAAGCGTACGTATCAGCCTAATAAGCGTAAGCGTGCCAAGACCCATGGCTTCCGTGCCCGTATGGCCACTAAGGGTGGTCGTGCCGTGCTCGCCCGTCGTCGCGCCAAGGGCCGCAAGCGTCTCACTGTCTAGCAGCGATACACACATCTCGCATGAAGACTATTAAGTCTCGGCAAGATTTCGAGCATGTGTTCAGTCAGGGGCGTCGTTTTAATCACCCTCTGATTCGAATGACCATATGTGAATCGGTTGGCGAAGGCGACTCCGGAAGGGTCGCCTTCGTTGGTGCTAAACGGCTCGGTTGTGCTGTCGTGCGCAACCGTTCTAAGCGTGTGATGCGCGAGGCCGCCCGCAGCTGTGGATTTCCCGTTGCGGGTTATGACATCATCTTGTTCGCAACTCCCAAGACGAGGGTTTCTTCGCCTCAGGAGATGGACAATGCATTGCGTTCGCTTATGAAACGCGCCGGCGTTGCCGGGGAGGAGCGATGAGCAATCACGTTTTGCGACGTGTTGCCATCGCTCCTATTCGCATATATCAACAGGTTATTTCGCCCTTATTGCCTGACGCCTGCATTTATTACCCAACGTGCTCGCAATACGCCGTCCAGGCGATTGAGAAGTACGGTGTTTTGAGAGGCTGCTGGCTTGCCGTGAGGCGCATCGCTCGCTGCAATCCCCTGCACGTCGGCGGTTATGACCCTGTGCCCTAGCGGGCACTCGCTATCGGAGGAAAACTTACATGTGGGATTGGATCGTTAACATCCTTTTCGAGCTGCTCAAGCTCATCCAGACCTTTGCGGTCGACTGGGGCCTGTCCATCATCATCCTGGTGGTCATCATCCGTCTGCTACTGACGCCGCTTATGCTCAAGTCGACTAAGTCGACGGCACGCATGCAGGTGCTGCAGCCCAAGATGCTCGAGATCCAGGAGCGCTATGCCGACGATCCCCAGCGTCAGGCCGAGGAAATGCAGAAGTTCTACAGCGAGAACAAGTTCAACCCGATGGCTGGTTGTCTGCCGCTGTTGATTCAGATGCCTGTCCTGTTCGCCCTATTTACGCTGCTGCGTAACCTGCCGGACTACTTTAACGACGGCGCGTTCTCGTTCTTTAATATTCTGCCCGACCTGACCACCACGCCGAGTGCCTCCTTTGCCGATGGCTTTATGGTCGCGCTGCCTGCGCTGGTCTGCCTGATCCTGTTCGCTGTCCTGACCCTGATTCCGCAGCTCTATATGTCGCGCAACCAGACCGGCCAGCAGGCTCAGAGCATGCGTATGATGGCCGTTGTCATGACGGTCATGATGCTTTGGATGGGCTGGAGCCTTCCCGTTGGTGTTCTGCTGTACTACGACGTCTCGTCTGCTTGGCAGGTTATCCAGCAGATT
Source organism: uncultured Collinsella sp. (assembly GCA_902469555.1). Taxonomy (GTDB): domain Bacteria; phylum Actinomycetota; class Coriobacteriia; order Coriobacteriales; family Coriobacteriaceae; genus Collinsella. The sequence continues at coordinate 18,378 of CABRDB010000080.1, read as the reverse complement.
TTTGTGACGCAGAAGGTCATCGACAAGGCGAAGGCCGATGAGGAGGAGCGCCTTAAGAACGCGCCGCTGCAGGTTGAGGTCACTCGTCGCGAGAAGAAGCCGCGCCCGCACAAGAAGAAGTAGCGGGATATCAATCTTATTTAGGTACCTAACTTTTGGAGTACGTTATGTCTGAAGAGATCATCGAGGATATGCTTGAGGAGGTTGCCCCGCAGGTCGCGGGCGATTATCCCGAGATTGCACAGCGCTACAAGGCCGGTGAAGAGCTGACCGACGAGGAGCTCGACACCATTGCCGATGTCGCGATTTCCATCCTGCGTTCCATCCTTTCGCACTTCGATGCCGCCAACTCTCCTATCGATGAGTATGAGGGCGACGAGGGTGAGCTGATTCTGGATGTAACGGCTCCCGACCTTGCTGTTCTCATTGGCCGTCATGGTCGCACCCTTGATGCCCTTCAGGTTATGTTCTCTTTGCTAGTGAGCCGCAAGCTTGGCTTTAGGTATCCGGTTGTAGTGGACGTCGAGGGATACAAGAGCCGCCGTCAGGACAAGGTTGCCTCCATGGCTCAGTCTGCAGCCGAGCGTGCCATCCGCACTCATAAGAGTGTTTCGCTTCCGCCCATGAATGCCTACGAGCGCCGACTGGTTCACATTGCACTTCGTGGCAATGACGCCGTCGATACTCATTCTGAGGGTTCTGACCCCGATCGCCATGTGGTGATTGTTGCTCGATAATCTACTCGAGCTTATGCTAAGGGGACGTGGTTTCCACGTCCCCTTTTTTTGTCAAAAGTTCTCGATACACTGATTTTTGTCAGAAAGGAGCTTTCGTTGTTAGTACTTACTGATCAGCAAGCTGACGAGATGTTGACTCGTCTAACTTCCTATTGCAAAGAGTATTCCTTGAGCGTATCTGATGTTGAGATGAGGAATTGTATTCAGCATTTGGATTTGGTTCTGGAAACAAATAAGACAACTAATCTCACCCGTATTCTTAACGTTGAAGATGCTGCGGTACTTCATATCCTCGACTCACTTGTTTTGCTCCCCTATATCAATAAGGCTCCTGAGGGAGCTTTGCTCGATATGGGGACAGGTGCGGGCTTCCCTGGTATTCCGTTAACCATAACCACGCATCGTAAAGCTACTTATATTGACTCTGTTGGTAAGAAGGTTGATGCCGTCAATTCTTTTGTTCATGCTCTTGGGTTGAAACATGCTCATGCGGTCCATGATCGTCTTGAAGAATATGCTCGAAGCCATAAGAAGCAGTTCTCTGTCGTAACTGCCCGCGCACTGGCTCCTCTACCGATTCTTGTTGAGTATGCAGCTCCGTTCCTCAAGGATGGAGGGCTATTTGTTATCACCAAGGGCAATCCTTCGGATGAGGAGCTTGCTTCTGGCATGTCAGCAGCTAAGATTTGTGGCTTCACTTTGCTTCTGAATGACGCAATCGATTTGCCTGAGGGCTTGGGCCACAGGGAGTTCATTGTTCTTAAGAAGAGTCATCCAGCATCTGTTTCATTGCCTCGTGCAAATGGCATGGCAAAGAAGAATCCGCTTGCCTAGATGTTTCACGTGAAACATAATGGATACTAACAACTTGCAGTGTTTCACGTGAAACATGGCAGTTGATATCGAATCGGAATGTTTCACGTGAAACATCCTCCGTTTGACAGCTTTAATACACACCAGGAGGGACCGTGGGATTTCGCGACGTTAAGCGTTCTAAGAACGCAAAAGACACGCGTATCATTGCAATCATCAATCAAAAAGGCGGCGTCGGTAAGTCAACAACGGCTGTAAACCTTGCAGCAGCACTGGGTGAGCAGGGTCGTAAGACACTGATTGTCGATTTTGATCCGCAGGGAAACAGTACCAGTGGATTTGGAATTGAAAAAGAAGACCTTGATCACTGCATCTATGATGCATTGTTGAATGATGTGCCGGCAGAATCGCTTGTTCTTGATACAAATTGCAAAAAGGTATTCGTAATTCCAGCTACGATTCAGCTTGCAGGTGCTGAAATTGAGCTCGTAAGCGCAATTGCTCGTGAAACCCGCCTCAAAGACTTGCTTGAGCCGATTCAGGACGAGTTCGATTTTATTTTCATTGACTGTCCTCCTTCGCTCGGCCTGCTTACAATCAATGCCTTGACCGCAGCAGATAGCGTTTTGATTCCAATCCAGTGTGAGTATTACGCACTCGAGGGCGTTACGAAGCTGCTTGAGTCAATGAAGATGGTCAAATCACGTCTGAACAAGGGCTTAGACACCTATGGCGTGCTTATGACCATGTATGACTCACGTACTTCTTTGTCGAATCAGGTTGTTGAGGAAGTTCAATCGTACTTTGGTGATAAGGCGTTTAAGACGCTGATTCCCCGTACTGTTAAAATCTCTGAAGCTCCGTCTTTTGGAGAACCGGTAATTACCTATGCACCTCAAAATAAGGGTGCAAAAGCGTATATGAACCTTGCAAAAGAGGTGATCAAGCGTGCCTAGTGCAAAGAAACGCGGTGGATTGGGACGCGGACTCAATGCTTTGGTCTCAGAGGCTGAGTATGAGACCGGTGGTTCTGCTGCATCTGCTTCAAATACAGCATCTGAAACAAAACTACCGGTTGAGGATATCGTTCCCAACCCTAATCAACCGCGAATTCACTTTAATGAAACTGAACTTCGCGAGTTGAGCGAGTCAATCCAAGAACATGGCGTTTTGCAGCCGCTTTTGGTTCGCAAGCATGGAAACGGCTATGAGATCATCGCTGGTGAGCGTCGTTACCAGGCGTCAAAGCTTGCTGGTCTTGAGGAGCTGCCTGTCATCATTAAAGATGTTAATGATGAAGAGATGCTGGCTCTTGCTCTTATCGAAAACCTTCAGCGTTCTGATCTGAATCCCGTCGAAGAGGCTAAGGGCTATCGCCAGCTCATTGATGCCAGCGGTATGACCCAGGAGGCATTGTCGAAGGCAGTAAGCAAATCACGCTCTGCAATTACAAATTCGCTGCGCCTTCTCGATCTCCCCGAAGTAGTTCAGCAGATGATTTTTGAGGGTAAACTTACTGCTGGTCACGCACGTGCGATTCTTGCAGTTCCCTATGAGGATGCTCGAATTCGACTTGCAGAGAAGGTTGTTGCGGAGGGCCTTTCTGTAAGAGCGACAGAAAATCTTGCTCCATTGTTTTCTGCCGGAGAGACACCTAAGACGCCGCGGCCTGCAACGCCTCAGTCTTTTAAAAAGGCTGCGCGTGTACTTCGTCAGGTATTTAATACCAACGTGCGCGTGAAAAGCTCGCGTGGAAAGAATAAGATTGAGATTGAGTTTAAAGACGAGGAAGAGCTCTCTCGTATTCTTGGCGAAATGATTCAGTTTGATCAAGGAGGCCAAGATGAGGAATAGGATTTTAACTGCGATTGCATTGGCGACGACTGTCGCGGCTGGTGCCTTTGCTGGCTATAAGATCGCGACAGACGATGAACTTCGAGGTCGTTTGCTTCGTAGTGCGCAAGATATTGTCGATACATCCAAGAAGAAAATGGATGTTATGACAGAAGATGTTGCCATGCGTACGGCTCAGGTAACGAAGAATCCCAAGATTAATCAAGGTTGGGTTAGTAACCAATGGGAAAATGTAGGCTATTAGGTACCTAACAATTACTTAGCATATTTTGAGGGGTCCTTGTCTGATTCACGAGGCAAGGACCCCTTATTTTGGCCGTAAAAAATGGGACAGGTAGCAGCTGATTCAAAATTAAGGTCAATAAATAAAACGGCCCCGGTTGCATCTCCTGTAACCGGGGCCGTTCGATGTTTCACATGAAACGTTTTGGGGTGCGACTCCCCTATGCGTTCTTCTGAACTTTGAAGCGCTGCTTCAGCTGTCCGCAAGCGGCGTCAATATCGTTACCACGGGAGTTACGAATCGTGGTCTCGATGCCACGGGACTCAAGACGACGCTGAAGATCCTCAACCTTATGAATCGGCGACGGCTTGAGCGGGCTGCCCTCGATGTCGTTAAGCTGAATCAGGTTGACGTGGCACAACGTTCCCTCGCAGAAGTCGCAGAGCGCCTGCATCTCGGGATTCGTATCGTTGACGCCTTCGATCATGGCATACTCATAGGTCGGGCGGCGGCCAGTCTTCTCGGTGTAGAGTTGAAGCGCCTCGTGAAGGCGAAGTAGCGTGTACTTCTTAACACCGGGCATTAGCTTATTGCGTGTCGACTGGATGGCGGAATGCAGGGAAACGGCAAGCGTGAACTGCTCGGGGATGTCGGCAAATTTGCGAATACCGGGAATAACGCCGCTGGTAGAGACGGTGAGGTGACGAGCACCGATACCGATGCCATCGGGGCCGTTGAGGATTCGCAACGCCTTGAGAACCTCGTCGTAGTTGGCAAACGGCTCGCCCTGGCCCATGAAGACAACGCTCGTGACGCGCTCGCCAAAGTCGTTGGATACATGAAGTACCTGGTCGACGATCTCTTGAGCGGTCAGAGAGCGCTTGAGGCCGTTGAGGCCGGTAGCGCAAAAGGCACAGCCCATGCCGCAGCCTGCCTGGGTGGAAACGCAGACGGAAAGCTTGTTGCGACGGGGCATACCGACAGTTTCGACGGAAATGCCGTCGTGGTACTCGAGCAGATACTTGCGCGAGCCATCTTTGGAAACCTGCTTGGTGAGTTCAGTCGGCGTATCAAAGGCAAAAGCCTCTTTAAGCTGCTCGCGGAAAGCCTTGGGAAGGTTGGTCATGTCGTCGAACGAACAAACGTTCTTCTCAAAGACCCATTCGATGAGCTGCTTCGCGCGGAAGGCGGGCTGGCCAAGCTCGGCCACGAGCTCGCGAATATCGTTTTGGCTCAAGTCGCGAATGTCCTGAGATTTAGTCCTGGGATTCATGGAAGCCTTTCGATTTTGGGGAAACGTAGAGGGTATCGCTACAATATGGTATCAGCTGCAGAAATTATAGAGGAGGAGTCTGCCCATGCCGGGTAAAAGCCTAGAGAACATGCACGTAGCGGTCTTGGCGGGCGGTCATTCCGCTGAGCGCGAGATCTCGCTTAATTCGGGAAAGAACGTTGTGGTGGCACTGAAGGAAGCCGGCTACACCTCGGTGGAGCTGCTCGATACGGCCGCTGATGACTTTATGGTAACCATGGCAACCGGCGGCTTTGACGTGGCGTTTATCGCCATGCACGGTGCCGGCGGCGAGGATGGCGCCATGCAAGGCGCCATGGAGACCCTGGGTATCCCCTACACGGCTTCGGGCGTGCTTGCCAGCGCCTGCGGTGCCGACAAGGAGGTCTCTAAGCTCCTGTACGCCAAGGCGGGCATTCCCATTGCCCCCGGCCTTGCGCTCGAGGTGGGCGATGAAGTCGATATCGATCATATCGTCGAGGTTTGTGGCGAGCGCTGCTTTGTGAAGCCGGCCGTCAACGGTTCCAGCTATGGCATTTCCCTGGTCCATGAGCCCTCCGAGCTGCCCGCGGCAATCGCCAAGGCGTTTGAGTACGGCGACAAAGTACTGGTCGAGAAGTGCATCGAGGGTACCGAGATCACCGTCGGCGTATACGGCGAAGATGACGTGCGCGCTCTGCCGATTGTCGAGATTCGTAAGCCCGAGGACTGTGAGTTCTACGATCTGGACGTGAAGTATGTCGACCCTACGGACATCCATCGCATTCCGGCGCAGATTTCACCCGAGAATTACGCTCGTGCCCAGGAGCTTGCCTGTGCTGCTCACAAGGCCCTCGGTTGCCTGGGTATCTCGCGCAGCGACTTTATCGTGAGTGAGGACGGCCCCGTTATCCTCGAGACCAATACCATTCCCGGCATGACCGATACGTCGCTGTATCCGGACGAGATCCGCCACACCGACGACATGACGTTCCCGCAGGTCTGTGACAGCCTGATCCGTATGGGCCTTCGTCGAGCGGGCATTGCATGCTAATCGAGGACGCGGTTTCGTCAGGAACGCCGCAGTTTGTCATCGACTCCTATGCCACGCTTGCCGAACGCGCCAAAACGCAGTCCTTTGGTCTTATCGAGGAAGATGTGATTGTCCTCGATACCGAGACCACAGGTCTTTCGGTGCAGGACAATGAACTGATCGAGATCTCGGCGGCCCGTCTTTCGGGCCGCGAGATCGTCGACCGTTTCGATACCTTCGTGCATCCCAAGCAGCTGATTCCCGCCGAGATTACCGAGCTCACGAGCATTACAAATGCCGATGTGGCAGATGCCCCGTCGGCCGTTGAGGCCGTCGCCGCTCTCGCCGATTTTGTCGGTGGTTGCCCGGTGATCGCACATAACGCCACGTTCGACCGCTCGTTTATCGAGTCGGTCAAAGGCGGCGTCAACGTGAGCGATATTTGGATCGATTCGCTGGCGCTGTCGCGAATCGCGCTTCCGCGCCTGGCCTCGCACAAGCTGTCTTTTATGGCCGATCTGTTTGGCTGTGACTCGGTATCACACCGTGCCAATGCCGACGTCGACGCCCTGTGTGGCGTATGGCGCGTGTTGCTCGTGGCGCTCACCGACTTGCCCCAGGGCCTCATGGCGCGCCTAGCCGACATGCATCCGGATGTGCCTTGGTCCTATCGTCCTATCTTCTCATTCTTGGCAGGGCAGAACCCTGGTTCTATCTTCTCTCTCAGCGCCGCTCGTGCTGACGTTCTCAAGGCCGATCGCGCCGACGATCGGGTGGACGCCGACGAACTGCCGGTCCTCAAGATGCCGAGTCGTGAGGAGATTGAGGCAGACTATGCGCCAGGTGGCCTGGTCAATCGCATGTACCCCACCTACGAGCCGCGTGATGAGCAGATTGCGATGGCGCTCGAGGTCCGCGATGCGCTGGTCACGGGCACTCATCGTGTAATTGAGGCGGGCACGGGCGTCGGCAAATCGATGGCCTATCTGGTGCCTTTTGCCGAGGCAGCACGCCGTAACAACATCACGGTTGGTATTGCGACCAAATCGAACAATCTCGCCGACCAGCTCATGTACCATGAGCTGCCAAAACTTGCCGAGCAACTGGACGGTGGTCTGTCATTTTGCGCTCTCAAGGGGTATGACCACTATCCGTGCCTGCGCAAGCTTGAGCGCATGAGCCGCGGCCAGGCCGAGATTACCACCAAGCGCGATCCGGCGGACACGCTCACGGCGGTCGCGGTCATTATGGCGTACGTCTGCCAATCAGCCGATGGCGACCTCGACTCACTTGGCATTCGGTGGCGCAGCGTCAACCGCCCCGACTTTACGACGGCCTCGCGCGAGTGTGCTCGTCGCCTCTGCCCGTTTTTCCCTGATAAATGTTTGGTCCACGGCGCTCGCCGTCGTGCGGCGCATGCCGATGTGGTGGTCACCAACCATTCCCTGCTGTTCCGCAACGTTGCGGCCGAGGGCAGGATTTTGCCTCCGATTCGTCATTGGGTAATCGACGAGGCCCATTCCATCGAGCGCGAGGCGCGCCGCCAGTGGGCGCGCGTGGTGTCGGCGGACGAGTCACGCATTCTGTTTGAGCGCCTGGGTGGCTCGAGCACCGGCGCGCTAAGCCAGGTTTCCCGTGATTTGGCAACCTCCGAGGGCTCTACGCTCTATCTGGGCCTTACTGCCAAGGCGACGTCGACGGTTGCGCGCGCGAGCATGGCAATCGCCGACGTGTTCGATGGCGTTCGCGAGCTCGGCCGCCGTGCCCGTGGGGGTTATGACAATGCCAATCTATGGATTGGCCCCGAACTGCGCGAATCTGACGACTGGCATGATTTCTTACAGTCGGCCTACGCTGCCATCGACGCGTTGGAACAGGCTGACAAGAGCGTCGACGCGCTGGTGCAAGCCGTCGCCGCCGACAAGCCCGAGGTTGTTGTCGACCTGGGTGATATCTCGCGCCGCTTGCACGAGCTGGCCGAGAACCTCAAACTCATCATTGACGGCACCGATGAACACTACGTGTATTCGCTGCAGGTCAATCGCAGGTTGCGTGCCGGCGGAGAGTCAATGACCGCAGAGCGCATCGACATTGGCGAGGCCTTGGCAACCGAGTGGCTGCCCGAGGTTCACACGGCTATCTTTGCCTCGGCGACCATGACGGTGTCCAAAAGCTTTGAACACTTTAACCACGCGGTCGGCCTCGATCGCATCGGTGCTTCAACATCCTCATCGTTGCACTTGGACTCGAGCTACGACTTCGATTCGAACATGGCTGTAGTCGTTGCGGGTGATATCCCCGATCCGCGCGATCGTGAGAGCTATCTTACGGCGCTCGAGCGCGTGCTGGTCGACGCCCATCTTGCCATGGGCGGATCGGTGCTCACACTGTTCACCAATCGGCGCGACATGGAAGACCTGTACGCCCGCGTTGAGCCCAAGATGGCCCGTGCGGGTCTGGAACTCAACTGCCAGCAGCGCAACTCATCTCCTCGTCGCCTGCGCGACCGGTTTATCAGCGAGCCGACTTCATCGCTTTTTGCGCTTAAGGCCTTCTGGGAGGGATTCGACGCCAGCGGCGAGACGCTGCGCTGCGTCATCATTCCCAAGCTGCCGTTCTCGAGCCCCACGGACCCGCTCTCGTGCGAGCGCAACCTGCGTGAAGACCGCGCTTGGGCGCGCTATTCGCTGCCCGAGGCGGTGCTCGAGGTCAAGCAGGCGGCCGGCCGCCTTATCCGCTCGTCGACCGATTGCGGCGTGCTGATTCTGGCCGACCCGCGCCTGGTGACGAAGGGCTACGGAAAGAAGTTCTTAACGTCGCTGCCCACGAGCTCCTACCAGCGCATCGAATCGGCACAGATTGGGCACTATCTGCAACTGTGGCGTGCACGCCACGAGCGGCGGCGCTAAAGCGGACAGACGAGGGTTTTTGCCATATCGCACAGACGCTTTGACAGGGCGGGGTCATCCAAGATGCGGATGGCTCCGCCCGCTGCGATTACCTGGCTCAGTAGCCAACGCTCGGAGCCATAATGCACGGTTACCGTTGCCATGTCTGCCCCGCTGCGCTCGATTAGGGTGATGCCGGCCCAGTCCAGATGCTCCGCCATATCGAATGGCATCAAGAGCTTTGCGCTACGCTGCGTCCGAGCAAGGGAATCGTGGAGGGATGTGACGTCCGGTGCATGAGGCACGACGGAGTCTTCCGTCAAGGCGAGTCCCTCGATTTTATCCATGCGATAGGTGCGCTGCTCATCGACCGCGATGTCCCAGGCAATCAGGTATGTTTGGTCGCCGTTTGCCGTAATGCGCAAGGGGTCGACCAGACGCTCACGTGGCCGTGCATCGTCCATCGAGCGATACGAGATGCGGCAGCGAACACCGTCCTGAATGGCGCAGCTCAGCTGCTGCCAGTGCGACCCGTGGTTGACGGTGTCAAAGACGCGCTGGTTATAGCCGAGCTCTTCGGGTAGAAGGGCATGTCGAATCCGAGCTGCCGTATGCGGCTCGATCCCCAACGATTCAAGTTCATGGTTGAGCACAGCGCCCTCGGCGGCACTCAAGCGCAGCGGTAGCACACGCCCGGCGTCACCGGTGAGGACCACACGCTCGCCGCGGCATTCGCAGATGATGCGCGCGCCCGATTCTCGGTCCGCGAGCGTCGAGACGATCTCGAGAATCTCGTCGAGCGATACCCCCGTGATGTCAAAGCGACTGCAAATCTCGGTCCGTGTCATGCCGCTCTCGCCGGCGGCGTAGAGGGCCTCCATGATGTCGATGGCGCGCGAGAGTCTCTGCTCGCTGGTGAGTTTACGCACGGGCATACTCGTGCACCGTCCTTTCAATGAGGTGGTTCCACGCCTGTTTGAGCGATTTGGGGGCCACGGGCCTCATGCCGTCCATGGCGTGGGCCATGCAAAATGAGGCGCCGGCTTCAAGATCGCGCACGTCAACGGTCCAGGTCCATCCCACATCGGTGTGTACGAGCTCACCTCGCCCACGCGTGAGACCGTTGATCATATCGATCTGCGTCTGAGGGGCGAATGAGAACGTGGCTGCAACGGGCGGTCGGTCGGCAAAATCGAATTCAAAGAACAGGTAGTCGCTGAGGTTGAAGTCCGCGGGGATGACGTAGGCCTTCGAAGGACGCCAAGCGCGAACGATACGGTCGCAGCGGAATGTCCTGATGTCGTCGGTGACGTTGTCGAGGCCGCAGAAGTAAGCCACGCCCTCGCGCTCGAACATGCCGTAGACGCAGACGGTACGTTCTCTCTGCTCGCCGCGTCCGTTCTGATATAAAAATCGCAGCGCGCATCGCTCGGCAAAGGCGCTCCAAACCGCATCGACGGTGGGAGAGCGGCTGATCGGCGCCTCGTCTACCGTCGTCCTGCCGGTGAGATAGGCAATCTTGGAGCGAATATCGGCAAGCGGTGCGGCAAAAGTGGATGAGCCGGCCGCTAGTGTCTGGTCGATGGCGTTGAGCAGGATATCGGCGTCGTCTGCGGTAATGAGGCCGCCTGCCGCAAACGTGTGCTCGCGGTCGATTGTCCACGAGCTTTCCTCGGTCTCCTGCGCGCCGGTGGGGCGAACCTCCTTGATTAAGATGCCGCGTTCGAGCAGCTTGTCACGATCGCGTCGAAACTTGCGCTTATCCGAGTCGATATTGCCCGAGCCATATCCCAGGTCAGAATCCAAGACGATCTGCTCGGCCGTCAGCGGTTCGGGGGAGCTATTGAGCACAAAGAAAAGATTGAGGATGCGCTGAGCCGTTTTATCGAAACTGGGCTCCGAATTTCCCTTTTTAATTGTCTCGGTCGTGTCGCTTGCCGTCATAGAGTCCTCGCATGAGAAGTGGTTTGCTGCCATGATTTTAGTCCGATATGGAGATTAGGCTATATCCTTGTCCGCTCGGGGCGTTAAGATGGCCCGAATTCGGTCGTTTGCGCTCGCTCGGGGTATACTTTCGACTATATACGGTTCTAATGTGCATGCATTGGGCCTATTTGTCGGATTATGGATGTGGAGCGCACATGGCGAACACCCAGAACTATATTAACCACCTGCTGCAGAACACCGGCATTACGCCGGCATGCAGCGAAGAAGAGCGCTTGGCTGCCGAAGATATCGCTCAGATCTTCCGCAACCACGGCTTTGACCCCGAGGTTCAGGAGTTCAATGCCCCGGCGCCCAGTAGGTTGGCATTTGCCGTTACCGGTATTCTTGCGTTTGCCGGCGCCCTGCTGATGGGCATCGGCGGCGGTATCGGCTTGGTCGGCACCTTGCTGGCCATTGTCGGCGCCGTTCTTTACGTGCTCGAGCGCACGGGCCACCCCGTGGTTTCGCGCCTGGGCAAGACGGGCGTGAGCCAAAATGTCATCGCCTACCACAAGGCCTCGGGCCCGCTCGCGTCCCCGCGTAACCGCCCGGTGGTCGTTGTCGCACACTACGACTCTCCCCGTGCTGAGCTGCTCGCCCGCGAGCCTTATGCTTCGTATCGTGCGCTCATCGCCAAGCTGTTGCCCGTTGCCACGGTTGCCCCCGCTGCCGTTGCCATCCTGCGTATTCTGCCGCTCCCCGGCGCGCTCAAGGTTCTGCTGTGGATTGTCGCGATCCTCGCTTCCCTCGTTGCACTCGCCAACGCGGTAAACATCATCTCTAACCGCCACATTCTTCCCTATACGTCTGGCGCGGTGTGCAACAAGTCTTCTGTCGCCGCTATGCTCGGCGTTATGGACAACGTTGCTCCCTTCCAGGGCGAAAACGAGTTTCCCGACGATGTTCCGTTCGATACCTATTTTGGGGAGCAGAAGCGTCGTGCCGAGGAAATGGCGCGCGCAGCGGCGGAATATGCCGCGGCCCAGCAGCAAAACGACTACGGCAACACCATCGAGTATGAAGAGCCTACCTACGCCGAGGACGAATTCGGTCAGCCGATTGCTCCCGACGCTCAGACCGAGCCCGAACAGGGTGAGGCTTTCGACGAGCAAATCGAGGGCTTTGAGGGTGCGTCTGCCGACGAGACGCTGATCGGCGCTATCGTGCCCGAGGATCAGAATCAGGCTGCCCAAGCCGAAGAGTTCAATGACGAGGTTCCCGCTGCCGAGCCGGCGGAGGAGTCTGCCGAGCCCGAGCCCAAGCTCTATCGCAACGCCGCCGGCAACATCCGCTTTGGTTCGGATGCCATCCGTGCGCTCGGAATGCTTCCCGAGTCCTGCACGCTCGATTACGAGGAGGGCGAGGAGCCAACGTTTGAGCCCGAGCCTGCCCCCGTCGTGGCTGCGCCTGCGCCCGTTGTCGCTGCGGATGATGAGTCTGCCGCGGTTACCGCTGCCGTTGCCGATCCCGAGGCGGTGTCCGCGTTCGATCCCGCGGCAGGACTGGACATTTTGGCTCCCGCCGCACCGGCGCAAGACGTTGCGGACGAGTCTGACGACGATTACGTTGAACAACCGAGGCGCGTGTCTTACGAGAGCGATACTGATTTCTCGGCCGAGATTCCCGCGGCAACGCCGCATGCCGACATTGCATCCGCGTTCTCGTCGATTGGCGCCAGCGCTTCCAACTTCTTTAAGGGTGCGTTTGCAAAGGGCAAGAAATTTGTCGACGATTTCGAGGAGAAGCGCGCTGCCGCACGCGAGGCTGCCGAGCAGGAGGCTATCGCTCAGCAGCAGGCAGCCGAGGCGGCACGTGAGCTCGCGGCGCAAGAGTTCGAGCAGAACGAGGCTATGCAGTCCGCGCCCGTCGAAGCCGCCGAAGCTACAACGTCCTTTGAGTCCCAGCAACCGGCGTCCGCGGATGTTGTTGAAGCGACGACGTCTTTCGAGGCTCAGCAGCACGTCGATAGCACCATGTCGTTTGATGCCGCGCAGTTCGATTCCACGATAACGTTTGAAAAACAGGGCACCGCGATTGCCGAGCCCCTTCCTGTTTCCGATGAGCAGGGCGACGCGGCAGACGATGACGAGCCTGTTGATGCTGCCGAAATCCAAGATGCCGCCGAGGACGAGCCCGTCGAGGCCAACTCTGACGAAGAGCAATACGCGGCAGCCGAGCAAGATGATTCGACCGAGGTCGAGCAGGAGGAAGTGCCTGCGGTTTCCGAGACTCCCGAGACGGATGAGTCGAGGCCTTATTCCACGCAGATTTTCACCATGCCGACCCCGAGTGGTTCCGGTGCCACGGTTGCCAATGTCGCTCCCACCCAGGACGAAACGGTCGATTCCCTTATGGCCCAGATTTCCTCCCAGGCATCGCCGCGCCCGCAGATGAATGTTCCCGATCCGGCGTCGGCACCGTCGCCTGCACCTTCCTCGTCTCCGCTGGCTTCGGTCCCCGATCCGTCGCTGCCGTCTATGAAGCAGGCAAACGTTGCGTCTCGCACGTCGCTGTTCGACCTTCCCGATCCCTCCGCACAGGTCAACGACCCCTTTGCTACCGCCCAAGGCCCCGAACCCACATCGGCACCCGTTGCGCCTCCTATGCCCGTTGCGTCGGGCGCACAGCCGATCGAGACCATTTCGGCTCCCGCCCCGGCGGCACCCAAGTCTCGTAAGCGCGGCCTGGGTGGTCTGTTCGGCCGTAAAAAGAAAAACGAGCAGGACAGCATGAGTGACTGGCTGGGCGTCGAAGACGATTACGATGCCAAGAAGTCCGGTCGCGGTATCGGTTCGTGGGATAACTTCGAGGACGATAACGATGGCTGGAAGGGTGGCGCTACGTCTTCCGATGGCGCTTCTTCCGAAGATATGCTCTCGGCTGTCGCCTCTATGGGCGATGATGAGCTGCTCGGTCACGATATCTGGTTTGTGGCAACGGGCGCCTCGGATTGTGATGGCGCTGGCATGAAGGCCTTCTTGGCTTCGCATCGCGATAAGCTCCGCGGCGTATTCTTTATCAATCTTGAATCCGTCGGCGCCGGTAGGCTTTCGGTGGTGACGGTCGAGGGCGAACAACAACTGCTCAAGGGCGATCGCCGCATCATGAACCTGGTCAGCAAGGTCTGCAAGTCGTTCCATGTCGATTGTGGCGCGCTCGAGATGCCCTATGCCAAGACCGATGCCTATGCCGCGCTCGAGGCGAGCCGCCGAGCCCTTACCATCGCCGGCGTGGACGGCACGCGTCTGGCTTGCGCTCGTACCGAGGACGACCTGCCCCACAATGTCAACCCGACGAACATTGCTACGGTATCCGAGGTCGTGACCGAGGTTATCCGCCGTTCGTAGACGGAGCTCTAAGGAGTCAACGTGTTTTCGTATATTAAGCGCCATTGGCCTGTCTACGTGATTTTGACCTTGATTGCCATTGCGTTAGGATTTGGGGCTGCCTACATCGTGGGCGCAAAGGGCTCGACCCCCGCTTCCGCAATCAGCGAAGAGGTGGAGCAAGAACAGAGTACGGGTGCTGATGGGATTCCTGAGTCCGAGCAAGCAATCGTTGATGGTGGATCTTCGTCTGCAGAGTAGATACGGCGATTTACATGATTGAAAGCGGGTGAGCCGGGGGACTGGCTCGCCCGCTTTTTGATCGCGCTAGCGCTTCTTTGGGATCGACCTAAGGCGAGCGAACCATAGGGCTGCGGCACCCGAGGTCAGGAACGCGGTGATGCAAGCGGCGATGGGAACTGCTCCTGTTGCCGGTAGGTCCTGCGGTAGGGTACAGCGTTGAATGACACAGTCCTCGTCATGTGACTCAAGTTTATCGCCGCCGCCGTTGCGGCAAAGATCGACGCGTGCGCTGTTGGTGAGTGCAGTTTGGGGCGTATAAGCCGACGTTGCCTGCATGTGCACGACTGCGCCCCGAGCGTCTGTGCCAAGGATTGCTTTGGCATCGTCAAGGTCGTCGTGCTCATCTTTGAGATCATCGCGGGTCCAAGAATCCGCATCGCTTCGAGTCGTAAAGTCGGCGGCTACCGCACCGTATTCAATTCGAATGCCCGTTACGACGGTATTGGGTGTAAGGTCGAGCTCTTCCGCCTCGAGTGTGGTGGATTCCGTGGTCGAGACATCCGCCTTCCAGAGGCGCCAGCCGTCGTAATCGACGAGGCGACAGTCCTCACCAAGGCTCTCTTTTACTTCGTCGGACTCAAGCCAAGGATTTTCGTGCCCATCGTCAAGTGTCGCGTTTGCCGGCTCACCGACGTCTGTCGAGTCCAACGGCGTCGTGCGATACCATACGTTGCACAGACCGTTGAGGTCGCCGATGGCGACGGGGGTTTCGATTGAGATGAATCTCGCTGTGCCGTCTTTGGCGCACTCAAGATCATCGGTAATCGTAAACTCATCAACCCAAGTAGCGGAATCGTTTCGAGCATCGATGGTATAGGAGAAAAGCCCATCACTATTGGTTTGCGTCGTGGCGCGGTTTTTACCATCGCCGTTAGCCAACAGGCCCTTTTCGATAGGTTGGACAAGTTCCTGACGCTTGTCGACCTGTCCCTTGATCTCGATGGGCGCATCCTTCATCGCGACGGTTTGGACTTCTCCCGTATCCTTTATTTCAAACGTTATTTCCTCGGCAAGGTCATAGGTCCGCGGAGACATCATTTCGCGCAACGAGTAGGTGCCGGGTGCAAGATGTTCGACGCGGTGTGGCTTGTCGGATGAGGTCCAGGAGTCTATTTCGGTTTTATCGGGACCATATAAGGTGAGTTGTGCGCCTTCCACTTCCTGCTCACCGCTTGCATCGACCTTGGAGATATCAACCTTGGTGTAATCGTCGGATACGTTAAGCCGTGCTTCTACAACGGGTGTTTTCTGGTCGGCATAAGTAAGGTCGACAATATGGGTTGTCCGATCGAGCAAGAAGCCTGCCGGCGCTTGAGTCTCGACAACCTCGTAGCGTGCGGTGCCAAGTCCCAGCGGGAGGTTGTCCGCGCGTGCTTCTCCAGTTTCATCCGTCGTGACGGTCGCGACAGTCTCACCGTCGAGCGCGGCAATGCTACCGTCGGGGCGCACGATATCACCCGAGGCACGGATCTCAAAGACGGTGCCCGCAAGGCTGCTGCCGTCTATGGCATCGGTTTTAACGATCCTGATGTTTCCGGTCGCGGCGTGGTCATAATACGAGGCGACTGCAACGGGCGTTAGGTTCATGTCGGCGGGTATGTTTACCTCGATCTCTTCGCCGACAAGATAGGGCTCTTTGGCCGAGGTTTCGCGTACATAATAGGTGCCCGGCACGAGCGATTCGGGCAGTGTGACGGTCCCGGTCGCGTCAGTCGTAAAGGTGTCCATTACGTCATGTGCTGGATACCAGCAAGTTTGTGAGACAGGTTCGTGATTGCTGTCGAGGAGTTGGAAGGTGAATCCGGCTAGGGGAACAGAAGCGCCTGTTTGGGCATCGCGTTTTACAATCTGGAGATGCGTCGACAGAGCGTGGTTGTCCACGATATATTGAAGCTCGGCGCCGTCGGAAATCTGATTGGCCCCGACGGTCCATTCCCCTGCACGTTTAAAACCCTCGGGGACGGTTTCCGGAACCTCGCGAACCGTGTAGCCGGCACGGTCGTATGGGACGGCTCCGTGGACACCGGCGGGTCGCTTGCCTGTGCCGAACCATGCTTCGGGCTGATCTTTGGTGGAGGCAAAGCCATAGATGTTTGTGGTCAGTGTGCCAACAACCTGCTGAGAGCTGTTGCTGACAACCTCAAAGACAACACCACCCGCCGGCTGCTCCAGGCCGGATTGGTCGCTATTGCCGTAATCCTTGAATTTGGAAATCTCAAGGTTAAACGCAATGGGGATATCGGAAACGCGAGATTCGATCTCGACCACGCCTGAATCGCCGAGCTGGTCGGCTCCAACGGTATAGGTCCAGCTGTCGTTGGATGGCAGGTAGCCCTCGGGGGCTTTTGATTCGTAGATGGTAAAGGTTCCTAAGGGGACATCGGCGAGGGTGGCCCGACCGCTTTCGTCGGTCGTGAGGATTTGCGCCCATCCAGGGGTTGATTGCGACACACACGTGAACTCTGCTCCTGCGAGTGAAGAGCCTACCTGGGGGCCGGCATTCGTCGCGGTATCGAGTTTTACGATACGCAGGTTGATGGTGCCGGGCTGTTCATCAATGGCGACCCGCCCGCCGTCATTCCCCGTGGTAAAGGCGATGCGATCGTGGCGGGGGACATAGCCGGCCGGCGCCTTCGTTTCAACTAGGTAGTATGCTGTGTTGGGCAGAAGTGTTGCTTGCGCCCGACCGTTGCTGTCCATCTGGATGGTGCCAACACGTGCGTCGCTGGCGCTCTCAAAAACATCGAATGTTGCCCCGGCAAACTGATAAGTATTGTTTCCGCTGGTAATGGCAGCGTTTGCAGACTGCTTTTGGAAGGAAACAGAGACCGCCGGCAGTACATAGAGCATGTCCTGACGTTTGCTGCCGCCCGATACGGCTCCTAGATAGCGCCGCGCGCGGTGCGGAGCGGCTTTGATGCTTCCTGATTTTGCGCTGTCGTGGAGCCACCGCGCCGCCGCCACGACTTCATCGTCGGCGGTAAAGTGCCCGCTCTTGGTTTTGCCCTGAGCGGTCGTGTAAGAGTAGGTACCGTCGACATGGGTAGTGCCGTTGAGCATCCATACGGCAAGCTGGGTTGCGGCGCGGGCACGATCGGGTGAAAGATGGTAACCGCCAAACGACGTGGCGGTAGGATATCCGTGACAAACGATTGCCGCGAACTCGTCGTCGAGCCACACCCAGCCTTGATCAAAGTTGAGCCATGGGCCGCCCGGCTTGGTGGGGCCGGGGCGCTCCTGGTTCATGCAGTAGGCAATCGAGGCGTCTTGAGCTTCATACTTGCCGATGAGGAAGGGCCCACAATCATCGCTAATAGTGCGGAAGCCGAGCTGGTCGTAGCCATCGACGGCAAATGCGGCTTCCGGTGCCAGGCAGCCGAAAAGCAGGAAGAGGAGCAGGAGCAGCGGACCTGTTGCGATTGCGCTGTGGACAGAGTGCGTGGGTGCGTTGGACATGGCTGCTCCTTATCCCTCGTGCGCCGCACGGGGAGGCTGCGACGCGTAGGATGAGGCTACCCCCGAGGTTCATGCGGGTAAGTACCGGAGCCTGACCAAAAGCTTGCCCAATTCCTGACAAATTGAGCTCAAATACAACAATCAAGCAAAAGTGCAGGTAGAAGATAGGGAGAACAGGAAGTCAAAGGTCCTCGTCTCCACAATTGGCGTGATTTTCAAACGAATCTCCACAGCTAAAACAAGCATCACCACCCTTGTGTCGAACAAGACAACCGCGTTATACTAGCCAACACACAAGCGGGCATCGCCAAGTGGTAAGGCATCAGCTTCCCAAGCTGACACTCGCGGGTTCGAGTCCCGTTGCCCGCTCCAGCTAGAAGCACAAGCACGGCACCATTACGGTGCCGTGCTTTTTTCAATAAAGCGCCGGGACTCGAACCCGACAGGGTGCGAGCGTAAAGCAAACGCGAAGCGTTTGTAGCGAGCAGG
>CABRDB010000079.1 GCA_902469555.1 uncultured Collinsella sp. | reverse complement strand
TGAAGTACAACACCGCCATCCAGACGTTTCCCGCCGTGCTCTTTGCGGGCGTGATGGGATTCAAGGAGCGCCCGAGCTTTACCGCTGAAGAGGGTGCCTCCGCCGCTCCGAAGGTGACGTTCTAGCATGGTTGCGAGGCTGACGCGCATCATACCGTTGCTGCTATTGTTGGCTTTCGTGGCCGGCGTGGTGTACGTGGTGGCGGCATGGCGCTACTCGCCGGCACGGGCGAAGGAGATTCTGATCAAGGCCTTCACCGTGCTGAACGTGGTGCTGGCCGCATTCTTCGGCTTGGCAAGCTTGTATGCGCTATCGGAGAGCAACGGCGATGTGTTGGATTTAACGCTTTCGTTCATGGTTACGGCGTTGGTGGCGCTAGGGATCACGCGGATATGCCGCGCCGTGTTCCTGAAGCACAACCCCTCGTATCGGATGAAGCCGATGAAAGCGAAGCGTTTGCGCCGCTGGCCTTGGGGACGAAGGTGATCGCGAAGGCGCCCGATATCGAGCGCCTTCTTTTATAGTTGGTAATCGAAACAAAAAGCCCTCGCATTTGCGAGGGCTGAAAATACGTGGCGGAGAAGTAGGGATTCGAACCCTAGATACCCTTGTGGGGCATACTCACTTAGCAGGCGAGCACCTTCGGCCTCTCGGTCAGCTCTCCGTAACAGCCGTTCTATAGTAACCAAACAGCCAAGGATGGGCAAGAGGAAATTTTCTAATTGCCTAGCATCCTTTCCTCCTTGGAGGCTTCGCCTACCCCAGCGAGCGGTTGAAGGAGCCGAGCTCGTCGTTGCCCATGGTGCGCCACATTTGGAAGATGCAACCGCGTGCCAGGAAAAAGAAGCCGTTGTCGACCAGTTGAACAGCGGCATCTGCAAGCTGATTCGTCACGGCGGACACTGGCGGCAGCTCGAGTCCAGCCTTGCGGATGGTCTCGACCGCTTCCTCGAACGTCGGAGGCTCGCTGACGCCCATCTCGTTCATAAGGCCCTGCATTTCTTCCAGCGCGCTGCTGCCCGATTCCTCACCGCGCGGCACCAGACGGTAACAAGCCAGCGCCAGGTCGAGCTGATCGCAATTCCAATAGGCAAACGCCAAGCGGTAGAACAGGTAGCCAATTGCAGAACGATCGCTGGCAATACGTAGGCCGTGGCGCGCCACCTCGATAATCTCGTCAAAGCGCTCCAGACGCGCAAGCACGTTGATGAGCGCAAAGTGCGATTGCATGGACGAGCGCGCCAGATCGTAAAGATGGCGCACCTCGGGCAGTGCTCGTTCAAAGTCCTCTTGCTCGGCGTAAAAGCTGCAAATCTCGTGCTGGGCAAAGTACAGCGCATCGGGCGCACGAAGGATCCGCACCGAGCGGTCTTCTTCCAACACCGGTAGCACCATGCGCACCAGCTGGTTATCGCAAAACTGCGTTTGAACCGGACCTGTCGCCAAAAGCTCGGCGACGGCGCACTTAGCCTCCAACTCCTCGACAAGACGGGAAAAGCCTTCAAAAGCACCTGTACGGTCGACTTTTGCCTGCTCGCGCAATTCAACAACACGGGCCACGTATGGGTCGTCGTCCTCTTCCATGACCTCCAACTCGTCAGCCGTATCGGCAAGCAGCAGATTGCGCAGCGCCGGCGGCAGCGTGCGATGGTCATCACGCGGACGAGCATGAACCTCCGCAGGCTCAATCGTCTCCGGAGCGGTTGACTCATACGCCTCAAGCACACGCTTGCACGGCATATCGTCCATGTCCATGCTCTCAAGATCCTTGGCGACAGGCACGCAATCGGCCAGATAGGCCGCACGCCCAAAGAAATACGTTGCGACAACGCGCTCGCCCTGCTCACTGTCGGTAGCAGCAATCTGCACATAGCAGCGCGTGATGCAGGTGCCCGCGGCAAAACACGCTGCCGCAAGCGTGAGTGCCACGCGCGCATCGTGCTCCGCGGCCCAGATCGCCCGCGTGTCCTCGTCCAGCTCGCGCCAGGCGTCATCCAGAGCGTCGTATTCACGTTGCGGCATGGCATCAACGACAGACTGCCCAAACCGAACGAGCATAATCCCCTCGGCAACGTTTGCCCGATAGGTATAGTCGAGCCGCGTGACCACGTTGAGCGCCTCAACGATTCGCGCAAAACGGGTGCGCACGTCCCACTCGCCGCCCGGCTGGCAAGCCACCGTACCCGGCTTGCCCCACGGGTTATCGCTCGAAGCCGTATCGAGCAGTCGGGGAACATCGTTGGTCGTCTTGGCGATATGCCACGCATCAAAGAGCGCGCAGCCCTCAAGGCTCGGCGAGGATGCCGTAGGGACCAATCCGGCCCCGATGCGCTCAAGGATGCCGGAGAGGCGGTTGAGACGGCACTCGACGGCAAGCAGCATGTCAATCTCGTCCTGGTCCAGCAGGCTACGATCAAAATTGAGATAGAAAATCTTTGAGCGATCAATGCGAGCCAGGCTCATCTCGGACTTGGCAGCGATGGTGCGCAGGCGGGGCAAGTCAATTTCGCTCATAAGGGCGGCGGCATAGCGCTCGATACCGCTCGGATTCTCGGCATGGTCAACGCGGTAAAGCAGCGTCTCGATAGCATCGGGGAGCGGTGCCGTGTTAAAGCCCAAAAACACCTCGACCGGCTCGGGCAACTTTACGAGCTTGATCTTGTCGACTACGTTTTGCATACCCTCGTCGAGTCCGCCGGCGTCCGCCGTGTTCACAATAGCGCTTTCGGAGTTGGCAAATATCACGTAGCGCAAGAACATCGAGGCCATGAACTCGCCGTAAGGAAGGGCGCGGGTCGAATTCCATGTCTCGTGGTCGGACTGCTCGCGCATGGGGCCTTCGGGAGAGCCGGCAGTTTGCGCACACGCGCGCATTGCACCGTTGGCTTCCCTTACCATAATCTCACCAATACTGGAATCCGACTCGTCAAGGACCAGTTCCATGTCGGGATCGTTGGGCAGCGGAGCCTCGCAGACGGGGCGGTCCACCTTGTACACCTCACCCGAAACGCTTACGTAGCCCAAAAGCGACACATGACTTTTGCCAACGAATTCGACGACATAACAAGATTCATGCTGGTCCTCGCCAAAGAGTTTCCAGACCACGCCATATGAGCGCCCCGCAGGCTGCTCGGGCATCGCCGGAAAGCGCTTTTTGGGATCGAGAAACCTGAGCCTGTATGTCGGACGCTCTGCCACGAAATATCACCCTGATCGGTCGTTGAGAGAAGGAGTGGTCGCGGACGGGCCGCGACACCTACTCGGAATCTTACACGAGTCGACAGGAAATCGTCCCTTTGGACGAAAGCACTCAAGCTGGCGTAAAAGAAAAGCCCCCGTTGCCGGGAGCTTTAATCTCAAATGGTGCGGCGTATAGGATTCCGCGCATCCGCTGCGCGGATCCGCACCGGCTTCGCCCGCCTGCCGGCGCGCTCGCCCGCGGGCTAAAATCGCTCCGCGT
>CABRDB010000078.1 GCA_902469555.1 uncultured Collinsella sp. | reverse complement strand
GGAATGAGGTTGCTTTCCAACGCATTCCGCAGGGGGCGGCATTATTTTGTAGCGCGAAGCGCGGATCAAAATAATGCCGCATGCCCGAGGACGCGTTGGAAAGCAACCTCATTCCTGCCCGAACAGGTCAGTCTACCTGCGCATTTACAAATTCGTAAACTTTTTTCAAAAAAGTGCTTGCACAGTTCTCGAATCATAGGTTATTATCTTCCTCGTTGAACGCGCGGGTTCAACAAAGCGAACCGCGAATCAACAACATAGCATGTCGGAGTGGCGGAATTGGCAGACGCGCTAGCTTGAGGTGCTAGTGACCGCTTTTTGGTCATGCGGGTTCAAGTCCCGCCTCCGACACCATCGCATTTGAGAAGCCTCTTCGGAGGCTTTTTTGTTACCGATAGACGGTGAGGTTCACGATGGAAACGCTTGAGCGCAATGAGTGGGCGGATGTTGCCCAATTGGTCGAGATCACGAGCGATGCTGTCATTATCTGCGAGCTCGACGGAACCATTTTGCATGTAAATAATCGCTTGCTCGACTTGATATGCGAGGAGCGTTCCGATGTGATCAACGGGGACGTTAAAGACCTCTTGTACTCATCGGCTTTTGAACGCGCGACAGAGCATCGGCTTCCTTTTGAGACCAATGGAACAAAGAGCGAGTTGATGCTCAAGTTAAGTGACGGATCGTTTATTCCCGTCCTGGTTTGTGCCGGCTCGGTTACGCCGCCTCGAA
This sequence comes from uncultured Collinsella sp., assembly GCA_902469555.1. GTDB lineage: Bacteria > Actinomycetota > Coriobacteriia > Coriobacteriales > Coriobacteriaceae > Collinsella. The sequence goes on along the minus strand of CABRDB010000078.1, from coordinate 5,652 downwards.
TCTTTGGCCGCCGTGCGCCGCGCGTTCTGGTGGCACTCCATAGCATCGAAGAACAGTATTCGCACGACCGTCAGCTCAAGCGTGCGCTTTCGGAGCTTAGAGTGGCGAATAAGCGTCTCTCGGGTACATTGTCGGTCATTATGAGCACGGTGGGCTCCGATGAGCTGCCCAGTTTGTTAGATATCGTTTTGAACCAGCTTGTAGGAACGCTCGATGCTTCGGGTGCCGCTATCTATTTTTCTGAGAGCGGCGGTTTTAAGCTTCGCGGTGTCTCCAAGGAGCTGCACGACAGCTACCTGCCCGAGTTTTTGCCGTATGGCGCTGGCATTCCGACGTATGTTCTTCGCGAGTCGCGTGCCTGTCGCTTGTCGATTCAACAGGACCTTGAGGGTGATAAGGCCGCCTCCGGTATGTTTATGGACTTGGACAATCGTTCTAAGCACCTGTTGCGCATGCAGGATATGCCTCCGTACCGCAGCGAGATCTGTCTTCCCGTTTTTTACGGTACGCAGATTCTTGGCGTGCTGGAAGTTGGTTGGAAACGCCCCCAGGCACCGCTCGCCTATGACGTTAATGTGCTCGAGGTCATTTGCGATTACCTATCTATCCAGCTGGTCGGCATGGCATCGAGCCTTCGCTCCCGTCGCACGGCCGAGCTTGGCCGCTCGCTCAATGTCTTGCGTGATGAGTTGTTTACCTTTCTAGACGATTCCGCCGCGGCTACCCAGGCGGTATCGTCCGAGATCTGCAATATGCTTAACTGCCATTTTTGCCCTGTTGAGTATGACGCTAGTCTGGATTCCTACGTCATAGATTTTGAAGGCGGCAGTCGCGTTGCTTTGCCGGACGATCCCGAGAAGCTTTTCTTTTCCACGACGGCGCCGGCGGCACGTCTGGGGGCTGGCCCTGATGGCTTTGAGGCATCTGTTTTGGGCGGCACGAGTGCCGAGGACCTTAAACACGTCCGTATAACTCGCGTTGACGAATCGATGCCTATGGGAGGCTGGCTTAGGGCGCATGGTCTGCCTTGCCAGGGTCTCTACGTCGACACCGGCATCGAGGCGGGGCGCCCGCGCTCTGAGGGTGATGTCAAGCACAGCAACGACGCGATCGTTCCTGCTTCTGTTGCGAAAGGCCCGACGACGCGCGCGCTGCTGCTTCGTGACGGTAGTCAAGAGCCGATTGATGACCTTGAATATGACTACTTGGTGCACTTGGCGCATGACTTTGAACTGATCTACGAGGGCGAATCTCAAAAGCGCGAGGAGCGCCATATCGCTCAGACCCTCCAGATTGGCATGAGAAATTCGCTTGGTGACGTTCCGGGTATCGCGACCGATTCGGTATACCTTTCGGCAACGAATTCGGCGTTGGTCGGTGGCGACTTTTATACGCTCGTCCGTCTTCCCGACGATTGCGCCGTTATGATTTTGGGCGATGTATCCGGCAAAGGAATCGAGGCGGCGTCGATGTCAGCGCTCGTCAAGACGGCGCTGACGGCCTATGCCTGGGAGGGTGCTGGGCCCGCCCGTATGGCCCGCTCGCTCAATAGCATGCTCATGGGCTTTTCGAGGGTCGAGACGTTTGTGACGGCGTTTATCGCCAAGATTGATCTTAAAGCGGGTCGCGCTACCTATTGCTCTGCGGGACATCCTCCCACTATGGTCATTAGGCCCTCGTCGACGCCGCTTGGCGGTGGAGAAATCCGAGGGGGAGAAGTGGAGCTCCTTGGGCGCCAATCGGGCGTGATCGGCGCCTTTGAGAGCATGGTGTACGAGACAGGCGTTTTTACGTTCGCTCCTGGTGACATGCTATTTATGTATACCGACGGAACAATCGAAGCACGTGATCGCTCGGGTGCTTTCTTTGGCGAGCAGCGCCTTCGTGACCTTTTGCTCTCTGTCTCGGGTGAGGGCGTATCGGGAATCTGCGGTAAGGTCTTGGGCGAGCTTGACCGCTTTACCGAGTCTGCGCTGGACGATGACATCGCGCTGGTTTCCCTTGAGTTTTTACGGGGTCGATCGTAGACCGCGATACTTGACGGGCAAAATCTGCGCGGTTGCAGATACGTATGCATCGAGCGAGCTCTTTTGGGGAACCATGGTCGTATGAATGAGTGGAATGACATAGCGGTTCTGACGCCACCGGGTGATGTCGACATCGCCTCGGTGCCCGTGCTGCGCCGACGGTTGGATAATTTGATCGACCGGGGCGTGCGTCGCGTTGTCATCAATTGCCAGGCTGTGGGCTTTATCGACTCGACGGGTTTGGCGTTTTTGCTTACACGTGCCAGAGAGCTCATGAGGCGAGAGGGCCTGCTTTCGCTCGTTAACGCCTCCGATGAGGTCATTCGCTTTTTGGAGATTGCCCGACTTGTCGACATCCTTCATGTTGCGGGTCCGGCGCGTGAGTCGATTCCCGCTATTCCGGTGGGAGAGTTGCCACGATGGAGCAAGAGCGTCGAGGTCCGACAGGGTATCGAGAATCTTCCATACTATCGACATCGCATCGCCGAACTCCTTGAATCGCTTCCGTTGCGCCGCGACGAGCGCTACGATGTCGCGTTGGCGTCGGGGGAGGCGCTGGGTAATGCCTATGACCATGCGGGCGGTATCGGGTGCGTCCTGACGGTTCAGGCCTATGGCGATCGCGTCGTGGTTGAGGTGCTTGATCGGGGTGCCGGCTATTCTATCGATGGAGCGAGCGAACCGGTCACATCTGAGGAACGCGGCCGCGGTATCAAGCTTATGCGTATGCTCGTCGATAACGTGGAGGTTGCTCGTCGCACAGACGGCACCGGCACGCGCGTGCAGATGGTGAAGCTATTTAGCGGAGCACTGGAATCGCGTGCCTAGCCAATCGCTTTAGCGCGTTTAGCCACCAAGAACACGCGGCCGGCAACTTTTTTGAAAAAAGTACTTGCGTCTTTTGGATAACTCGCGTAAATTAATAACCCGCAAGCGGACATGGCTCAGTTGGTAGAGCACAACCTTGCCAAGGTTGGGGTCGCGGGTTCGAGCCCCGTTGTCCGCTCCATTGCATTTCCGGACCGTTTAGGCGGTCCTTTTTCGGCGAAGTGGCCAAGTGGTAAGGCAGAGGCCTGCAAAGCCTTTACCCCCGGTTCGAATCCGGGCTTCGCCTCCAGGCAACATCCGGGCGCTCCGGCGCCCGTTTTGTTTTACATATGCGGACATGGCTCAGTTGGTAGAGCACAACCTTGCCAAGGTTGGGGTCGCGGGTTCGAGCCCCGTTGTCCGCTCCAACTATCTTACGCGGTTCTAACGAACCGCGTTTTTTGTTGACGCTGCGCGAGCCCCGGGCACCCCATCTTGCCCCCTCAATCGTCGGTCGCGTACATAAAGTACGCTTCCCTCCTCTTTCGCGGCAACCTGGGGCACCCGGAGCCCGCTCGCTGTTGTGGCCGGGGGAGTGAGTCTTCCGTTCTTTTCACTAATCGATCGATTCGTCCCAGGAGGCTCGAGCCCGAGAGGGAGCGAGCGTTTTGGGGTGTGGCTGTGGCGTTGTTTGCCTCGAATGACAGCTTTGGGCGTATCATCGTGGGCATCTCGCAAAACCTCGTTGCAAGGGAGGCTCACCCCATGGCTGCAGAAAAGTCCTCTTCGCGCTCATGGATGTCCGATGCCGCGATCTATCAGATCTACCCGCGTTCGTTTAAGGATTCGACCGGTTCGGGTCTGGGCGATATCGCGGGCATTACCCAGCAGATGGACTATCTTGAGCGGCTGGGCATCGAGGCCATCTGGCTGAGCCCGTTTTACCCTTCGCCTCTTGTCGATGGCGGCTATGATGTGGCGGACTACTGCGATGTCGACCCACGTCTCGGCTCGCTTGACGACTTCGATGACATGATCGCTGCGGCTCACGCGCGCGGCATCAAGGTCATCGTCGATATCGTGCCCAACCATTCATCCAACCAGCACCCCTGGTTCAAAGCCGCTCTTGCCGCCGGCCCCGGATCGCCCGAGCGCGCCCGTTATATCTTCCGCGATGGTCGCGGCGAGCATGGCGAGCTGCCTCCCACCAATTGGAATGCCAACTTTGGCGGCCCCGCCTGGACGCGTGTTGCGGACGGTCAATGGTATCTGCACATGTTTACGCCCGAGCAGCCGGACTTTGACTGGTCATGCCCCGAGGTTCACGCGTTCTTTTGCGACGTTCTGGCGTTTTGGAGCGATCGAGGCGTCGATGGCTTTCGCATCGATGTGGCGCACGGTCTCGCCAAGGATCTCGACCGCGATGACCTCGACCGGTGGCATCTCGCCGAGGGCGATGACATGGTTGACGACGGCACCCATCCGCTGTGGGACCGCAATGAGGTCCACGAGATCTATCGCGAGTGGCGCCGCGTGTTCGACCGCTATAATCCGCCGCGCAGCGCCGTTGCCGAGGCGTGGGTGCTGCCTGAGCGCCAGTATCTCTATGCGCGTCCCAGCGAGCTTGGCCAGACATTCAACTTTGAGTTTGCCAAGGCCACTTGGACCTATGATGACATGCACGCTGCAATCGAGGAGGGCTTGAAGGCAGCTATCGAATCCGATTCCGCCTCGACCTGGGTACTCTCCAACCACGACGTGCCGCGCGTGGCGACGCGCTATGCCCTGCCGCAAATCAAGGCGACGCGCTACCACCAGATTGCGCTCGACTGGCTCTTACGCGACGGGTCGTCTTATGACGAGGACCGTGAACTCGGCGAGCGCCGCGCGCGGGCGGCCCTTTTGCTTGAACTGGCGCTTCCAGGCTCGGCATACGTGTATCAGGGTGAGGAGCTCGGTCTTTTTGAGGTGGCTGATATCCCGTGGACTGCACTCGAAGATCCCAGTGCAACCAATACGCGCGGACCGAAGCGCGAGAAGGGGCGCGACGGCTGTCGTGTGCCCCTGCCGTGGGTAGCGGCGGACGATCCCGCGCAGGGCGGATCGTTTGGGTTTTCGCCGGCGGACGCTGATGCGGCGCCCCATCTGCCGCAGCCTGCATGGTTTTCCGATTATGCTGCCGATAGGGAAGAAACGGACCCGACATCGATGCTTGCGCTCTATCGTGACGCCCTCTGGCTGCGGCGCAAGCTGCGCGGGTGCGCCAACGATCTTGCGTGGCTCGATCTTGACGGGCGCACCGGTCTTGCGGATGGTGCCGAGGGCGCTGAGGGCGGCGTCATCGCCTATCGCCGCGATAACGGCTGGGCGTGTGTGACGAACTTCGGTACAGCACCCGTGGAGCTGCCGGCGGGCAGGGTCCTGCTCACCTCATCAGCGCTTGCAGACGGCAGACTCGCGCAGGACAGCTCTGCCTGGATCATGCTCGGTGAGATGTAAGGGCCTCTTGCGGCGAGTTTGCGTTTGCCTGCGCCTTCCGTGGTGGCTGATGTCTTCGCGAGGTTCGCGAGGGCGTCGCAAAACTTTTCAAAAAAAGTTCTTGCATAGGATGCGGGCATCACGTAAGATTAATCCTCGTAAGCGGACATGGCTCAGTTGGTAGAGCACAACCTTGCCAAGGTTGGGGTCGCGGGTTCGAGCCCCGTTGTCCGCTCCATTTGGGCGTTTAGCTCAGGGGGAGAGCGCTTCCCTGACACGGAAGAGGTCAGAAGTTCAAATCTTCTAACGCCCACCAAATGTTCGCAGCTCAGAGGCTATG
>CABRDB010000077.1 GCA_902469555.1 uncultured Collinsella sp. | reverse complement strand
CCACAATGCTTATCTTTTGGTCTTTGGTTCGGAATAGTGTAGTGCTGGCGGTCTATCTCTTGTTTTCGGTTGCTTGCTTCCTTACCGTACATGAGCATCTAAGCACGGGTGATATTGTGCTTGATTTTTTCTCAGGCTCAGCATCGACCGCCCATGCCATGTTCCTGCAGGAGCTCGGAAAAGATGATCGCTATCAGTTTATCCTTGTCCAGCTTCCAGAGCCTTGTGACCCGAAACGCGACGCCTACAAGGACGGGTATGAGACTCTCTGCGACATAGGCGAAGGACGCATTCGCCGCGCAGGCGACAAAATCAAAACCGAGCTCGAGGAATCCAACCGTCAACTCAAGCTTGGCGAGGGACCCAAGCAGCTTCCCGACATCGGCTTCCGTGTGTTCGAGCTCGATGAGTCCGGCATTGAGAAGCCCGAGCCCGGTCAGCTCCTCTTCGACGTGGTCAAGCCCGATCGCTCCGATATGGATATCGTCTTCGAGATGATGCTCAAATGGGGCCTCGAGCTCACGCTGCCCGTCGAGAAGTCTGAAGCCGCGGGCTATCCCATCTGGTCCGTCGCTTGCGACGAGCTCGTCTGCTGCATGTCCCGAGGCCTCACCATTGAGGCGCTCGAGGCCATCGCCGACATGGAGCCCAGGCGCGTTCTCATCCTCGATTCCGTCCTCGACGACACCCTCAAGCTCAACGCCGTGCAGATCTTCAAGCACGCCGGCGAGCGCATGGGCTGTGAGATCGAATTGAGGACGGTCTAGCATGGCGGCGCTCGAGTTCAAGTTCTCATCCGACCAGCAGCACCAGCTGGAGGCCATCGAAGCAACCTGCGACCTGTTCCGCGGACAACAATTTATTGGCAGCGTATTCTCCGCCGATTCCGGCCGCAAAGGCCAGACGGCAATCGGCGAGCTCATGGTCGGCCACGGCAACGAGCTTCGCGTGGCGCCGGGCCAGCTCCTCGACAACCTGCACGCCGTGCAGGAGGAGGGCTGCCTCCCGGCAACCGACGTCCTCACCGATGGGCGCCTGCGAGACTTCACCGTCGAGATGGAGACCGGCACCGGCAAGACCTACGTCTACATCCGCTCCATCTACGAGCTAAACCGCCGCTACGGCATCACCAAGTTCGTTATCGTCGTGCCGAGCGTGGCCATCCGCGAGGGCGTCCTCAAGAGCCTCCAGACCACCCGCAGGCACTTCGAGACGCTCTACGACCGCACGCCGCTCGACTACTTCGTGTACGACTCGAAGGACATGGGGCCGGTGGGTAACTTCGCCACGTCGAGCTCCATCCAGGTCATGGTCATCAACATCGACGCGTTCAACAAGGGCCTCGAGAAGGATGGCACCGCGAAGGAGGGCAACCTCTTCCACCGTCCCAGCGAGAAGCTCACCGGCGGCTTCAGCCCTCGCGAGCTCGTGAGCGCCTGCAAGCCCGTCGTCATCATCGACGAGCCCCAGAGCGTCGACAACACCAAGCAGGCCAAGGCCGCCATCAAGAGCCTGAACCCGCTGTTCGTGCTGCGCTACTCGGCCACGCACAAGCAGGCCTACAACATGATCTACCGCCTCACGCCGGTCGACGCCTTCGAGCGCCACCTGGTGAAGGGCATCTGCGTGGACTCGATCAAGGCCGAGGCGAACCTCAACGGCGCGTACGTGAGGCTCGAGTCCGTCAAGTCCGACCCGTTCTCCGCCAAGGTGTCCATCGACGTGCGCCAGGCCGACGGCACGCAGAAGCGCAAGGCCGTCACGGTGAAGACCGGCAACGACCTCTACCAGAAGAGCGGCGAGAACAGCGACTACGAGAGCGGCTGGGTGGTCAACAACATCGGCGCCGCAGTGGGCGACGAGTTCATAGAGTTCCAGAACGGCGAGGTGCTCGAGCTCGGCGAGGCGCTGGGCGACGTCAACGAGGAGGTCGTCAAGCGCGCGCAGATCCGCCGCACCATCGAGGACCACCTGGCCCGCCAGTTCGAGCTGTGGCCGCGCGGCGTGAAGGTGCTCTCGCTCTTCTTCATCGACCGCGTCGACCGATACCGCGTCTACGAGCCCGAAGTCCACGACGGCCTGTACGCCCTGATGTTTGAGGAGGAGTACGCAGGTGCCCTGAACTCGAAGGCGCCTCGTCGCATCGCAAAGGCGGCGGGGATCGGCAAGGGCACGTGGCTCGAGTGCTACGAAGCCGTCGGCGCCCCGCTGGTGCGCGACCCCCACGCCGTGCACCAGGGATACTTCGCCAAGGACAAGAAGGGCAAGTTCAAGGACTCCAAGGGAGCCGCCGGCACCGCCGACGACGCCGGGGCCTTCGAGCTCATCATGCAGAAGAAGGAGACGCTCATCTCCTTCCCGGACGGCAAGGACGCGGACAAGGACGTCTCTTTCGTCTTCAGCCACTCCGCGCTCAAGGAGGGCTGGGACAACCCCAACGTGTTCCAGATCTGCACGCTCGTCGAGACAAAGGACAACCTGACCAAGCGCCAGAAGATCGGCCGCGGTCTGCGCCTGTGCGTGAACCAGGATGGCGAGCGCCTGTACGACCCAGAGGCGAACGTGCTCACCGTCATCGCGAACGAGAGCTACGACGACTTCGCCAACGGCCTGCAGAAGGAGCTTGAGGCTGAGGACTTCAAGTTCGGCGTCATCACTCCGGAGAGCTTCACGAAGGTCACGGTCAAGGGCGATGATGGCGTCGAGGAGCGCCTGGGCTACGAGAAGTCCAAGCAGGTCTACGACCACCTCGTCGCGACCGGCATGGTCGACGGCAAGGGCGCGGTGACGCCCGAGCTGAAGGCGGCCGCCGAGGAGGGCAAGGTCGAGCTCCCCGCCGAGCTCGAGCCTGCCAAGGAGCAGGTCGAGGCGATCATCATCCACAAGTCCCAGAGGGTCCAGATCCGTGACAAGGCCAAGGAGGTCTCGGTCGAGCTGCAGAAGGACGTCACGCTCGACCCTGCGTTCCAGGCCCTGTGGGACCGCATCCGCCAGCGCACGCGCTTCCAGGTCGAGGTCGACTCCGGCAAGCTCATCGAGCATGCCATCGAAGCTGTCGACGGCATGCTCGCCGTGCGCCCGCCCCAGGTGACGAGCGAGCGTGCCTCGCTGGGCATCGACGACGCGGGCGTGAGCGCCGAGGGCACGGGCACCTCCGTGGTGTCCGTTTCGGGAAAGGTGAAATACGACCTTCCCGACCCGATCGCAGAGCTGCAGGACGCCGTCGGGCTCACCCGCGGCACCATCAAGGCGATCCTCGAGGGCTGCAGCCGCCTCGACGAGTTCGAGATCGACCCCGCGACCTTCCTCGCGCAGGTCGGCGACAAGATCAACCGCGTGAAGAACGACCTCATCGCCCAGGGCATCAAGTACGTGCGCCTTCCCGAGGACGAGTGGTACACCATGCGCGACCTCGAGCTTGACGACTACACGGCCTACCTTGGGCAGAACGCGTGGAAGCCGGACATGACGAGCAAGAGCCTGTACAACTACGTGGTCTACGACTCGGCGGGGGTCGAGCGCTCCTTTGCCGAGGCTCTAGACAAGCAGGAGGAGGTTCTCGTGTTCGCGAAATTGCCCTCGGCGTTCAAGATCGACACGCCGCTCGGCAGTTACAACCCCGACTGGGCGTACGTCGAGGAGGCCGACGGCGAGCGCCGCGTGTACTTCGTGACCGAGACCAAGGGCGGCAAGAACGGCGAGCCCGCCCTGCGCGACGCGGAGAAGATCAAGATCGGCTGCGCCAAGAAGCACTTCGAGGCGCTGGACCTCGGAAACGACTTCCATTACAACGTGCGCACGACCTACCAATACGAGGCGGTGAAGGCTTAGGATGTCGAAGCTGCCCGGAAAGATGACGCGAAAGCAGCACTGGGTGCCGCGGTTCTACCTGCGCCATTTCGCGGATTCCTCCGGGCAGCTTCATGCCTACAGCAGACAGAAGGGCTCCTTCTTCCGCACGAATTGCGAGAACCTTTGCAGCATGCGCGATCTTTATGAGGTCGAGCATGCCGATGCGACAGGCGATGCGACAGACAGATTCTATGCGCAGAACCTCATCGAGGTTAAGCTATCTGAGCTCGAGAGCCGCATCGCGCCGCTTTACGATCGCTTTTTGGAACGCCAGAAAGAAGACCAGTGCGAAGACGAAGGGTATTCTGATGGGAAAGCCGCCGTTTGCGAGCTGGCAGCAAATATCATCGTCCGGCACCCTATCAGTATGCGCGTCGACAAGAAATGGTCACGCGAGACTGCCGAAGAGCTGCTCAGAAACGTTCATCTGACACCCTATGAGCTCGGCTTGCTCGATTGGTCGGATTGGCGCGGGGATTCCCAAGCGGTGGTCGAGCTTGCCGCCGCCGCAACCATGCTCTTCTCCAACGATGATATTGTGCCAGTTAACCGTATTCGAAAGGCTTTTTTTGAGAAGAGCTTCTCCATCCTTAGGGCACCCGTCGGCTCAGGGTTCGTTACGACGTCGATGCCTATGTTCATCATCGGGCCCGAGGACGACTCGTACGATTTTCATCTCGCGTATATGCCGTTGAGCAGTGAGTATGCTGCGGTCTTTTCAGATGACCCTCTATTTCCGCCGTTTGCGAGACTCGGTTTTTCGGGCGTCGAGTTCATGAACCGACTTCTTCTGCTTAACTGCGAGCATTGGGATGTCGCCATATCGAGGGGAAGCGGCCCGCTCGAGCACGCGGTACGCGATTGGAGTCAAGCGAACAGTGCCGAATTCATGCACGAGATGTTCACGCGCGACGGCAGGGAGCTATCCCTCGACACAGTGATCTACGACCGCTCGAAGAAGAAGGGGCAGACGATGATCGATACCATCGACCGTGGCTGCCTCGAGGGCGGCTGCCTTGATGACGAGGACCTGCGCATCATCTTCGAGCACCTTCTGGGGAGAAGACGGCAAGGACCGGGAACATTAAAGGGTCAAGCAGCGTATTGATAAAATTGACCCCGCCAGCAATAACCGCAAAGGATAGATAGGGCTTTAAGGATGGATGCAGGAAAAGCAACGATAAGCGGCGTGTTCAACGGATCGCGCCTGCTCGAAATACCTTTTTACCAAAGGGCGTACGTCTGGGGAGAAGAGCAATGGGAGCGTTTCCTCGGCGACATGGAGTTCGTCACGGCCTCGAAGCGGCCCTATTTCCTGGGCTCCATCATCCTGAAGCAGGCCTCCTCCGGCAACACCTGGTCCGAGGTCTCCGAGGTTCGCACCGTCATCGACGGCCAGCAGCGACTCACGACCATGGTCATCTTCTTCAAGGCACTCTGTGCAAAAAACGGCACCAACAATTTGTTTGAGCGAGATTTCGTCCTGGAGACCGGCGATGTCGCCTTGCGGCACGGCAAGTACGACCGGCAGGATTTCGAAAAGGTCGTCAGCGCCACGGGCTGCGAACCCCTCGAGGGCTCCTCGGCCATCGTCCTTGCCTACAACTACTTCCTCAAGAATATCGACCCGGAGAAGGTCGACAGGAACACGATCAAGTCGAACGTCCAGTTCGTCTGCATCGATCTTACCGAGGGCGAGGACGAGCAGCAGATATTCGACACCATCAACTCGCTCGGGGTGCGCCTGACGACGGCGGAGCTCCTTAAGAACTACTTCTTCAACCGCGAGAACGAGCAGGCGTTCAAGGAGTGCTGGGAAGACGTCTTCGAGCCCACGGCTGAGAAGAGGGAGTATTGGGAGCAGGAGATCGTTACCGGGCGCATCAAGCGCACGCTCGTCGACCTCTTCTTCGACGCGTTCCTCCAGATCCTGGTTCAGGACAAGAGGCGTGGCGTCACGACCGAGGACAAGCTCTTCTATTCGCGTACTTCGAACCTCTTCCAGTCCTACAAGGACTTCATCGGCAGGTACTGCAACGGAGACAAGGACGAGATCCTCAGCAGCATGAAGGCGTATGCCAAGGTGTTCGAGTCCACGTTTGACCCAAGCTGCTGCGACGCGGACATCCCCTCCGCCCCCGGCATCGAGCGCCTGAACGTGCTCATATTCGGCCTCAAGAACTCGACGCTCATCCCGTACGTGCTCTACGTTCGCAAGAACGCGGAGTCTTCGGGCGAGGAATCCGAGGTCTTCGCCCTGCTTGAGACCTACATCGTCCGCCGAACGCTGGTTCAGGCGACCACGAAGAACTACAACAGGCTGTTCACCTCGCTGATCCTGAACGGGGTGAAGGACGCGGAGGCGCTGAGGAAGGCTCTCGAAGCCAATGACGAGGCGACGACGTACATGCCCGGCGACGCCGAGGTTCGAGCGGCATTCGAGGAATCGTGTCTGTACAACCTCCAGTCCAAGGGCGTCCTCTATCTGCTGGAAAGCGCCATTCGCCCAGGCATGAGCAGCACGGCCCTGCTCGGGTTCAACCAGTACACCCTCGAGCACATGATGCCCAAGAAGTGGCGAAACAAATGGGGAGCCCTCGACGATGAGGCTGCCACGCGAAGGGACCGGAAGCTCCTCACGCTCGGCAACCTCGCCATCATCACGCATTCGCTCAACGCCTCCATCCGCGATGCCGATTGGACCACCAAGAAGCAGGGAAAGGGATACAAGGACGGCTTGGCCCTCTGCGCCGCCGGCCTTGCGACCATGGCCGATGCCCTAGAGAAGGAGTCTTGGAACGAGGGCGATATCGCCGATCGCGCCGAATGGCTTGCGGACAAGGCGTTGGAGGTCTGGCGCTAGGCCCTACCTGCGTCCCATCTCGAAGATGCTTGCGGTGTCGGAACCCGCATCGATGACGGATGGAACCGGCTCTTCCAAAAACGTAGTTCGTGGCGATGTCTCTTCCGTCGGCGCGTCAACAGGCTCGCCGAGCGCTAGGAAGAACCTCATCACGTGCTCAATTCTCTGTTGCAGGGACTCGCTCAGCTCGCCGTAGGAGGCCGCCAGCCGCACCTCCTTGGCCAATTCCGCCATCGAGTCCCTCAGTGCCTTCTGCACGCTCACGGAGGGCCTCACCTCGACCTGGGTATCGGTGAGCTTGGCGATGATGTAGTCCTGCCTGTTCATGCCGCTCCAGGCTGCCATCTCGCATATGAGCTTGCGCTCCTCGGGCGTGCAGCGGAACGCCATCGTCTTGCTGCGCTTGCGGGCGCTGTTCTCGCACGGCATCCTTCTTACCCCCTCGCCCCGTCGAGCGCGGCGGCCATCTCGTCCTGCTTCGTGGGGAACAGGTGCGCGTAGCGGTAGGTGATGTCCACCGCCTCGTGGCCCATGCGCTCGGCGATGGCCAGCGCGGAGAAGCCCATCTCTATCAGCAGGCTCACATGGCTGTGGCGTATGTCGTGTATGCGGATGCGCTTCACGCCCGACGCCTTGCACCCGCGCTCCATCTCGTGGGCCAGGAAGTGCTTGGTCACGGCGAACAGGCGCTCGTCGGGGGCGACGTCGTCGCGCATCTCGATGAAGTCCGCCATCTCGTCGCGCAGGAAGGCGGGCATGACGATCGTGCGCACGGACTTGGGCGTCTTGGGGTCGGTCACGGTGTCAACGCCGTTGAGGCTCTGGTACGACTTGTTGATGCGCAGCCGCGAGCTCTCCAGCATGAAGTCGGACGGCGTGAGCGCCAGGAGCTCGCCGCAGCGTATGCCCGTCCAGTAAAGCAGCTCGAAGGCGTGGAATGAGAGAGGCTTGTCCATGACGGCCTCGCTGAACCTCAGGTACTCGTCCTTGGTCCAGAACTGCATCTCGCCGCCCTTCTTCGAGCCTATCTTGTCGACCCTGCGCACCGGGTTGTCGCTGAGGCCGTAGTAGCGCTCGGCGTGGTTGAAGATGGCGTTGAGCTGGTTGTTCACTGTGCGCAGGTACGTCGGTGCCCAGGGCTTCCCGTCGGCGTCCCGGTGCTCGGTGAGCTCGTTTTGCCACCTGATGACGTCGATCGGCCTCACGTCGCACATGCGCATGTCCCCGAAGAACGGCACGAGCTTGTCGTTGATGATGTACTCCTTGGTGATCCACGTGTGCTCGCGTATGCGCGGCTTCACCTCGGAGGCGTACACCTCGACGAACTCGGAGAACGTCATGTCCATGGCCCCGCCGTTAAGGCTCTTGAACTGGCTCTCCCACACTGCGGCCTCCACCTCGGAGGAGAAGCCGCGCTTCGTCTTGTGGCGCTTCGAGCCGCGGGCGTCGCGGTAGTAGCACTGCACGTAGAACGTGCCGTTGCCGTCGTCCTTGTACACGGGCATGTCAGTCCACCTCCGGGAAGTACAGGGCGTCGAAGACGTCGCTTCGAACGCGCCCGCGGATGACCACGCGCCCGCGCGCCTCCTGCTCGGCGTTTATCTTCCTGATCACCTCGTAGGCGCTGCCTTTCTTGATCCTCAGCAGCTCCGCGACCTCGTCGGCGTCCAGCATGTGCGGCCTCGGCGTCTTCGCCACCTTCTCGTCCATGGCTCCTCCAATCAATGGCGTACGGATACGTACGGTTCACAGATTCAGAGTAAACGTACATATCTGTACTGTCAATAGAATTGCGTACATTTGCGTACGCTGATAAGATGTGCTGGTACGTAATTCCAGGAGGAGGGCTCATGTCCGTAGGCGAGAACATAAGGCGGTACCGCAAGTCGCGCGGCATGACGCAGGCGCAGCTCGCCGAGGCGGTCGGCCTGACCGAGGGGGCCGTGCGCCACTACGAGAGCGGCATCCGCGCCGTGAAGCCCGAGCTGCTCGAGTCCATCTCCGCGGCGCTCGGCGTGTCCGTCAACGCCCTCAAGGATTACGGCGTCGAGACTGCGGGCGACCTCATGTCGCTGCTCGTGCGGCTCGAGGACTCCTTCGGCATCGTGCCCGCAGCCGACGGCACGGGCCTCTCCCTGAACCCCAAGGCGCCGCACGCGCCCAAAGCCGCGATGGCGATCGAACTGTGGGCAGAGAAGCGCGCGCAGCTCGAAAACGGCAAGATCGACGCCGACGAATACGAGGACTGGAAAGCCTCGCTGTAGCGGCTCTCCGCATTTCGCGATCAACGCAACCGAATCAGGACGGTGGACCAGGCGGCGAGCGCCGCTCGGGCCTGCGTAAGCTGAGTTTTTACTCCCCATTGCATGCCAAGGCATTTCCGGCGCACCTGGGGAGTAAATGACGCGGTGGCTTACACGGCGGCACGCGGCAGTACGCCGCGGCATTTCCCCTGGTTACTCCCGTTTTCATTGAGGCGGCGAGATTCTTTACTCCCCATTAACCACCTGGGAAAACGCTGTGAGAAGACCGCCGAAAAGCCTATTGAGTTCGATTTGAGTTTCACAGGCCCCGAAACGGCCCCGTTTGGCTCTCGGAGACAAAAATCGCGCGTCTACTCACTTGGGATGAATCCTTACTCCCGTTCCTCCGAATGCCGCACCGTGCCTTGCCGTCTTGAAACACGGGGGAGTAAATTGCGAAATCGCAGGTGAAAGGGAGTAAAACGACAAAGAAAAAGCCTCCGTCCCAACGCGGGAACGGAGGCTCGGTTATCGTATTTACTCACCAACATCGCTGGCGGCTTTGCCATGACTCTCGTACGAAACGAAACTCAGCGGCACAGTGCGGCACTCAAAAATGCAGGTCAGAACCCTATCAGCCTACTCCCACTCGATCGTCGCGGGCGGCTTGGACGTGATGTCGTAGCACACGCGGTTGGCGCCGGGAACCTCGGCAACGATGCGGCCGGAGATGCGGGCCAGCACGTCGTAGGGCAGTTTGGCCCAGTCGGCGGTCATGGCATCGCTGGACTCGACGGCACGCAGGATGATCGGGCGCTGATAGGTGCGCTCGTCGCCCATAACGCCGACGGACTTAATGTCGGGCAGGACCGCAAAATACTGCCAGCAGCTGTGCTCGGAGTTGCGCTCACCGGTCTGCTCAAACAGGCGCTGGTTGTAGGCGTCGAGCTCCTCGCGCACGATGGCGTCGGCGTTCTTGAGGATCTCGAGCTTTTCCTTGTCGACCGCGCCGATGATGCGGATGGCCAGACCCGGGCCCGGGAAAGGCTGACGGAACACGATGTGACCCGGCAGGCCAAGCGCCAGACCAAGTGCGCGGACCTCGTCCTTAAAGAAGTGGTCGAGCGGCTCGATAAGGTCGAAGTGCACGCCCTCGGGGAACGGGATCAGGTTGTGGTGGCTCTTGATGGTGGCCGTCTTGCCGCCCGTCTTGCGAGCGCCGGACTCGATGATGTCGGGGTAGATGGTACCCTGAGCCAGGTACTTGACCGGCTTGCCATCGGTCTCAAGCTGCTGCGCCACGGCGAAGAACTCTTTCCAGAACTGCGTACCGATGATGCGGCGCTTCTCCTCGGGCTCGGTCACGCCGGCCAGAAGCTCGGCATAGCGGTCCTCGGCGTGGACGTGGATAAAGTCGACATCGAACTGCTTGGTGAAGACCTCCTCCACCTGCTCGGGCTCGCCCTTGCGCAGCAGACCGTGGTTGATGAACACGCAGGTCATCTGCTTGCCCACGGCGCGAGCGCCCAGCGCAGCCACGACGGAGGAGTCGACGCCACCGGACAGGGCCAGAATCACGCGGTCGTCGCCGACCTTCTCGCGGAACTCGGCCGTCATGGTCTCGACCAGGTTGTCCATACTCCAGTTGGGCTCCAGGCCGCAGATCTCAAACAGGAAGTTGCTCAGCAGCTGCTGACCGTACTCGGAGTGCTTGACCTCGGGGTGGAACTGCGTGGTGAAAATCTTGCGCTCGACGCACTCCATGGCAGCAACCGGGCACACGTCAGTGCTGGCGGTAACGGTAAAGCCCTCGGGCACCTCGGAAACGGCGTCGCGGTGGCTCATCCACACGGTCTGCTCCATGGGCGTGGAGTTAAAGAGCTTGGCGCCGGCCGTGCGCGTGATGGTGGCGCGGCCGTACTCGCCCACCTCGGAGTGGCCGACCTTGCCGCCGAGCGTCACGGCCGTGATCTGATGGCCGTAGCAGAAGCCCAGGACGGGAAGGCCCAGGTCAAAGATGGCGGGATCGATAGACGGAGCGTCCTCGGCATACACGGAAGCCGGACCGCCGGAAAGGATGAGCGCAGAGGCGTTCATCTCGCGAATCTCGTCGGCCGAGATGTCGCAGGGGACAATCTCGGAATACACGTTGAGGTCGCGGACGCGACGGGCAATGAGCTGACCGTACTGCGCACCAAAGTCGAGTACGAGGACCTTTGCGGAAGCCTTTTGATCCATGGTTCCCCCTCTTGTTGGCGGGGAGCCGGTGCCCACCCGCGTGAATGAACGAAAATAGCCTTCATAGTGTACACGTTATATGGGGTTTCTCGCCCCTCGCAGCCATCAGCGCACGGCAAACGCACGACCAGGGCCCCTATTTGACGGCAATTGAAGTGTTACCAGACGTTACAGATGATGTAATACGTTTGAACATTGGACGCCCTGTGCCACAATACTGCCGAACGGCTCCGCCTCTACGGCGGCAAATACGATAGGAATACCAGCATGAAGCGCATCCTTCTCATCGCCACGGGCGGCACCATCGCATCGACTGAGGACGGCAACGGCCTCTCCCCCGCCCTGACCGGTGAGGAGCTCGCCCAGAGCGTCCCCGAGATCTCGGGGCTCTGCGAGCTCGACGTCGTGCAGCCCATGAACATCGACAGCACCAACATGCGTCCCGGCGACTGGATGCGCATCCGCGACGTCATCGTCGAGGGTTATGCCGACCACGACGGCTTCGTGATTCTACACGGCACCGACACCATGAGCTACACCGCGGCGGCGCTTTCCTACCTGATTCAGGACAGCCCCAAGCCCATCGTGCTCACCGGCTCGCAAAAGCCCATGGGCAACCCTTTTACTGATGCCAAACTCAACCTGTACCAGAGCCTGCTCTATGCGCTCGACGAGCACTCGCACGACGTATCGATCGTGTTTGGCGGCGTCGCCATTGCCGGCACGCGAGCCCGCAAGCAGCGCACCATGAGCTTTAACGCGTTCATTAGCGTCAACTATCCGCCCATTGCCTACATCCGCAACGACCGCATCGTGCGCAACGGGCTCCACGGCACTCATCAGGGCGAAAACCCGGTGCGTTTCTACGACAGCATCGACCCGCGCGTATTTGTACTCAAGCTTACGCCCGGCGTAAACCCGGGCATCCTCGACGCCCTTGCCGATAGCTACGATGCTGTAATCCTTGAGACCTTTGGCATTGGCGGTATTCCCGAGTTTGGCGAGTCCGGCGATTCGTTCCAAGAGGCAATTTTCCGCTGGGTCGATTCGGGTCGAACCGTCGTTATGACCACGCAGGTCCCCGAAGAGGGCCTAGATCTGGGCGTTTATGAGGTCGGCCGTGCTTACGCCGATCATCCGGGCATTCTGCGCGGCGACGACATGACCACCGAGACGCTCGTGGCCAAGACCATGTGGGCACTCGGCCAGTCACGTGATGCCACCGAAATCCAGCGCCTGTTCTACAGCCAAGTCAACCACGACCGCATCCCGATGGCGTAATCCCTAAGGCAGCTCCACTTATCGCAGCCTTAAACGACAGGTGGTCCCCCTCGGGCCGTGCAAAAATCGGAGTATTCTGCAATTTCTCCTCCGGACGCATAGAATCGGCCGATTATTAGACGAACTTTTAGGACGAAGGGTCCGTTTAGTAAATATTTATTCCTCATTTTTATTTAGCGTGTGGATTATCTACTGTCAAAAAGGCAAAGCCAGCCGCTCGAGCTACCATCTACGGCCGAACTGGTGCTGAATACTCGCGATTTTGCACATCGCAACCAGGGGGACCCGCCCAAAGAGCGTCAAATACAGCGGGGGAACGCCCTATTCGATACCCTCGAGAAGTTCTGACACCGTCATGCCGAGTGCGGGTGCGATCTTAAATAGAACCTTGAGCGTGAAATTTGCCGTCCCATCTTCGATTCGGTCGAGGTAGGGTCGGCTGATTCCTGTCGCCACACAAAAATCAACCTTGGAGATACCAAGGTCCCTGCGTGTCTCTTCGACCCGCCTGCCAAGAATCTGTTTCGCACGTTCGTCCATGCAGCCGAGTTTGAAATGGAGCCGAACATAAACGTAAACTATAGTTTACGTTTTGCCGAATACACAGGAGTTTTCTATGTCGGGTTCTTCGGTCCGCATGTACCGAGCCACGCTTCGCACAAACAGCGCACCGCCCAAGCTCGTCGTCGTTGAAGCAGAATGCCTTTCGCCCGATGAGCGCACAGCATTTGCATTGCTATCAAGTCGCGTCGCCGCTGTTCTGGTCCCTTGCTCGGCGCAAGGTGAACTTGCCATCCAATGCCAAGCGCACAGCTGCTCGCTCAATCAGGCTGCCGTAATCGCAACCAGCCAACGCGGTCTGCCCCTTCTCCTGGAAGCCGGCATCGCACTCGCCCTTCGCGGTGCCGGATACGAGAACGAGGCCGCCGCCGACATGGTCTTTAAACCACGATCGAGCGGCGGCCTCGCAGCAGCCATTGAATATATGTGCAGGCTCGTTGCCTAAAAGGACAAGCTAGAAACCAAGGCCAAAGCCCGTTCCGGTAATCGCCGAGTACATAAAGTAAACGTTGACCACGTTGAGGAACACACCCGTGATGCAACCGTTGCGCAGGTAGCGCTCGCACACGATGCGAGCCATGGCGGCGGAGTCATCATTGTTTTTAGCCTGGCGTCCCGCCGTAAAGTACGTCGCCACGCTCAGCAGCAGGTTGAGCACCGGCAGTGCCAGCAACTCGTAGCTCTTGCCCCAGCGCGTCGCCTCGCCGGCGGCATTAAACTTCGTTGCCACCTCGGGACCAATGCTGGGGATCACAAACGCCGCTACCACCAGCGGAAGCACTGCAAGCACCAGCAGCGCGATGCCCATGTAGCCGGCTTTTTTTCCATATTTAAACATGCGCGTCGTCCTTACACGTTAAAGCGGAAGTGCACGACGTCGCCATCGGCCATGACATAGTCCTTGCCCTCAATACGCAGCTTGCCGGCGGCCTTTGCGCCCTGCTCGCCGCCGAGCTCGATGTAGTCGTCGTAGCCAATGACCTCGGCCTTAATAAAGCCGCGCTCAAAGTCGGTGTGGATGACACCGGCGGCCTGCGGGGCGGTCGCGCCCTGACGCACCGTCCAGGCCTTGACCTCCATCTCGCCGGCCGTAAAGAACGACTGCAGGCCAAGCAGCTTGTAGGCGGCCTGCGCGAGCACGTCCAGACCGGGCTGCTCCAGGCCCAGGCTCTCCAGGTAGTCGGCAGCGTCCTCGGGATCGAGCTCGGAAAGCTCGGCCTCGATCTTGGCGCAGATGGGCAGCGGCTTAACACCATCGATGGGCGCCAGATCGTCGTTGAGCATATCCTCGTCCACGTTGGCCACATACAGGATGGGCTTCATGGTGAGCAGGAACAGGCCCTTGGCGGCGGCACGCTCCTCATCGGTCATCTCCATGGATGCGGCGCGCTTGCCCTCGTTGAGCCAGGCAAGCAGGCGCTTAGCGACCTCGAACTTGGGCATGAGCTCCTTGTCGCGCTTGGCCTCCTTCTCGAGCTTGGGCAGCTGCTTCTCAAGCGTGCCCATGTCGGCCAGGATGAGCTCGGTCATGATGGTGTCGGCATCGCCGGCGGGATCGACGAACTCGCCCGTGCGGCCCACCTCACGCATGACGTTGGGATCCTTAAAGTAGCGCACGACCTCGCAGATGGCATCGGTCTCGCGGATGTTTGCCAAGAACTGGTTGCCCAGGCCCTCGCCTTCGTTGGCGCCCTTCACCAGGCCCGCGATGTCGACGAACTCGACCGTCGCCGGCACAATGCGGCCCGGGTTGACGATGTCGGCGAGCTTTTGCAGGCGGCTATCGGGCACGTCGACGATACCCACGTTGGGGTCGATCGTGGCGAACGGGTAGTTGGCGGCAAGGCCGGTCTTTTTGGTAAGCGCGGTGAACAGCGTCGACTTGCCCACGTTGGGCAGGCCCACGATACCGATGGAAAGGGACACGACAGCTCCTTTTGGTACAGGTACTTCAAACTGCATAAGTATAGCGCCGCCGCAGCATCCGGGCGAATCCGGACGCCGCGGCGGCGCAAATGAAGCAGAGATGTGTGAGGGTTCGAGACAGTAGTCCTTACTTAAGCTCAGGCCAGAAATCCTTGTTGGCCTCGATGAGCTCGTCCAGGATCTGCTTAGCAACGCTTGCCGAAGGAATGGTCTTGGAGAGCGTGAGCGCCTGCCAGAGCTTCTGGTAGCTGCCCTCGACCCAAGCCTGGACAACGAGCTTCTCGACGGAAACCTGCTGCTCCATCAGGCCCTTCTGGAACTGCGGAATCGGGCCCTGGCAGATCTTCTCAAAGCCGTTGGAACCGACGATGCAAGGCACCTCGACCATGGCCGTCGGGTCGAAGTTGGGCACAGCGCCATCGTTGGGGACGATCAGCAGGAAGCGCTCGAGCGTGTTCTCGGCCAGTGCGCAGGCAAGGTCGACGATGTAGTTGGCATGTACATCCGGCTCAAAGCCGCCGTCCTTGGCAGTACCCTTGGCGATGATGTCGCGGCAAGCGCCAAAGACCTTCTTCTCGCGGCCGTCCATAACCTCATTGGCGCGAGTGTAGTTGGGGTCAGACGTCTCGACGACATAGTCCGGGTACAGGTAATACTTGAGGTAGGTATTGGGAATCGTCTCGGGATCGACAGCATAGACATCCTTGGCCTTGCCGAAGGTGTGAATCCAGCTCTCCTCGACATGCTGCTCCTTACCGGCCTCGTGCTCGATGCCGTCCAGGTAGCCGTTCTTAGCCATGTGCTCCTTAATCTGCGGCATGAGGTCGTTGCCGTCCTTGTCGTAGATCTTGCTCCACCAACCAAAGTGGTTGAGGCCGTAGTAGCTATACTGCAGCTCGCGACGATCCTTGATGCCGCACATACGGCTCATCTTATCCATGAGGTCAATCGGCATGTCGCAGATGTTGATGATGCGGCTGTTGGGGCGCAGCACGCGGCAGGCCTCGGCGACGATGGCCGCGGGGTTGGAGTAGTTGAGCATCCAGGCGTTGGGGCTGTACTTCTCCATGTAGTCGAGGATCTCGATGACACCACCGATGGAGCGCATGCCGTAGGCGATACCGCCGGCACCGCAGGTCTCTTGACCAACGCAGCCGTACTTGAGAGGAATCTTCTCGTCGAGCTCACGCATGGCGTACAGGCCGACGCGGATGTGAGCAAGGACGAAATCGGTCCCGGTGAATGCGGTCTCGGGGTCGGTGGTGTAGCTAAACTCAACCTCGGGGGCGTTCTCGTGGAAGTAGATCTCGCAGGCCTTGGCCACGGTCTCCTGGCGCTCGGCGTTGTTATCGTAGAAGGTCACCTTGTTGACCGGAAAGCGGTCGCGCTCCTCAAGCAGCATCAGAGCGATGCCCGGGGTGAAGGTAGAGCCACCGCCGGCAATGGTCACGGCATAGTTTTTCTTGGACATGATGTCCTCCTCATTCTGGCCGCTTGCTCAATCCATCCCCGTACGCGGCCTGCACGGTTTGGAATTGTTACCTAGAAGTGGAGTTTTTTATCTCTAGAATCGGCCTTGCGGTGCATACCGGCTCTGCAAGGCCGATTGTTTCGATGGACGATGGTTTACAGAAGAGTCTCGAACTTCAGAAGACTCTCGAACTTCTCGCGAACCTGCGGGACGCTAAGGCCGACGATGACCTGGATTGACTGACCTTGGACCACCAAGCCATGCGTACCGATCGCCTTGAAGGAAGCCTCGGGTGCAACGACGCTCTTGTCCTTGACGTTAACGCGCAGACGGGTAGCGCAGTTCGTTACATCGATGATGTTATCCGTGCCACCGAGCAGATCGAGGATGTTCTCGGCAAGCACCAAGCGCTCATCATCTTTACTCTGGGCGGCCGATTTGCCAGCAGCAGCACCGCCCTGCTTTTGCTTGTAGTCGGCCTTGGACTTGAGCTCGACCTCAACATCGTCATCCTCGCGACCGGGGGTCTTAAAGTCGAACTTGACGATCAGGAAACGGAAGACCACAACCCAAAGAGCGGTAAAGCACAGACCGACAAGGATGGAGATGGCGTACTGCAGACCGTGTGCGGCCCAAAGGGGCAGCCAGTCCCACGAGAGCATCGAGATGATGCCGCCGTCGAAGATACCCACGACGCCAAGGAGGTTTTGAGCCATGCAGCCAAGCGCTCCGAGCACGCAGTGGACGACGAACAGGCCGGGCGCGATGAACAGGAAGGTGAAGTCAAGCGGCTCGGTAATACCGCAAAGCATAGCGGTAAGGGTGACGGGAATGAGCAGAGCCTTGACGCGCTGCTTGCGCTCGGGTTTGGCGGTCATATAAAACGCAATGGCAACGCCAAGCGAGCCGAAGACCTTAGTCCAACCAGGGCAGGTATAGGCAGCCCAGGGTGCGGCATCCTTAAGAGCAATGCTCGGATCGGCAGCCAGTTGGGGCAGGATGTTGGCCCAAGCAGCAAAGATGCCGCCGTTGACCGCCGCGTTGTCGTAATAGAACGGCGTATAGATAAAGTGGTGCAGGCCTGTAGGGATCAGCACGCGCTCGAAGAAAGCAAAGACGCCAACGCCGAACGTACCGGCGGAAAGGATGAATCCCTGGAAGGCGGAGATAGCAGCCTGAACATGCGGCCACACCAGGCAGGCGATAAGAGCGACCGGAACCATAACGAAGAAACCGATCATATAGATGAACACAGAGCCCGAGAACACGCCCAGCCACTCAGGAAGTTCGGTGTCGAAGAACTTGTTATGCAGCATCGTGGCGATACCAGAGATAATAAGCGCGCCCATGATGCCCATGTCAAGCGTTTTGATGCTTGCGATTGATGCCCATGTCAAGCGTTTTGATGCTTGCGATAGTGGCAAGACCAGTACCGCTGCCCGCCTCGACAGAATAGTCGACACCAAAGACAGGGCCCCACTGCCCCAAGATTGTGCTTACAAAGTAGTTGAAGGTAAGGTAGATGGCCAAAGCCTCCATGCAGCAGCGAGCGTTCTGCTTGTTCGCGAGCGAGATTGGCAACGCTACGCAAAACAGCAACGGCATCTGGTTAAAGAGCGTCCAACCACCCTGGAGCAGCACATTCCAGCAATCAAACCAAAGATGGCCCGCAGTGGCCATCTCGCCAAAGATCGCCTCGGTGGTAAACAACGTACCCAGGCCGACGACGATTCCGGAAAATGCGAAAAGAATTGCAGGCGTGTACATTGCACCGCCGAAACGTTGTATCTTTTGCATCATGACGGGGAATCCCCCTCTCTTCATTCGGAGCGACTGCGGTTTTGGCTTCACTCGAGACCGCAGACGCGCCGTTTGCGTGTACCTCGTGCAATAGGACGGGTGGGCCCGCTTCCCTGACTTCTTGCGCTTCTATTTTTATCATATCGCTTATCTAGACAAGTTAGCATAAATACTACGGTCGGTAAACGGTTGATTATTGGCCGTAAACGGTATATGTCCAGTATTTCGCCTGTTAAATCTGACATAGCTGATGGCTGCATTATAAATTTCTTTTCTACTTGTCTAGATGTGCTTGTCTATATCTATAGACATACCTATACTTCATTACAACATTCACCGCTACGTTAAGGAGTCACCATGAAAAGCGCGGTCTTCTATGGAAAGCACGATCTCAGGGTCGAGGATTCGACAAAACCGACCGTGGGCAAGCGTGACGTTCTGATCAACGTCAAAGCTTGCGGCGTCTGCGGCACCGACGTGCATATCTATGAAGGCGACAAGGGTGCAGCCGACGTTACCCCGCCCACGATCCTTGGTCATGAGTTTGCGGGCGTTGTCGAGGCCGTGGGCAGCGATGTCACCGGCTTTAAACCGGGCGATCGCGTGTGCATCGACCCAAACCATCCCTGCGGCTGCTGCGAACCCTGCCGCGACGGAATCAACCACTACTGCGAGCATATGACCGGTTACGGCACCACCGTTAACGGCGGCTTTGCCGAGTACTGCTCCGTCGATATGCAGCAAGTCTACAAGTTGGGCGATCACACCAGCTTTGAGCAGGGCGCCATGACCGAGCCCGTCGCCTGCTGCCTGCACGGCATCGATATGTGCAACATCAAGCCCGGCAGCACAGTTGTCGTTATCGGCGGTGGCATGATCGGTCTGCTCATGATGCAGCTCGCCAAAAACGCCGGCGCCACCAAGGTCGTCTTGCTCGAGCCTGTCGAAGGCAAGCGCGAGGTTGCGCTCAAAC
Organism: uncultured Collinsella sp.; assembly: GCA_902469555.1. GTDB lineage: Bacteria > Actinomycetota > Coriobacteriia > Coriobacteriales > Coriobacteriaceae > Collinsella. Next base: position 19,615 of record CABRDB010000077.1, on the reverse strand, counting down.
TCGGCGCCGACCTGGCAATTGATTCCATCCACGAGGATGTCCCGGCCCGCCTGAAGCAGGAGGGCGTCGGCAACGTCGATGTCGTTATCGAGTGTGTTGGCAAGCCCGTCACCATCGAGCAGGCCATCCAGATTGCCGGCCACAAGGCTACGGTCATGATGTTCGGCCTCACCAAGCCCGATGAGACAATCACCGTCAAGCCCTTCGAGGTCTTCCAGAAGGAGCTTGTGCTTACCTCGTCCTACATCAACCCTTATACGCAGCGTCGCGCGCTCGAGCTCATCGACTCTGGCAGGCTCGACGTATCCTCGATGGTCGCCAAGGTGGCTTCCCTCGACGAACTCGGCGCCATCCTGTCAGACCCAGCTCTGCGTGCCATGGGTAAATATATAATCGACCCCAGCAAGTAAATCGATCGACACCTGCGCGAGCGGTCCTCATCCACCGCTCGCGCACTCAGCTCTAGGAGACCGTCGTGGCGCGAGCCATCTTCCAAACTATTTATGACAACGTGAAGCAGTCGATTGACGACGGCACTTACGCCTATCAGAGTTATCTGCCTTCGGAGACTGAGCTCACGCAGCTGTTTGACTGTTCGCGTATGACGGTCCGTCGCGCCATCTCGATGCTTGCGGCAGATGGTTACGTGCTCCCCCAGCAAGGCAAAGGCATGCGCGTCATTCGCAACATCAGTGACGAGAAGAGTCGTGGTGGTGGCGGCGGACTCGAGACCTTTAAGGAAATCGCGGCCAGCCGAGGCTTTGAGCTCAAAACGGTTACTACTGTCTTTGAGCTCCTCGTCTGCAACAAGGCGCTCTCCAAGATTACCGGGTTTCCTGAAGGCTGTGAGCTCACGCGTGCCAAACGCATCCGTTATGCAGACGGACGGGCCGTGTGCTCCGACGACTCCTATTACCTAAGCTCACAGGTACCGGGGCTGACACCCGAGATTGTCAACGACTCGATCTATCGTTACCTCGAAGAAGACCTTGGCATTAAGATTGCCACGGGCAAACGCGATGTAACGATTGAGCATCCCACGCCCGAGGATGCACGCGTGCTCGATCTCGACGACTTTAACGCACTCGCTGTTGTACGCGGACAGACCTACAACGCCGACGGTATCCTTATGGAATACACCGAGACCAAACAGGTTCCCAGCTTCTTTTTACTCCACGAAACGGTCACCCGCCGCAATAACGGCAGCGAGACCCATCAGAGCAGTATGAGCTAACTGTCTATTAGTTGCGGTGGAATAGTTCCTTGAATGGCCAGCTTAAGGGCAAAACGGGAACTATTCCACCGCAACTTTTTTGGCCGGCGGGGCAGTACCTGTTCCACCGGCCATCATTTACGCTCTTTTAGCTAGTCCGCGAGCTTCTCCACCTGATCGAGCATCTTGTCGAGCTTGGCCTTTGCTTCGGCCTTGACCTTCTCAGCTTCTTCGTGAGCCTTCGCCTTCTGGGCGGCCTTTTCCTCGGCTTCGGGATCGACGACGACCAGATTGGACGCGTCGTGCTCAACAAGCTTGAGCGCACGCTCAGGACAAACCTTGACACAGGCGCCGCAGCCTAAACAATACGTGGACTCCAACGCAAAGCGGCCGCTTCCCACCAGATCACAGGCAAACGTGGGGCACACGTTGACGCACTCGCCGCACGACGTGCACTTGTCAAAGTCGCACTCCGGCGTACTCACCTGCATGTTTTGGGCAAGCTCGGGGTGGTTTTGCAGCGTTGAGAGCACCAGCTGTCGACCGTGCGTGAGCGAACGGCGACGCTTGGTCGTCGTGGTGCCGCACATGGTGTTGAGCGTACGCTCCAGCTGGGTAATCTGATGGCGATGAGCCTTGAGCTTCTGCGTCACCGAGGCGAGCGCCGCCGTCGCCGGATTGAGCTTGGTCACGGTCAAGCCCGTCGTGCGGGCGATCTTTTCCATGTACTCCTTGCGCTCGTACTCGCGGCGCTTATGACACTTGAGGCTCTTGGGGTCGACCTCCAGCCCCATGCCCGTGCCGGACCATTCCTCGGCCTTCGCAATCGCCTCGCCCAGAATATCCTCGCCACCGGTGTTGCGGCACTTATCGCACACGCCCAACGGCAGGTACACGCTCACGTTGGGATAGTCGGCCAGCACCGAGAACCAGGTCTCGGCCGTAATATCGCCCACGCAGGCAACGACGACCTCGTTCTCGCGCGGCATGCGCTTAAGGGCACGCGTGCAGGTAACGTAGGCGGTCTCGTGACTCGTAGCTGCAGAGACAATGTCGTCGTAAAGGTTTTTGGGCGCCAGGCGCGGCGAAATAATCGCCTCGGTCGGACAGGCAGCGGCGCACAGGCCGCACTTGCGACAGGAGTCGAGGATCTCGATAGCGTCTTCCTCGACCTCGATAGCGTTGACCGGGCACACATCCATGCACGCGGTGCAACCGCTCTTTTCGTTTTTGCAGGTCAAGCACGGAATGGTGTTGCCGCGCGGACGCTCCTTGTAGTCGGCAGGATTCCACTGCGGCGCCGACGGATCGAGTGCGTCGGTCACACCGCCAAGCGGGTTTTTAAGAAAGTCGAAACCCTTGCTGATTTCGATAATGTCATCAAACAGATCGTGTTCCTGCGCCATGCGCGGCCCCTCCCTGAGCAGTGCAAACAAGCAAGAAATAATGATACGCCATCGGCCCGTGCCTCGAGCAAATTACACGCGGAGCACCTTTGGGACAAATAGCCTATGGCCTATCGCCGCCTCGATTGCACAAGGTCAATCAAGTGCCAAGCTATGCCTCGCACATGAGCTGCACGAGTTTTTGTTTGGTCACCTTGGCCTGCTCGTTGGCCATATTGCGCTCGTTTCTAAAGACCGCATTTGCAACACCCTGCAAATCGGCATCGGAAATCTCGCTGCACGGACCGTCCATCGAAGCCGCCGTGGGGCATACGCACAACGGCTACTCGGCATAAAACGCAACGGCCTTGGCGATATCGAGCATCTTGCCGCCGCCAATACCCACTACCATGTCGCAATACTCGGCCTGGGCTTCCTTAGCCATTTCGACAACGGCCTCTTCCGTACACGGACCGTCATAAATCTTAAAGAACGGCTCGCTTAGATCTTCGTCCAGAAATCCATCGACGATCTGCCTGCACAGCCGATCCTCGGTGCCTTGGTCAAACAAGACATAGGCAGCGCAGCCCAACCATGACAAATACCTGCCTTGACGCGACAGTTCGCCCGGCCCCTGAACATACCGGCCGGGACCGCCGTAAACCATAGGAAGCGCCATACGAGAATCCGCCCTTCATCAAACAACGATTGGTGCAAAGTAACCTTGCCCCTTTGCACCATAGCAAAAAGGGGCAAAGCCATCTGTTGGCTTTGCCCCTTCCTTAGCTTGATTTACTCATCCATGAGATAGTAGTGGCCCAGCGCGTCGGCGCCCAGGATGGCGTTTGCGACCATCTCGGGCGTCACCTCAAACGGCATGTTGCACATGGTGTCATCGGGCGCGCAGGCGGCCTCGGCAACAATCATGGCTTGCTCGCGCGTAAGCTCGGCAACGCCAAGTTCCTTCATCGTGACCGGCAGGCCAAGCTCAATGCAGAAGCCCAAGACTTCCTCGAGCTTCTCGGTCGGGGCATCCTCAAGTACCAGCTGGACGATAGTGCCAAAGGCGACCTTCTCGCCGTGATACATGCCGTGGCACTCGGGCAGCATCGTCAGGCCATTGTGGATGGCATGAGCAGCAGCAAGGCCCGAGCTCTCAAAGCCAATGCCCGAAAGCAGCGTATTGGCCTCGATGATGTGCTCGACGGCAGGCGTGAGCGCACCCTTCTCCAGCGCAACCTTGGCCTTGACGCCATCGGCCATAAGCGTCTCGTAGCAGAGCTTGGCGAGCGCCAGGCCGGCCATGCCGCCCTTGCCGCCGGCACAAGTGCCACCGTCGGCATCGTGCGTCGCCTGGGCCTCGAAGTAGGTTGCGAGCGCATCGCCCATACCGGAAACCGTCAGGCGCACCGGGCTCGCCGCGATAACCGTCGTATCCATCAGGACAATGTTGGGGTTTGCCTTAAGGAAGAGATATTTATCGAACTGGCCGTCATCGGTATAAAGCACCGAAAGCGCCGAACACGGGGCATCGGTCGAAGCAATGGTGGGGCAAATGATAACCGGGGACTCTAGGTAGTAGGCGACGGCCTTGGCGGTGTCGAGGATCTTGCCGCCACCGACGCCGACGACGATATCGCAACCGTTGTCGCGAGCGAGCGCAACCAGGCGATCGACCTCGCCCTTGGAGCACTCGCCGTTAAAGTCCTCAAACAGCAGCTCGGCCTTAGCCTCGGCAAAGCCGCCCTCGATCTTGGCACCGACGCGCTTCTTGCCCGAAGGTGTCACGATGACGAGGGCCTTAGCGCCGAGCGGCTCGACATAGGAGCCGAGCTTGGCGAGCTCGTCCGGACCCTGGATGTACTTGCTGGGGCTATTGAAAATTGCAGCCATAACTATCCCATTCTCTAAAAAAGAAAGGGGCTCCGTACAGATACGTGCGGAGCCCCTCGTTACGATAACAAGAGTCGATTAGAAATCGATGTCGGTGTCGTAGTAGCAGGCCTTGAGAATCTTCTCGAAGTCGGCAGCCTTGGTCTCACGCGGGTTCTCGGGCGTGCAGGCGTCCTGCTCGGCGTTCGCGGCGATCTCGGGCAGCTTGGCGAGGAACTCCTCCTCGGAAACCATCTGCGGGTTCTCGGCGTCGACCTTCACGCCACCATTCGCGTAATCCTTGATGGACTGCGGAATGTTGAGCTGGTCGTTGAGGTCGCGGATCTTCTGAACGAGCGCAGCGATGAGCTCCTCGTTGGTCTCGCCGGGAAGGTGCAGGATCTCCTTGGCCACGTAAGCGTAACGCTCGGCAGCACGCGGGTCCTTGGAGTTCCACTGGATGACCTTGCCCAGGTACATGGCGTTAGCAGCACCGTGGATGATGTGGCCGTTCTCAAAGGCAGCACCGGTCTTGTGAGCCATGGAGTGAACGATGCCAAGCAGGCCCGAGGAGAAGGCGATACCGGCGATGCACTGAGCCTCGTGCATGTGCTGACGGGCCTCATGGTCGCCAGCATAGGACTTGGGCAGCCACTCGACGATCTCGCGGATGCCGTGCAGAGCGTTGGCGTCGGTGAACATAGAGGCACAGGTGGAAACGTAGGCCTCCATGCAGTGGGTCAGAGCATCCATGCCGGTGTGAGCGCACAGCTTGGCGGGCATGGTGTAGGTGAGCTCGGGGTCGACGATGGCGACATCAGGGGTGATGTTGAAGTCGGCCAGCGGGTACTTGATGCCCTTGGCGTAGTCGGTAATGACGGAGAACGCGGTGACCTCGGTAGCGGTGCCGGAGGTAGAGGAGATGGCGCAGAAATGAGCCTTCTGACGCAGCTCGGGGAAGCTGAACGGCTGGATGATGTTGTCGAAGGACTCCTCGGGATACTCGTAGAAGACCCACATGGCCTTAGCGGCATCGATGGGCGAGCCGCCACCGATGGCGATAATCCAGTCGGGCTCGAACTCGCGCATGGCCTCGGCGCCCTTCATGACCGTCTCGATGGACGGGTCGGACTCGACGCCCTCGAACAGCTTGACCTCGAAGCCGCCTTCCTTAAGGTCGTTCTCGACGTCCTGCAGGAACCCGCCGCGGCGCATAGAGCTGCCGCCAGAAACGATGATGGCCTTCTTGCCCTTGAGGTTCTTCACCTCGTGGCGAGCGCCCTCACCAAAGTACAGATCGCGAGGATTGGTAAAACGTCCCATACTGTGCCTCCTAAACAAGCCCCTCTTAGACTTGCGTATATAACGGAGCACCCAATTGGCTCCGTTAGGACCGGTTTGCGCGTTGCCGGCGATGACAATGCGCGATGTCTAAACGTCTCAACGCTCAGACAAACACTATTTTACCGTTCTGGTTGGTCAGTTATTCACCTAAAGCCGCCAATGATGAAACGTTTTTTCTATCCCTGAAGACCCTTGTGCGGCATTCATACTCCCAAGCTGGGCAAACGTTTTATCAAGGTTGACTACATATCCCGGGCAGGACAGTGCCCCTCCAAAATATGCACCGTTCGCCGCCAAAAATCGACCGTTTGCGGCACCGTGATACCACTCGGCCGTCCATGGTGCCGACATTTGTGCGACATCCGACTTCGTGGTGCAAAGGTGCAAGTCCAAGTGCGGCACCCCCGGTGTGCCACATGCGGGTAAACTAGAACCTTATATAGAAACATCTGAACCCTAACCGCAGCAAAGGAGGCCCCATGGCATTCGATCCCATTCAAGAGGATTGCCATCGCCTCGTTCTTGAGGCCTTGCGCCGCGACAATATCCCGCTCACCGACGCTGCCGCCGTAGAGCGTCTGATGGAACAATTCACCCGCGACCCCGCACCGCTCATCGTGCACGACCGCGACCGCGCCGGACACCTCATTGCCAAGGTGGTCGAGGCCGTCGACTACCGCATTCCCTTTATCCCCGACGATGCCCAGGCAGAGCAGGAAGAGGCAGCTGCCGAGAACATGCTCCGCGAGGCGGCCGCACTCGATCCGGCCAACTGGGATGCCCAGCGCATGCTGACGGCACTCACCGCCGAATCCAACGAGGAATACGTGCAGTACCTGGTGTCCAAGTGCGACGAGGTGGAGCACGATCTGGCGCTCAAGATCGCTTCGGCGCAGGACCCCTACGAGCGCGAGGCCGCAGGCGACCTTACGCGCCGCCCCTATCTGCGCTGGCTTGCCGCCTTGGCATCGCGCGCCCTCATTAGCGGACGCTACCGCATGTCGCTCGAAGCCGCAAACCGCAGCCTGGACTTTGCACCCAACGACCCCGCTGGTGTCCGCCACACCGCGATGCTCGCCATGGCAAAGCTCGAATACCCCGCCGAGGAGCTCAAGCGCTTTCGCTCTATCCACTCCGTCCCCTATCTCGCCAACACGCCGCTGCGCCGTCGTCCCAAGGATGCGGAGCGCGACTTGGACCCATGGACGCTCATCGCACTGATGAGCGCAGCCTGGCGCGAGCTGGACTACGAGGGCGCCGAGCACTATTTGCGCATCCTTGCACGCTCGTGCCCGCACGCGGCCGAGGCGCTCTACTTCCAAACCGAGTTTCCCGATGGCGTCTATGCCCGCGTCAACGTGGGTGTGGGCTCCACCGACGAGCTTGTCCTTGCGCTGTCCGAGGCGACGCCGGTACTGCAGGAGGGCCTGGGCGCCCCCGACAACGCCAGCTTTGCCGCCTGGGTCGCCACCAACGATATCGTGCGTTCCCAAATCGATGAGCGCATCCTGCGGGCGGCCGAGCAGGGTTTGCCGTTTAAGGGAGGAGACCTCTAATGGATCCGAGCGTCTACATCCCCGCCTACCTGGAGCGCACCTATCTGGCATCGCACCCCGAGCTCACCGATGCAGCACGCGAGCTTGTCCATAACGACGTAAGCGTCAACCCTCACAAGTATGCGCAGACCGAGCATGCCCAGGCGCTGCTGTCCTATGCCGGTGTTCATCGCCACCTGCTCGACGAGCTCCATCGCATCGAGGACATGGGCAGTGACGAGGAGTTCGAACAGACGCGTAATCGCCTGTTCGACGACATGCGCGATGAGCTGCTCAAAATTGTCCGCGTCGATGCGTATGTCCTCGACGCGCAGCTGCTCGCCATCATCCTGGCCGACACGCCCGTTGATGCCTGTCTGGGCGACCTGATGAAGCTCGAGGCGACCACGGCCGATTACCTGCAGCAAAGTGTGCCCGGGTTCGATATGGAGGCCCCACACTACTGGGCCAACAAGGTTTTGACGGACGGTGTGACGGCGGCAGATCTCACCGTGAGCGAGCCGGCACTTATCGGGTGGCTCCACACGCTCGAGGCCATCTCGCAGCTGTGCATGGCGAGCGCCCGCTACCGTGCTGCCGCCAACTACGCCCGCCGCGTCCTTAAGGCGGAAGGCTACCCCACCCGAGCCGCAGGCACCGTGTTGCTCGCCCTCGCTCGTCTGGAAGACCAGGACGGCTTTTTTGCCCTGGCCCACCAGCTCGAGGAAGAGATCGGGGCTGACGCACTTGAGAACTCTCCTTGGTATCTGCTCGCCCGCACGATTCTGCTGTTCAAAACAAACAAGATGCGCCCGGCGACACGCGCGCTGCGTGAGTTTGCCAATCGTTGCGAGGGCGGTGCGTTCTTCTTACTGAACCCCATGTACCAGACACCGTACCTTCCCTGCCGGCCCGAGCCACACGATCCCTGGGATCTTTCGCACCAGGTCGTTTGGGAAGCGGACGGTATTATCTCGGACACTCCCGACTTTGCCCCTTGGGCCAATGCCTGCGAAGACGTGTCGCAGCTTGCCCAGGAATTTGCGCGCCGCTACGGTTTTTAGTGACGCACTCGACCCGACCATGTCGTTTACGTTAGGAACGGTTTCATGAACCTCCGCTCATCTCTTGCCTGCACCTCGAGCGATATCGCCCGTTGGGGGCTGCGCTCCGTCCTTAAGCGCCAGGGCGGCGTACTCCCCGGCCGCATCGCCATGAAGATCGACCCCGAGCTGCTGAACGACCTCGCTGGCCTTGTCGACCGCAGCGTAGTGATCACCGGTACTAATGGCAAGACCACCACCTCCAACCTCATCGCCGACGCCGTTGCCGCCAGCGGCGCTACCGTGGTGTGCAACCGTGCCGGCAACAATATGGAGCCCGGTGTGGTGGGTGCTCTGCTCGAGGCCCGCAGTGGCCTCAAGCGAGCCGGCGGCGGCAAGCGCGTGGGCGTTTTTGAATGCGATGAGCTCTACACCGTGCGCGTCCTGCCCAAGCTCAAGCCGACGTACTTCGTGCTGCTCAACCTGTTCCGCGACCAGCTAGATCGCTATGGCGAGATCGATCACACCCAGGAGGTCATCGCCCACGCGTTGGAGCTTTCGCCGGCAACGACGCTCATCTACAACGCCGACGACCCGCTGTGCGCCTCGATTGCCGCGCGCGTTCCCAATGCGAGTATTGCCTTTGGCATCGACGGCGCCACCGACACCGAGTCCGACCGTATTAGCGACTCGCGCTTTTGCTCGCAGTGCAACGCCCCGTTGGAGTACGACTATGTGCAGTATGGTCAACTCGGCGCCTACCATTGCCCCTCGTGCGGTTGGGCACGCCCCGCACTGGTCCGCCGTGTGACGGGCGTGGAGCTCGGCTGCGACGGCTACGGCTTTGACCTGGTCTTTGGATCTGCGCCCGACGCGGCTGCCGCACACATCGCCACACGCTACAACGGCCTGTACATGGTCTACAACGTTGCCGCCGCCTTCTTTGCCGCGCACGAGTTGGGCGTGGATACGGCGTTTCTGCAGCCCACGCTCGATGCCTATGTGCCCGCCGGTGGTCGTATGGGGCACTGGGATATCGCCGGCCGCACCGTCGAGGCCAACCTGGCTAAGAATCCCGTAGGCTTCGATCGACAGATCCAGTCCATTAAGACGGCGGGCGGCAGACTCTGCGCTTTCTTCCTCAACGACAACGACGCCGACGGACACGATGTATCGTGGATCTACGACGTCGACTTCGAGCGCATCGCCGACACGCCGGGTCTTGTCGCCTTTGCCGGAGGCACGCGCGCGCACGACATGCAGGTGCGTCTCAAGTACGCCGGCATCGATGCCGCGATTATCTCGGACGTCGCGCAGGCAATTGGCGCCGTGGCAGACGAGGCCGCCAATGACACCTTCTACGCCGTCGCCAACTACACGGCCTTCCCGCCGCTGGTCAAGGAGCTCGACGGGCTGAAAGGCGCTGCCGCCGACGCTGTTGCCGGGCGCGCCGTAGCCCGTGCCGACGGCAGCGCTCTTCCTGTCGGCATCGCGCCGGTCGAGCTTTCGCGCCCGCTGCGCATCGTCTACCTGTACCCCGATGCCCTCAACCTCTACGGCGACGGCGGCAACGTTATCGCCCTCGAGCGTCGCTGCGCCTGGCGCGGCATCCCCGTTCGCGTGGACGAGGTCCGTATGGGTGAGACGCTCGATCTCACCGACGCCGACATCGTCATGATGGGCGGTGGCTCCGACCGCGACCAGCTGGCGGTTGCACATGAACTGCTCGCTCAAAAAGACAAGGTCGCATCCTATGTTGAGGACGGCGGTTCGCTGCTTGCCATCTGTGGCAGCTATCAGCTGCTCGGCCGTTCGTACTATATGGGTGAGGATCGCATTGAGGGTCTGGGCGTCATTGCCGCCGAAACCGTACGCGGCTCCGATCGCCTGATCGGCAACGTAGCCGTCAAAACCGATCTGGCACCTGAGCCCTTTGTGGGATTCGAGAACCATGGAGGTCGCACGCTTTTGGACGCCGAGGCCACGCCGCTCGGAACGTCCGTCATCACGGGCACCGGCAACAACGGCGACGATGGCTTTGAGGGCCTGATCTACAAGGGCGTCATCGGCACGTACCTACACGGACCGGCACTGCCCAAGAACCCCGAGCTCGCCGACTGGCTGATCGCGCACGCCCTCGAGCGCCGCGGCGATGCGCAGGCCACAGCCCTGCTGCCGCTCACGCCCCTCGACGACACCTACGAGCACGCCGCCCACGACGCCGCCATGAAGCTCCTCCCCTAGCACCTCACCACCACAAAGGGGACAGGCACCTTTGTGGTGGTTTTTCAGTTTGCCAACGATATGTGAACGGCTAAAAAAGTCTGCTATACTCTTTCCCGCTGTCCCCATCGTCTAGCGGCCAAGGACGCCACCCTTTCAAGGTGGATATCGCGGGTTCGAATCCCGCTGGGGGCACCACAGAATCTGAGAAGCCCGTTACCAATTCGGTAGCGGGCTTTTTGCTACCCATGCGCCGGGATTCGAACCCCGAGGGCATTAAATCACACTGTCGTCCAAGGGCCTGTGGGCAAAAAATAGCAAATATGAGTACTGTTACCAATTTAGTAACAGCGATTTCATGCCATCAGAAGGCGATTTAGACGCCAGGGGTCCTACGGCGGAAGAATTGCAGGCGTTTATCAGCTATGTACTTGGACATATGTTGCGTAACAACCCATATTTTGTAAATAGATAATGCTACAGGACTTGTGACAGTACTCATATTTGACGTTTTTTGCCCACGACCCCTTATTACGTGGGCGAATCAGTTGCAAAACGGACTCCTAAGCGTCCTTCGCAATCAAAAAGCCGGGGCCCGCGCGATGCGGACCCCGGCTCAATACCGTGACGATATGTCAGTTACGCTCTACACGTAGAACAGGATGTCGTCGTAGGTCGGGACCGGCCAGTAGTCGGCTGCCACGATCTCTTCCATGGCATCCACGGCGGCGCGCAGCGTATCCATAGCGGGAACGACCTCGTGTGCATACACATTGGCCTGCTCCTGCCCATCGAGGGCTTCGGCCTTCTGATGCACGGCGTCGAGCGCCTTGATGGAGTCGTTGATGGTGGTGATACCGTTGCAGAGCTTGTTGAGCGTGTTCTGCTCGCACTGCATGGCGGCCTCGGCACCGGCGGCACGAATAGTCTCAAGGCCCTTAGCGACCTTGGTGGCATAGGCGGTAATGACCGGGCGATAGGTACGACGCGCCTCGCGAACCATCGTGGTAGCCTCGATGTTCATGAGCTTGTTGTACTTCTCGAGCTTGCAGTCGTAGCGGCACTGAGCCTCGGCCTTGGTCAGGACACCCGTCTCCTCGAAGAGCGCGATAGCCTTATCGGAAACAAAGGCGGGCAGGGCATCGGCCGTGGTCTTGTTGTTGGCAAGGCCGCGCTTCTCGGCCTCAATGGGCCACTCGTCGGAGTAACCGTCGCCGGAGAACAGGATGCGCTGGTGATCGGTCAACACCTTCTTGCAGTACTCGAGCGCGGCATCCTGGAACTCATCCTCGGGCGTACCCTCAAGCGCGTCGGCGAAGGACTTGAGCGACTTGGCCACGGCGGCATCGAGCACCAGGTTGGAGTCGGAGACGTTCTGCTCGGAGCCGCAGGCACGGAACTCGAACTTGTTGCCGGTGAAGGCGAACGGGGAGGTGCGGTTGCGGTCGGTGTTGTCCTGCATCAGCTTGGGCAGGGTATCGGCGCCCAGGTCGAGCACGCCGCGCGTGGCATGGACGGAAGCCTTGCCATCGATGATCTTCTCGACGACCTCGGTAAGCTGGTCGCCCAGGAAGATGGACATAATCGCCGGAGGAGCCTCGTTGGCGCCCAGACGATGGTCGTTGCCAGCCGAGGCAACAGAGGCACGCAGGAGCTCCTGATAGTTATCGACGGCCTCGATCACCGCGGTGAGGAAGACGATGAACTGCAGGTTGTCGAGCGGGGTGTCGCCCGGATCGAGCAGGTTCTCGGACTCGGTGCCAAGCGACCAGTTGTTGTGCTTGCCCGAACCATTGATGCCCTCAAAGGGCTTCTCGTGCAGCAGGCAGACCAAGTCGTGGCGGGAGGCGATCAGCTTCATCTTCTCCATCATGACCAGATTCTGGTCGATGGCCTCGTTGACCTCGCCATAGACGGGGGCAAGCTCATGCTGGCAGGGAGCAACCTCGTTGTGCTTGGTCTTGGCGGGAATGCCGAGCGCCCACAGCTCATCGTCCAAGTCCTTCATGTAGGCCGAGACGGTGGGGCGGATAGCGCCAAAGTAGTGCTCCTCGAGCTCCTGGCCCTTGCAGGGAGCGGCGCCAAAGAGGGTGCGGCCGGTGATGACCAGGTCCTTGCGCTTGCGGTAAGCGTCCTTCTTGATCAGGAAGTACTCCTGCTCGTCACCCACGGAAGGAACGACCTTCTTGGGGGTCTTACCGAACAGCGCCAAAACGCGCTTAGACTCACGCGAGAGCGCGGTCATGGAACGCAGCAGCGGGGTCTTCTTGTCCAGGGCCTCGCCCGTGTAGGAGCAGAAAGCCGTGGGGATGCACAGGACATCGTCCTTGATAAAGGCGGGGCTAGTGGGGTCCCAAGCGGTGTAGCCACGGGCCTCGAAGGTGGCGCGCAGGCCGCCGTTGGGGAAGCTCGAGGCATCGGGCTCGCCCTGGATGAGGTTCTTGCCCGTAAACTTGGTAATGGCGGTGCCGTCGTGGTTGGGCTCCAGGAAGCTGTCGTGCTTCTCGGAAGTAATGCCCGAAAGCGGCTGGAACCAGTGCGCGTAGTGCGTCGCGCCCTTGGAGATGGCCCAGACCTTCATGGCATGGGCAACGGCGTTGGCCACATCCAGGTCGAGCGGCTCACCGCCCTCGAGGGTTGCAGCAAGGCGCTTCCAAATGTCCTTGGGGAGGTAGTCCTTCATGACTTCCTCAGAGAACACCATGGTCCCGAAGCGGTCAGTAAGTTCGGCCATACGGAACTCCCTTCGTATCGGCACCGCGTGAGAAGCGGTGTTGATTACTAACGAACGAGTCATAGCTTAGACTCGCCGTGTTTCCGCGACATTACCGTTATGTTGCTGTCGCGAAACCAATCAATGAGGTTACCCTATCGAGGCGGCGTTGCCACCCTCAACAGCCAATCAACTGCATAAATTGCAGACCTCTCTCCATGGTTTAAGGGTAGTCAATTTGGGATGGATCTCTATTAACTGGTATTTTGCATCAGATACCAGTCTTTATAGTCCGTGCCTAGATTAGCCGCTCTGTTATAGAGAAAGCCGATAGCAAGGCATCTTTGATTGGTATCCTCAAATAGCGAGTGAAACTCCACCGTGGCACAGTGGTGCTGTAGAATCCTTACAACACATCACACTATTACGCATCTAGAGGAGCACGATATGCGCGTCGACGAGGTTTTTAAGCAGGCAGCATCCCAGGGCACCGCGCCCATTTCGTTTGAGATGTTCCCGCCCAAGGGCGAGCTGACCCTCGACACGGCTCGCGAAGTGGCAGGCAATCTGTGCAAGCTTTCGCCGAGCTTTGTCTCGGTCACCTGCTCGGCTGGCGGCTCGGGCAACGGCGCCACCACCGCCCCCATCGCGCATATGATTTCGAGCGAATTCGACACGCCCTCGGTGGCACACCTTACCTGCGTGGGCCGCTCACACGCCGATATCGCCGCCAAGATCGACGAGTATCGCACCGCCGGCGTGGAAAACATCCTGGCCCTGCGTGGCGATCTCCCTGCCGGCGCAACCGAGGACGACAAGCCCGCCTCCGACTACGCCTACGCCCGCGACCTCATCCCCGAGCTCGTCGACGCCGGCTTTTGCGTGGGCGCCGCAGCCTACCCCGAGGGCCACATTGCCTGTGAGGATCTCAACCTCTCGGTCGAACACCTCAAGCAAAAACAGGACGCTGGCGCGAGCTTCTTTGTGACGCAGCTCTTCTTTGATAACGAGTGCTTCTACCGTTTTCGCGATCTTGCCGACAAGGCCGGCATCACCGTGCCCATTACCGCGGGCATCATGCCGTTTATGGGCAAGTCGCAGATCAGCCGCATGGTCTTTATGTGCGGCGCGTCGCTGCCCTCCCCCGTCATCAAGATTCTCGCCAAGTACGAGAATGACCCCGAGAGCCTGCAGGCAGCTGGTGTAGATTATGCAGCCCGCCAGCTTTGCGACCTCAAGGAGCACGGCGCCGACGGCCTGCACCTGTACACTATGAACCGTCCTGCGATCGCCGCGACCATTATGGAGCGCCTGGGGTAATGGAAAAACCGCACATCGATACAACCGCTATCGAAGTGCCGGCCGACCTTGCGTCGCCGGCGCTTTACCGTGTCGATGCTGCGCACCATCCCCGTGTCGACCGTGCCGAGATGCTGCGGTATCTGGGTTACGGCGGCCAGCAGATTGAGCCCGAACTGTCACGACGTATTGAGCTTGTCGTTGAACGTCTGGAACTGGACATTGAGCCCCGTGGCGTGCGCCGCGTATTTGCCATCGATGCCACGGGCGTCGACGAACAGGGCGAGCCTTGCATCCGCCTGGTCGGCACCAACGTTGAGCTGCGCGGTCGCGATATCTATCGTCATCTTAAGGACGCCCGCTTTGCCGCACTCATGGCATGCACCCTCGGCATGGACGCCGAGCGTCGCCTGCGCACCACGGGAGCCCAACATCCCCTGGAGGGCGCCGTGCTCGACGCCGCGTGCTCCGCTTACGTGGAAGCCGCCGTTGAGCAAATGGACCAGCAGGTCAAGACGGACGCCGCCGTTCATGGGCTCGCCGGCAACTGGCGCTTTAGTCCCGGCTACGGCGACTGCCCGCTCTCGGCCCAGCGCTCAATCGTGGCTGCGCTCAACGCCACGCGGCTCATCGGGCTTACCGTCACACCCACCAGCCTACTCATGCCCACCAAGAGCGTGACCGCGGTGATCGGCCTGTTCGAAGGCGAAGTCCACGACGCCCAAAGCCGCCCCACCTGCAATATCTGCCGCATGCGCGAGCACTGCCGCTTCCGCGCCGCCCACACCACCTGCTATTCCAGCCATTAGGAGCCCTCGATGTTTACTCCGCTTATCACTCATGATTCTGACGGCACTGCATTGGCGGCACCCGTTGATGCCGCACGTCGCAACGGTGCCACGTACAAGACGCGCACGATCGACGATCTGCGCATTAAGGACGATCGCCTGCGTGCCGCCATCGAGGGCACGGGGCACCTGCTGTTCGACGGCGGCATGGGCACCATGTTGCAGGCCGCCGGCATGAAGGCAGGCGCCCTGCCCGAGCTGCTCAACTTTGAGGAACCCCAGGTTATCACCGATATCCAACGTCAATATGTCGAGGCCGGCTGCGACGTGATTGCCGCCAACACCTTTGGCGCCAATGCCCACAAGCTCGACGGTGCCGCCACCGTGGCAGACGTCTTTGCCGCGGCCGTCGCCTGTGCCCGCGCGGCCGGTGCCCACTACGTCGCCGGCGATATCGGTCCTATCGGCGCGCTGCTTCGCCCCCTGGGTACCCTGAGCTTCGACGAGGCCTACGACCTCTTTGCCGAGGAAGTGCGCGCCGGCGTCGCCGCGGGTGTGGACCTCTTTATTATCGAGACTATGACCGACCTGGCCGAGATCAAGGCGGCGGTCCTCGCCTGCCGCGAGAACTCCGACCTGCCCGTCTTTGCCACCATGACCTTTGAGGAAGACGGTCGCACCTTCCTGGGAACGAGTCCCGAGGTGGCCGCCATCACGCTCGACGCCATCGGCGCCGACGTTTTGGGCATCAACTGCAGCCAAGGACCGGCCGAGCTCCGAGGACTCGCTGCACGTATGCTCACCGTTACCGACAAGCCTGTTATGGTGCAGGCCAACGCAGGACTGCCCCATGTGGACGACGACGGCAACACCGTCTTTGATATCCAGGCCCCCGAATACGCCGAGGCCGTCGCCGGCATGATCGCCGACGGCGTGAGCGTCGTGGGCGGCTGCTGCGGCACCACGCCGGCGCACATGGCGGCCCTGCGCACGCTTATCGACAACCACACGCCCAGCCCGCGCCGCCGCAAGCCCAGCATGTCGGTCACGAGCGCCCAAACGGTCGTGGACCTTCCCTGCGACGGCCACAAGATCGCCGTCATCGGCGAGCGCATCAACCCCACCGGCAAAAAGCGCCTGCAGCAGGCCCTGCGCGACGGCGACCTGGACTACGTCGTGAGCCAGGGCATCAGCCAGCAGGAACAGGGCGCCGACATCCTGGACGTCAACGTGGGCCTGCCCGAGATCGACGAGGTCAAGATCATCCAACAGGCGACCGAACAGCTCCAGGGCTCCACGCTGCTGCCGTTGCAGATCGACTCCACCGACCCCGCAGCCGTCGAGGCCGCCGTGCGCCGCTACGCCGGCAAGCCCATCATCAACTCGGTCAACGGCAAGCAGCAGATCATGGATGAGATCTTTCCGCTGGTCGCCCACTACGGCACCAACGTTGTCGGCCTTACGCTCGACGAAGGCGGCATTCCCGATACCGCCGAGGCTCGCTTCGCCATCGCCGAGCGCATCGTGGCCGAGGCCGCCCGCTACGGCATCGGACCGGACCGCATCCTCATCGACTGCCTGGTCATGACCGCCTCGACCAATCAACGCCAAGCCGAGCAGATCCTGCGCGCCATGTCCCTGTGCAAGGAGCGTCTGGGCGTCAAATGCGCGCTCGGCGTGTCGAACATCAGCTTTGGCCTGCCCGCGCGGCCGCTCCTGGGTTCGGTCTTTTTGGCCGCCGCCTTTGGCGCGGGCCTGGACGCCCCCATCATGAACCCGGGCTCCAAGCGCTTTATGGATACCGTCTACAGCTATCGCGTGTTGAGTGTTGAGGACGAGGGCTCGACCGGATACATCGAGCGCTACGCCGGCTGGACCGATCCGTACAAGATCGCCGCCAACCCGGCAGCGGCTCAGGCCGCATCGACCGACACCGTGCCCGCTGCTGGCACCGCCGGCACCGACGGCAACGACGACCCGATTCGTCGCATGGTCGTCTCGGGCCGCAAGGGCGAAATTGCGGCCGAGACCGAGCGTCTGCTGGCAGACCACGACGCCATGGACCTCATCAACAATCACTTTATCCCAGCCCTCGACGAGGTTGGCGTCCTCTTTGACCAGGGCAAGTTCTTCTTGCCGCAGCTTATGGCCTCGGCCGAAGCCGCACGTGTGGGCTTCGACACCATCAAGCGCCTGATGCCCGCCGGCGAGATCGCCGACAAGGGCAAGATCTGCGTGGCCACCGTCAAGGGCGACATCCACGATATTGGCAAGAACATCGTCAAAATGCTGCTCGACAACTACGGCTACACCGTCTTTGACCTGGGCCGCGATGTCGATCCGCAGGAGGTACTCAAGACCGTCAAGGAGCGCGATATCAAACTCGTCGGCCTCTCGGCGCTTATGACCACCACCGTCGTGGCCATGGAAGAGACCATCAAGTTGCTCCATGCCGAGGTTCCGGGCGTCAAGATCATCGTGGGCGGCGCCGTGCTCACCCCCGAATACGCCAAGCAGATCGGTGCGGACTACTACGCCAAAGACGCCGCCGAAAGCGCTCGTATCGCCGAAGAGGTCTTTGGGCAGTAACACAACGGAAACAACCGAGCACCAAAACGTGCCGCACGCGCCACTTGGCACGTGCGGCACGTTAGAATAGATGAGATTATGCTCGTTTTGGCAGATAGGAGCGCAAGGATGGCGATCACGCCCGCAGAAATCGCGGAAACCCGCGGCATGGTTGAGGAGCAGAACCTCGACATCAGGACCATCACCATGGGTGTTTCGCTCATGGGTTGCGGTGACGAGAACCTCGACCGCATGTGCACGAAGATCTACGACCACGTGACGCACACGGCTGAGCATCTGGTCGAGACCGCCGAGAACCTCGAGCGCGAGTACGGTATCCCCATCGTCAACAAGCGCGTTTCCGTCACCCCGGTGGCCCAGATCGCCGCGTGCTGCAAGGATGAGGACCTCACCCCCATCGCGCATGCCCTCGACCGCGCGGCCGAAACGCTCGGCATCGACTACCTGGGCGGCTTCTCCGCGCTCGTCCAGAAGGGCATCGGCGACGCCGACCACCGTGTCATCCAGTCCATCCCGCAGGCGCTCGCCACCACCAGCCGCGTCTGCTCCAGCGTCAACGTCGCCAGCCTGCGCGCCGGCATCAACATGGACGCCGTGCTCATGGCCGCCCAGACCATCATCGATGCCGCTAAACTCACGGCCGACCAGGATTCCGTCGGCGCTTCCAAGTTTGTCTGCTTTGCCAACATGGTCGAGGACTCCCCGTTTATGGCGGGCGCCGTCCACGGCGGTGGCGAGGCCGACGCCGTCATCAACGTAGGCGTTTCGGGTCCCGGCGTTATGGCCGCAGCCCTGGAGACGCTGCCCGATTCCGCATCGATGATGGAGGTTGCCGAGAAGATCAAGCAGACCGCCTTTAAGATCACCCGTGCCGGCGAACTCATGAGCCGCGAGGCCGCCCATCGTCTGGGGGTCGAGAAGGGCATTGTCGACCTGTCGCTGGCTCCCACGCCTGCCATCGGCGACTCCGTTGCCCGCATCCTCGAGATCATCGGCGTGGGCACCTGCGGTGGCCCAGGCACGACCTGCGCGCTCGCCATGCTCAACGATGCCGTCAAGAAGGGCGGCGTCATGGCCAGCTCCAGCGTGGGCGGTCTCTCGGGCGCTTTCATCCCCGTGTCCGAGGACGCCGGCATGATCGCCGCCGTCGAGGCCGGCGCGCTTTCGCTCGAGAAGCTCGAAGCCATGACTTGCGTGTGCTCCGTTGGCCTGGACATGATCGCCATCCCCGGCGACACCCCGGTCGAGACCATCGCCGGCATCATCGCCGACGAGATGGCCATCGGCGTCATCAACAACAAGACCACGGCCGTCCGCGTGATTCCTGCTATCGGCAAGGGCGTGGGCGACTGCGTCGAGTACGGCGGCCTGTTTGGCCGTGCGCCCATCATGCCGGTGAACCCCAACGCCGGCACCGTGCTTGCCCACCGTGGTGGACGCTTCCCGGCACCGCTGAACTCGCTGAAGAACTAGCTGAGGGGTTCGGGCGAGGAGCCCCGCCGCCGGGCGGCAGACATATAAGGTCGCCTGCTCGGACAGTCCTGACTCGCACGGAGAGCACATTAAGTGCTCTCCGGCTCGTGCGGAACTCGCGATCGACCTTATATGTCT
>CABRDB010000076.1 GCA_902469555.1 uncultured Collinsella sp. | reverse complement strand
GGAGCGGTCGGAATCCAACAGGTAGGCGGCAACCACGGTATCGAAGATGCGCGTGGAATCGACTGCCAGCGGGTCCATGAGCTCGGGCTCAGAGGAATCGATAGGCGAAAGCTCGTGCAACAGCGTCTTCATGTCCGGGCTCGCCACGCGGCCCTCCATAAACAGGCGTGCGAGCACGCCGGCGATCACGCCGTGGGCAAAATTGAAGCCCTCGACAGCGGCAGGCGTGCCGCAGTCGCCCTCCTCGAGCGCAAAGAGCCCCTTGGACGTCGCCAACCACAGCGTGCGCGTCAGTCCAAAGAGCGCGCTCTCTTCCTTGTCATCGTCCACCACGGCGGCGACCCACTCGCCCACCTCGATGGCGCGACCAACCTCGGCAGCCGCGGCAGCAAGCGCCTCGGCATCACCGGCAGTGGCACGCACGACCGCTGGCATCTCAAACACGCTGGCAGCGGGCACGACCCCGCCCTCGCCACCAATCAGCGCCAGGAAACGGTTCTGCATGGCCGTAATGCCGAGTGCGCCCAGCGCCGCGGAGACCTCATCGGCAGAAAACGCCGGGAAGGACGTCGCCTCAAAGTCGAGCTCGACAGGCGCATCGGTGCGAATGGTCGCAACTTTGCGGCTCAGCAGTGCGTCGTCGATGTGCGCACGCAGGTTCTCGCCCATCTTGCCCTTGACCTCGTCAGCGTGCGCAATGACCTCGTCCAGGCTGCCGTACTGCGCGATGAGCGCACTCGCCTTTTTGGGGCCGATGCCCGGCACGCCGGGAATGTTGTCCGACGTATCGCCCTTCAGACCGTAAAAATCGGGCACGAGGGCCGGCGTAATGCCGTGATACAGGTCGTCTACGCTCTCGGGCGTCATGATCGCCACGTCGGATAGGCCCTTGCGGGTCGAGACCACGTTGACGTGCTCAGTCACAAGTTGATACATGTCGCGGTCGCCAGTCACCAGCAGCATGTCGCAGCCGGCCTGCTCGCCCAGGCGAGCCATGGTTCCCAGGATATCGTCGCCTTCCCAGCCCTCGGACTGCAGAATCGGCACGTTGAGCGCGGTGAGCAGCTCCTTGATCATAGGGAACTGCGCATGCAGATCGGGGTCCATGGGCGGGCGCTGCGCCTTATACTGCGGCAGCATCTCCATGCGCACGCGCGGTTTGCCCTTATCAAACGCCACGACCACGCCGTCGGGGTTAAAGGCATCGATCATCTTGAGAAACATGTTCAGAAAGCCAAAGATTGCGTTGGTGGGGCGACCGTCCGGCGCGTTCATGGTCGGCGGCACGGCGTGGAAGGCACGGTGCATGAGCGAGTTGCCGTCGATGACGGCAAAGGTGCGGCGCTTGTCAGACATATTGAATACCTCGCTTTGGGCTGGGCACGGTTTGCTCACTCCAGTTTACACGCTCCCCGCCCAGCGGCCACCGCACATCAAGCTCCCCCGCCACCGCACGCTCCCGAGTGATACGATGGCTCACGGTACATCAACCAGCACGATCGATCCGAAAGGAGCCTGCGTCATGGAGCGTCCCTGCGCATGGAAAAAGTACACCCCTCAGCAAGTCGAGGAGCTCGAGGAGCTTTGCCGCGGCTATAAGCAGTTTTTGAGTGAGAACAAGACCGAGCGCCTGTGCGTCAAGGCCGGCATCAAGATGGCCGAGGAGGCGGGATACGTCGACCTGGAGACCGTAATCGCCGCAGGCCGCGAGCTTAAGGCAGGCGACAAGGTGTATGCCGCTAACCACGGCAAGGACCTTATGCTCGTCAATCTGGGCACCGCCCCGCTCGAGCAGGGCTTTAACATCCTGGGCGCGCACGTGGACTCGCCGCGCCTGGACCTTAAGCAGAACCCCGCCTTCGAGGCCGGCGACATGGCTTATCTCGACACGCACTACTACGGCGGCGTCAAGAGCTACCACTGGGTAGCCTCCCCGCTCGCACTCGTGGGCGTCATCTGCAAAAAGGACGGTACCACCGTCGACATCAATATCGGCGACAAGGCGGACGATCCGGTCTTTACCATCTCCGACCTGCTGATCCATCTCTCGAGCGAGCAGATGTCTAAGCCTGCCAAAGACGCCGTCGACGCCGAGATCCTCGACGTGATCGTGGGCGGCCGTCCCGTCAAGTTCGATGAGGACGACAAGGACGCCCCCAAGGAGCCCGTCAAGCAGATGTTCCTGGATATCCTCAAGGAGCAGTACGACGTCGAGGAGGAGGACTTCCTCTCCGCCGAGATCGAGGTCGTGCCCGCCGGCCCCGCCCGCGACATGGGCCTCGACCGCTCCATGATTCTGGGCTATGGCCATGACGACCGCGTCTGTGCCTACCCCTCCATGCTCGCCCAGATCAACGTCACCAACGTGGAGCGCACGAGCATCACGCTCATCGTCGACAAGGAGGAGATCGGTTCCGTGGGTGCCACCGGCATGACGAGTCGCTTCTTCGAGAACACCGTCGCCGAGATCATGATGCTCGCCGGCGAGGACAGCCCGCTGGCTCTGCGCCGCGCGCTCGCCCGCAGCCGTATGCTCTCCTCCGACGTGTCCGCCGGCTTCGACCCGGGCTATGCCGGCAAGTTCGAGACCAAGAACGCCGCCTTCATGGGTCGCGGCCTGTGCTTTAACAAGTACACGGGCAGCCGCGGCAAGGGCGGCTCTAACGACGCCGACGCCGAGTATGTGGCCCTCGTCCGCGACATCATGGACGAGGCCGGCGTGGACTTCCAGACCTGCGAGCTCGGCCGCGTCAACGCTGGTGGCGGCGGCACCATCGCCTACATCATGGCCAAGTACGGCATGAACGTCATCGACTCCGGCGTTGCCGTCCTGTCCATGCACGCCCTGTGGGAGGTCGCCAACAAGGCCGATATCTACGAGGCCTACCGCGGCTACAAAGCCTTCCTCGAGCGCGCCTAATCCACCCCACCCATAACTTGCGGTGGAATACGGATTGATTTGGTCTTTCAATAGACCAAACAGACCGTATTCCACCGCAACTTCTTTTTTTGGCAGAGGAGAGTCCATGCTGCAGGTCATCATTTCGCCCGCCAAGCAAATGCGCGCGGCACAAGATGCTTTTGAAGTCCTGGGCATCCCACCCTTTGTGCGCGAGACGGCTCGCCTCCACCGCGCACTGCTAGATATCGAGCGGAATGAAGGCAGCGGCGGCCTGCAGGCGCTGTGGAACGTGAGTGACAAACTGCTGGGACCTTGCCTCAACACACTGCATGAGTTCGGGCCCATCCTGAAAAGCGGCGATCTCGACAATCCCGCACTCGCCCGTCACCTCTCCCCTGCCGTCATGTCCTATCACGGCATTCAATACCAGAGCATGGCACCCGAGGTGATGGATTCCGCACAGCTCGCATGGCTGCAAGACCATCTGTGGATCCTCTCCGGCCTCTACGGGTGCGTTCGTCCCTTTCATGCCGTCGAACCGTATCGGCTGGAGATGGGCGCGAAGCTTGTCGTCGACGGTGCCCGAGACCTCTACGCATTTTGGAGCGATAAGCTCGCGCGGGCTATCGCCCCGGCAGGCTCAAACACCACGATCGTCAACCTCGCCAGCGTAGAGTATGCCAAAGCCGTTCTGCCCCACCTCGCGGGCGACGCCACAGCCGTCACATGCCTCTTTGGCGAGGGCATCCGCAACGGGAGGCCCATCCAACAGTCGACCGCCAGCAAAAAGGCACGCGGCTCCATGGTGCGGTGGATGGCAGAAAACAAGCTCGAGGATGCAAGCGAACTTACCGCATTCAATATCGGCTATCGGCACATCCCCGAGCTTTCAGACAAAAACACCCTGGTTTTCATGAACGCGCAGGCACTATAGGCCCGCCGTTTCCAAACACCCCGTTACTCCGCCAAGCCATCGGCCTTTGCAATCTCGCTCGTCGAGCCATCTTGGTAGGTAATCTTAACGTGCTCTACGTCGGATACCGTAACGCCCGACGGAGGTTCCAGACGCCACTCCGTCAGAGCGATATCCATGGTCGTGGGCACATCGCCCTGATCTTTGAGCTTCACCATGAGTGTTTTGAGTGCCTCATCAAACGTCACGCGTTCGATTTCTTCGCCCGGAATAGACCCGCCGCTCAACTGCAGCTGCACAAACTCGTCGCGCGGATACCAATAGTCGCCCGGTGCGGCAACCGTGTTGCCACCAGAAACTTTCATGGTCATAATCGGCAGGGCATCGTCGGCTTCAAACCCCCAGGTGACGCCGCCACGACCGCCGAACGTCCAAATACAAAAGGCAATCACCAACACGGCAAGCACCGCAAAACCAATCGCGACAAAGCCATGGTGCGCACGGCTTTCCTCGGCCGATACATCCCATTGTGTCTCTCGATATAGATGCTTGTCTTCCATGTTCGCCTCCCCACAGGCACGCTTGTTGGCCCAATCGTACCCATTCAGGCTATACTTGAGCCCACCACATAAACGGGGAGCTTGCAGGACAAGACGGCAGGCTGAGACTGGGCGCGCCCGCCCTGACCCGCAAACCTGATATGGGTAATGCCAACGAAGGGAGCCGTGCCAATGAGCACACAGACCGAGCCCAAGCTCGTCACGCAAATCGACTTCGCCCGCGCCGGGCAGATCACACCGCAGATGAAGGAGGTCGCCGAGCGCGAGCATCGCGACCCCGAGTACATCCGCGAGCGCGTGGCCGACGGCCGCATCGCCATTCCCGCCAACATCGTGCACATCAAAAAGGGCATGCGCGCCTTTGGCGTCGGTGAGGGCTTGTCCACCAAGGTCAACGTGAACTTGGGCATCTCGGGCGACAAGGCCGATGCCGCCGAGGAATGGAAGAAGGTCAAGATCGCCGAGGACTTTGGCGCCGACGCCATCATGGACCTCTCCAACTCGGGCAAGACGCGCCAGTTCCGCCAGCAGCTCATCGACGAGACGCCGCTCATGGTAGGCACCGTCCCCATGTACGACGCCATCGGCTACATGGAAAAGCCGCTGGTCAAGCTCACCAAGGACGACCTGTTCGAAGTCGTGCGCGCGCATGCCGAGGACGGCGTGGACTTTATGACCATTCACTGCGGCATCAACAAGTCGGTCACCAAGACCTTTAAGGAGACCGGCCGCCTGATGAACATCGTGAGCCGCGGCGGCTCACTGCTGTTTGGCTGGATGGAGGTCACCGGTAACGAGAACCCGTTCTATGAGTTCTACGACGAGTTGCTCGAGATTTGCCACGAGTACGACGTGACGATTTCGCTCGGCGACTCCTGCCGCCCGGGCTGCCTCTACGACTCCAACGACGCCACCGAGACCGCTGAGATGATCGAGCTGGGCAAGCTGTGCAAGCGCGCTTGGGCCGCCGGCGTCCAGGTCATGGTCGAGGGCCCGGGTCACATGGCGTTCGACGAGATCGCCGCCAACATGAAACTGCAGAAGCGCCTGTGCCACAATGCTCCGTTCTATGTGCTCGGGCCGCTGGTGACCGATATCGGCGTTGGTTACGACCACATCACCGCTGCCATCGGCGGCGCCATCTCCGCCAGCTCCGGTGCCGACTTCCTGTGCTACGTGACACCGGCAGAGCACCTATGCCTGCCCAACGCCCAGGATGTGCTCGACGGCCTCATGGCCACCAAGATCGCCGCACACGCCGCCGACATCGCCAAAAAGGTGCCCCACGCCCGCGACATGGATGACAAGATGGGCCAGGCACGCCGCAAGCTCGACTGGGACGCCATGTGGAAGTGCGCGCTCGACCCGGTTACGGGCAAGAAGCGCTACGAGGAGTCCCCCGCCGCCACCGAGGGCACTTGCACCATGTGTGGCAAGATGTGCGCCGTCCGCACCGTCAACAAGATCTTCGAGGGCACCACGATCGACCTCGGCATGGAGGACTAGCCCTGTCGCCGCGGCCGCTTCTGGCGGCGAGCTGGTGCCTGTCAATTGTTGACGTGTGAACATTTGCTTGCATTTGCGTAAAGATTGCATCGCCCGCCCGGGTTCGACATAGAGTCGGCCCGGGCATCTTTATAATGCTGGCTTATAGACCCATTTGATTCCAACCGAACAAGGGAGCGAACATGGATCGCAGTAAGGTACCTGCCGTTCTATCCATCGCAGGATCCGATTCCAGCGGTGGCGCCGGCATTCAGGCCGACATCAAGACCATCACGGCGCACCGCCTGTATGCCGAGACGGCTATCACCGCTATCACCGCACAGAACACCCTGGGCGTCACCGCCGTACAGAACATCTCCCCGGATATTGTCGCGGCGCAGATCGATGCCGTTTTTGACGATATCCGCCCCAACGCCGTCAAGATTGGCATGGTTTCCTCTGCCGAGATTATCGATGTTATCGCCGACCGCCTGAGCGCTTGGAACGCGACAAACGTGGTCGTCGACCCCGTCATGGTAGCCACCTCGGGCGCACGGCTGATTGCCGAAGATGCCGCCGAGGCGCTCACCCGCCGCCTGTTCCCGCTAGCGACGGTTATCACGCCCAATATTCCCGAGGCCATGGCCCTGCTCGACTACGAGGTCGACTCCGAGCGCACGCAGCAAAATGCTGCCATGCTCCTCACCCGCCGCTTTGGTTGCGCATCCCTCGTTAAGGGTGGGCATCTTGTCAACGAGGCCAACGATGTACTGGCCGAACCCGCGCCACTCGATGACGAGGGCAACCATCTGGGAGATCCACTCACCACGTGGTTCCGCCACAAGCGCATCGAGACCGACAACACGCACGGCACCGGCTGCACGCTCTCGTCCGCCATCGCCTGCGCGCTGGCCCAGGGCATGGATCTTGCCGATGCCGTCAACGCGGGCAAGGCCTACCTAACCGGCGCTCTCGCCGCCGGCTTTGACATGGGCAAAGGTTCCGGCCCCGTCAACCACATGTGGCAGTATTAAGATTCACAGCCCAAGCCACCGCAAAGGCGCCCGCCCCCTTTGCGGTGGTTTGGGGTCGCGCTACTCTCCGAGCATCTCTTGGAGCTTGGCTGCCACGGCGTGACCCAGGCTCTCATGGCTTTCGGGCATCATATGCAGATAGTCGATATCGCCCGGCTCGGCAAAGTCGGCGGCATTCAAAAAGTCGCAGCCAAACTGCTCAGCCACATGCGCGTAGTACTCACCAAAATGTTCCGAGGCTTCTACGGAATGCTCGTCAAAATCGGTCATATATACGTCGGCGATCTGCGGCTTAATCTTGATAGGCGCCATCAGCAGAATGCGCGGACAAGGCGCAGCGTCGGTCCACGGAAACGCGCGGACGGCGCGAATCAGCGCCATGGCGCCACGGGCGATATCGGAAGCTGTCACGTTAAAGACCGTCTTACAGTCGTTGGTGCCCAGCATGATCACAATGGCGTCCAGCGGCTTATGGGCCTCGAGCAGCATCGGAAGTGCGCGGATGCCGTTAAGATTGGTGTCCAGATGGCACATGTCGTCGCGTACCGTCGTGCGGCCGTTGAGGCCTTCTTCAATTACATGCCAGCCCTCGCCTAAGTCACGTTGGGCCACGCCGCACCAGCGCACATCCTGCGCATAGCGCACCGCGGTGCCGTCGCGCATGCCCGCCGGATCGTAACCATAGGTGTTGCTGTCGCCAAAGCATAGAACGTTTTTCATCGTAAGCCCCTCGCTCAGTAAAAAGCCGACGGAAGCAGCCTCTCCCGCCGGCTCGACCTATCTGTCAGCACGTACCGATTACAGGTACTTGCGCCAATCGTCCTCGTCCTCATCATCCTCGGTAGCAGCCTGGGTCTGCTCGGCGGCGCGAGCTGCCGCAGCGCGAGCGGCAACCTGGGCATAGGACTCCTCGTTGCGCTCGGGGAAGTTTGCCAGCACGTGCTCGAACTTGGCAAAATCCTCATCCCAGCGCGTAGAAGGCACGGCAAAGAAGACTTGCTTGACCTTAAAGTCGCCCGACGCGAGCTCCTTGCGGAAGAGCTCGGCCACGGCCTCTGCGTCAAAGCCGTTGTTGTCGCAGCCCCAAGCGCCCAGCACGAGCTTCTCGCGACCTAGCTCGTCGCAGATGGCAAGCACAAAGCGAATGCGGTCGCGCAGGGCGTCCAGCAGAGCATCGTCGCTCACGCGATACTCCTGGCGGGCGCGCTTAACGTTGGGCGCGGCGGCCACGATCACGTCGGCGTATGCATGCACGTGGTTGCGGTCGAAGCGCACCGCAGGCACCACCAGCGCACGGTTGCGGTAAAGCTCGCAGTTGATGTTGCGGCGACGGTTCTCGCCGTACCATTTGCGCTGCTTATCGAGAACGTTGTACAGATACGAATCGGCGCACAGCGTGGCCTCCTGGCCCAGATAGCCCTGGATGTAGCCACCGCCCGGGTTGGTGAACGAGGCAAAGGCGAGCACGGCCATGTCGCAGAACTGCGCATAGCCACGACCGTTGTCCAGGATGGCCTGCGTGGCGGAGGCATCGAGCACGGTGACCTCAGGCAGAACCGGAGCGGGCTCCTCAGCAGGCGCGGACTCAGCTTCGGCGATTTCCTCGGCAGGCTCAGGCGCTGCCTCGGTCTCGGGCGCCGTCTCGGTCTCGGCAGCCTCCGCGCCCTCGACGTCCTCGGCAACCTGTTCTTCGGCGGCCACAGCACTCTGAACCTTGGCCTTCATCGCCGCGACAAAACCGGCAGGCATACCATCGAACTCGCACACGCCGGCAAGCGAACGCTCGATATCCTTGGCGCACGCTTCGGACACAGTTGCCACGTGACGCTCGGCGGCCTTGGCACGGGCCTCGCGCTTGGGATTGGGCTGACCCGCTCGGTTGGACCTGCGGTTACGGTTCCTGTTGTCGACGTCTGCCATAAGTGGTCACCTTTCCTGTCGCTGCCGCTATCGGCTTTTCCCATCCATGATACCCCGCCGAGTACAAAAAAGACGGCCCCGAAGGACCGCCTTTCGCATCGATTTACACGCACGGCAAGCACCGCCGCAATTCGCCACTAGTCGCGACGGCCAAGGATGTTCAGGATGCGCAGGAACACGTTGATAATGTCCACGAACAGATTGGACGCCATGAGCACGGCGTTGGGCAGCGTAGGCGGCACCGTCGTGGCAACATAGGTGTCGTAGCCAATAAAGCCGGCGAACACCACGATTACGATCAGATCGGTGATGGTCTGCGAGACGCCCATGAACATCAGCACGATCTCAACCAGAATAGTGGCGAGCAGAATGCCAAAACCGATGCCATATACGCGCTGGAAAAACTTGGGGAACGTCACGCCCAAGGCGCCAAAGACAAAGGTGATGGCGGCCGTGGCGATAAAGGCAGTGTTGATGGTGGGCAGGTCGTAGTTGGCAAGGCCAAACGACGCGGTCAGGCCAAAGGTGCTCGCAAAGATTACGTAGCCCACAAGGGACAGGCCCACGGACTGCTTACTGGCGGCGGCCGACATCATGACCATGCCGACGATGGTCAAAATAAACGAGCCAAAGACCAGTGGCAGGGCGGCGCCGCTCATCATCATGCGGGCAAACGCCATGGTGCTCGTAAAGTAAGCACCAGCGCCCATGGCACAAAAGCCCAAGAAGATGAGGGCAGACATGGCAAGATTATACGCACGCGGCGACATCTCCTTGGCACGGCTTGCGCCGGTTTCGATGGGGCCGTTCTGATAGCCCTGAATATCGTTCATAATTTCGTCCTTTCAAAAGCGCCGCGACAGCGCAGTAGCTGACAAGATTCCTGTCATTGTACCCGAATGCCGTACGTCCTTACCTACGGCGCTCGCCCTCGAGCGTGCGATCAAAGGCCCAGACCCACCAACGCATCACGTGTGCCTGCGAGCCGTCCGCCCGCTCGCGCGTCTGGTCCTCCAGATACAACTCGGTCGCGTGCCCGCCAAAACGCACCTTATAGGTCGCCGTACGAACACCGTGAACCGTTAAGCCAAAGCCCGTGGACGAGACAATCTCGTCAATCGTAAAGCAGCGACCGTCGACCCAGCAGACGGTAACCGGCACGACTTGTCCGCCCGCGAGGATGCGAGCCACGACGTCCACATACTGCTTGTGTACGCGCCGAGTTTTGCCGTCTGTCTGTCGATATTCCATGCCTCCTATTATCGAACGCATGTTTGCATGTTGTAAAGCGAACAGACTGTGGTTTTGGAGTGTCGTAGTAATCGCACGTGTCCGCATGGCGTGTTAGCAAAAAGAACACCCGCGGTCAACAGGGCTAATATTCAATTTTAGTGCCAAAAAGTTCACTTCTCCCATCAGAACTCGGTAAAGAGACCCGCAGGAGGTGATACGATTTATCATGTTTTTGTAACGTGTCTGCAAACTTCGAGAAAGCCCATATATGGACGTAACGTTCTCAACCTTCCTCGGCCAAATTGTGTCGAACCCAGTCCTTGCCGTCACCGTGATCCTCGCGTTGGGCGCCATCTTCGTCAATGGATGGACCGACGCGCCCAACGCCATCGCGACCTGCGTCACTACGCGTTGCATGCCCGCCCGCGCCGCCATTCTCATGAGCGCCGCATTCAACTTCCTCGGTGTGCTCATCATGACGCACTTTAACGCGAGCGTCGCCAACACCATCTCACATATCGTCGACTTTGGCGGAAACAGCACCATGGCGCTCGCCTGCCTATGCGCGGCGCTGTTCTCCATCGTCGTCTACGGCGCCACAGCGTCGCGTTTTGGCATCCCCACCTCGCAAAGCCACAGCCTTATCGCCGGCCTGACCGGTGCCGCCATCGCCCTCGGCGGTGCGAGCAGCGTCAACGTCCACGAGTGGATGAAGGTCATCTACGGCCTGGCGCTCTCCATCGGCCTGGGCTTTGTCATGGGCTGGGTCCTGTGCAAGCTCGTCTCGATTCTTTTCGTCGCCGCCAACAGGCGACGTGCCAATGTCTTCTTTAAATACGCTCAGATCGCGAGCGCTGCGGCCATGAGCTTTATGCACGGCGCGCAGGATGGACAGAAGTTCATCGGCGTGCTCTTTTTAGGCGTGGCCTTTGCCAGCGGCCAGACGAGCGTCGGCGATGCAGGCATTCCCATCTGGATTATGCTGCTGTGCTCGGCCACTATGGGCATCGGCACCAGCGTGGGCGGCGAGCGCATCATCAAGTCCGTCGGCCAGAGCATGGTTAAGCTCGAGAAGTATCAGGGCTTCTCTGCCGACCTCGCGGGTGCCGCGAACCTGCTGCTTGCCACCCTTACCGGCATCCCTGTGTCCTCCACGCACATCAAGACCTGCGCCATCATGGGCGTCGGTGCCGTCAAGCGCCTCTCGGCCATCAACTTCGGCGTCGTCAAGGACATGATGTTCACCTGGTTCTTCACCTTCCCCGCCTGCGGACTCATCAGCTTTGTCATGGCCAAGCTGTTCATGATGTTCATCTAGTCAAACCGAGCGTCCATCCGGACCGTAATACTTCTCACACCCGTCTTCGCCTCGAAAGGACCCACTCATGGCAAAGAAACCCGATTCGTTCTATTTTGACAACTACGTTGCCTGCGCCGACCTAGCCGTACAGGCTGCCGAGCTGCTCACCAAGATTTTCGAGAACTTCGATCCCGCGAAGATTCACGATATGCTCGACAAGATGCACTCAATCGAGCATGCGGCCGACAAGAAGCACCATGAGCTTGAAGACGCCCTGCTCACGGCCTTTATCACCCCGCTTGAGCGCGAGGACCTGGACCTGATGAGCTGCTCACTCGACACCGTGCTCGACCGTATCGAGGGCGTCGTGCAGCGCGTCTACTTCACCAACATCCAGAGCATCCATCCCGACGCCATCGTCATCGCCCACAAGGTGACTGACGCCTGCCGCGCCATGAAAGACCTGATGGTCGAGCTGCCCAACTACCGCAAGTCCAAGACCCTGCGCGAACTCGTCATCCAGATCAACACGATCGAGTCCGAGGCCGACGAGCTCTACATCAACGCTATGCGCAACCTGCATGTCAACGGCAAGGATCCGCTCGAGGTCATCGCCTGGCGCGACGTGTACGCCTTCCTGGAGTACTGCGCTGACTGCTGTGAGAATGTGGCCGATGTTGTGGATTCGATTGTCATGAAGAACAGTTAATTGGGGGTACGTGTCCCGGCGGTCGCGGGCCCGGCCACTAATAACCTTTTTCACTCCGGCTGCAAGCAGAGTCGTTCAAAAGGTTATTAGTGGCCGGGCCCGCTCCCTTACGTACCACCATTGGGAACTTTGGCTGATAGTTATAGCGCAATGGGGGTTTGGCTGAAGGGACCTTTGGTATCCGTTCGGACACTTTGGCCCTCGATGAGCGTTTGGCTGATTGCTGCTTTGGGTACTGTTTGGGTTACTTTGGGTTTGTTTGATTTTTAATTGTTGGAGGGCTTGTATGTCTTATTTGGATCTGGCTCGGGGTCGGTATTCTTGTCGTGAATTTCAGGATCGTTCTGTTGAGCAAGCTGTTGTGGATGCCATTGTTGAGGCTGGGCGTATTGCTCCTTCTGCTTGTAATAATCATCCGACCCGCGTGATGGTGCTTGATACTCCGGAGTTGTTGGAGAAGGCTGCTGCTTGTCAGCCGCGCTTTGCTCGTGATGGATCTATCTTTGGAGCTCCGCTTATCTTTCTTATTTGCAGCGTTACCGATGATGCTTGGGTGCGCCCGTATGATCAGATGAACTCGAGTGCCATCGATACTTCGATCGTCTGCGATCAGATGATGATGGAGGCCACCGAGCATGGCCTGGGAACGTGCTGGGTATGCCATTTTAAGCCCGAGGTGGCACAAGAGCAGTTCAATCTGCCCAAGGGCGTCTATCCCTATCATATGCTCGTCTGTGGCTATCCCGCCGACCACATCGCCGATCCCGAGCATCGCGAGGCCCGTACCATTCCCCTCTCCGACTTCCTCCTCAAGTAGATTTTGGGACATGCCCTAAAACCTATCCTTGACCGCTCACCGGTTCGCCGAGTTCTGCGCCACTATGTGCAGGGCTCGGTTTTTTATGTTGCGCGCCCCGGTACAGTCATAAAAAAGGACCCGCAAGCTGCGGGTCCTTTCTAGGCACTAAATTGTAGGCCGAATGTTAGTCCAGGTCGTCGGCAGCGAAGTTGTCGATCGGGGCGAAGGGATCGGCCACGGGGACAACCGGGTCAGCGACGGGCAGCGGCTCGGCGGGAACAGTCACCGCAGGAGAAGCGGCGGAACCGACCGGCGTGGAGGCCATGAGGTCGGCCGGGAAGGAGTTTTGGGCATCGTCCATGAAGTGCTGGATGAGCTTGAGGTACTCGGCCTTGAACTCCTCACGGGAAGCCTTGAGACGATCGATCTCCTCGAGCTCGGCCTGCTTCTCGGTCAGAGCCTGGCGGATAACCTCGCGTGCCTTGGCGTCAGCCTCGTTGCGGATACGCTCAGCGTTCTCATTGGCATCGTTGACGATGGTCTCAGCGGTCTGCTGGGCAGCGATCAGGGCAGCGGAAATCTGGCGCTCCTGAGCGGAGAAATCAGGGGCGGGAGCAGCCACGGGGGCGGCAGGAACGGCCTGGGCGGGGGCATCCTGAGCCTGGGCAAGCTGAGCCTGCGCATCGGCAAGCTGCTGCTCGGTAGCAGTCAGACGACCCTTAAGGTCGACGATCTTAGCGAGCATAGCGTCAACCTCAGAGGACAGCGTCTCCAAGAAGACGTCGACCTCGGCAGGATCGTAGCCACGCTTGGCCTCAGAGAAAGTCTGAGCCTGGATGTCTGCAGGGGTAATAGCCATAACAAGTCTCCTTTTTCATCGCCTCGGCGCTACACGCCCGACGTAAGTTACTAAGTCAGTTCTACACGAGTATACCTATAAGAAGCTGCAGAACCAGCCTCTGCACCAACTGCAACGCAATAATCGCAACGACCGGCGAAAAATCGATACCGCCCATCGGCGGGATGAAACGACGGAACAGGTTGAGCCACGGACCGCACACGCTATCAAGCACCGCGGCAATATCCTGAAGCAAACCACCCTGCTTCATGGGAATCCACGTCATAAAGCAGTAGACGACAATAAGCGTGGAATAGAAGTTGAACAGCGTGTTGACCAGCTGGACGATAGTGTAGATGTTGATGGGAATCTCCTCGTCTTGTCTTTACTTAAGGTAGCCGTCCGCACGAAGCTTCTTGAGATCGGAATCTTTGACCTCGCAACCGGCGGGCAGCACCATGAACACGCGGTCGCCCACCTCCTTGACCGTGGCACCCAGACCGCAGGCAAAGCCGTAAGAGAAGTCCAAGACGCGCTTGGCAACTTCGGTGCGTACGCCCACAAAAATCAGTGCGACAGGCTGCTTGGTGCGAACGCGGCGCACCACGGTCTCCACGTCGTCATAGCTCTCGGGGCGCAGGACATAGGCCGGCAGCTGCGGTGTGGCGTTGATGATATTGCTCGCATAGGCCGAGGCATCGCTCGGTGCAGGCGCGGGCGCAGCGGCGGCACGGGCGCGGGTGTTCTCGGCGTAGCTCGACGGCGTGTCATAGGCACCAGGACGATAACCGCTCGCAACACTGTCCTGCGAGCGCGAAGGCGGATTATACGTCGTGGCATGGCGGGAGTCATCGCCGACCAGCTGACCGGAGCGCGTATACACGGCAACCGACTCAGCTTCACCGCGGCGCGTCTGACCAAGCAGGCCGTTGCTCGGCTCGTCTTGGGTGTAGAAGCCCTCGCCCGAAGCACCGCTGTAGCCGTTGCCCTGATAACTATCGTCATAGCCGTCATCGTAGCCGTAGTCGTCGTCCTGGCCATAACCCTGGTCGTAACCCTGCTGGCCGCCCAGGTGCATTTTATTTTTAATCTCGTCAAGGAAGCCCATGGTTGTGTCCTCTCGCGGTTTAGTGCAGGCGCCCCGATAATCAGTGCGCACTTCAGAGCCTTATTTTACTGCAAACTCCGGGCTAAATACTACCCTGCCCAGGCGAACGAGCGTAGAGCCCTCCTCAAGGGCAGACTCAAAGTCCTCGCTCATGCCGCAGGAAAGCTCAGGCAGGTTCAAATCGGGATGCGCCGCCTCCAGCTCATCCCTCAGCTCACGAAGCCCCGCAAAGGTGCGGCGTGCCACATCCTTATTCCCCCGGGGCGCCATAGTCATAAGCCCCTGCACGCAAATTCCCTCAAGTTCCGCAAGCTCACCCGCGGCGGCGCGAATCTCATCGGGCGAAAAGCCTCCCTTCGACTCCTCACCACTCACATTGACCTCGATGAGCACACGCTGGGGGCCGGCGAGCTCGCCTGCCTCAATCTTGCGGACAGCACGGCTCGAGATCGCCTGCGCCAGATGCAGCGAACCCACCGAGTGAATCAGCTCGGCTGAGCCCAGCACCGCATTGATCTTATTGGTCTGCAGGTTGCCGATCATATCGAAGCGTACCTCGGGCAGCTCCGGATGCTCCGCCAGACCCGTGAGCTTGCGAACCAGCTCCTGCGGGCGGTTCTCGGCAAAATGGCGATACCCCGCCTGGATGGCGGCAACGGTCTCATCGACACCAACGGTCTTGGACACGGCAATGAGGCGCGCGGCGTCGTGGGGACGGCCTGCGCGATCGAGCGCCGCATAAAAACGTTCCAGAATCTGCTCGCGGCGAGCGCGCATCAAGTCCAAATAGTTATCCATTGCTAATCGCCTCCGCTGACAGCCAAACAAGTAGTCCCATGCTAACGCAAGAGCGCGGCCCCGCATGTGCAAGGCCGCGCTCACTTAGGTATTTACAATCTTTCGACGAACGGGGTTACTTACTCCTCGTCGTCCTCGCCATCGTCCTCATCCTCAAGATGATCGAGCAGGTAGCGAAGACCCTCGCTGACCTCGTTAGCGGGCACCTTGGCAACGTAGCGAGCGTCGACGGCGGGCCTCATGATAACACCCTCGCCCGAAGGCACGCGCATGCTCTCGAGCTCATCCTCATCAGTGCGGGCGATATCGCCGGCATTCATGCGCTGACCAGTCAACAGGAAGGTCAGACGGCAGGCGGCATCGATGGAAATCGAGGCGATGCGATCGAGGTAGCGCGAAACCATGATGGCGCGGCGCAGGTCGTCATAGTTGCTGTCGTCGTCCATAAAATCGCCCGTGTCCATGCGGTTAAAGGTGCGGAAGAACTTCTCGTACGCCGCATGCACCGGCTCGTCCTCGACGGCCAGGCTGCAGATGATGGACATGTCGTTAGTGACGAGCGCAGAAAGCGAAGAGCCCAGCACCTGGTAGACGGCCTCAGCCTCGGCCTCGACCGTACCGACGAGCTCCTGGGGCAGCGAGATGTCGGCCTTGATCATATGACGCGTGGCGCGGCAGATCTGGCGAACCTTATCGGTCATGCGCTGCAGGTTAAAGTCGACGTAGATAATCGTCTGCAGCAAGCGGAAGTCGGAGGCGACCGGTGACTGCGTGGCGATCAGGTTGTAGCACACGGCCTCCAGGTTAGCGCAGCGCGCGTCAATCGAAAGCGTGCGCTTCTTGGTCTTGGTGGCGAGCTTGCGGTCGTCGGTCACATAGGCCTTAACGGCATCGTGGAGGGCCAGATCGACGGCCTCATAGATGCTCAGCATCTCGTGACGGGCCTCGACGAGCTGACGGGAAAACAGTTTGCGCATGGTTCACTCCAATCAGTTGGGTGCGGTCATGCCGCCCGCACAGTGAATATACACCGGACCAGGTCCGATCAGCTTGGGACTAGTCGCACCGATCAGCCAAAGCGGCCGGTGATATAGTCTTCCGTCCGCGAGTCCACCGGACTGGTGAAGATCGCGTCGGTTTGACCATACTCGATGAGCGTGGCGGGCTCGCCGGCAACTTCCTGCAAGAAGAATGCGGTGTAGTCGCTAATACGAGCTGCCTGCTGCATTGAATGCGTGACGATGATGATCGTCATCTCGGGCGCCAGCTCGGCCATCAGATCCTCGACCTTAGAGACGGACGTGGGGTCGATGGCGGAGCAGGGCTCGTCCATCAGGAGGACATCGGGTTGCACCGCGAGCACGCGCGCGATGCACAGACGCTGCTGCTGACCGCCCGAGAGTGCCAAACCATCCTTGTTGAGCTGATTGGATACCTCTTTCCAGAGGTTGGCGCGCTTGAGCGATTCTTCCACGATGTCATCGAGGTCACTTTTGCTAGTCACGCCCTGCAGACGAGGGCCAAAGGCGACATTCTCGTAGATGGATTTAGGAAACGGGTTGGGCTGCTGAAAGATCATGCCCACGCGACGACGGAGATCGACCGGGTCGACACCCTCGGCATAGATATCGTTGCCGTCGAGCGTCATGGTGCCCTCGATGCGCGTGCCCTCGATCAGGTCGTTCATGCGGTTGATGCAGCGCAAAAACGTCGATTTGCCGCAGCCCGAAGGGCCAATAAACGAGGTGATGGCGTTTTTGGCGATGTTGAGGTCGAGCCCCGTCAGCGCATGAAAGTCACCGTACCAAAAGTTGAAATCCTTGGCCGTAATGGCCGCTTGCTCCAGCGTGGGAGCGGACTGATAAACGGACATGGGACTCCTTAACTAGCGACGCTTGCGCGACAGGAAGCGCGCAAACAGGTTGAAGGCCAAAATGATCACCATCAGCAAGAGCGCGGTGCCGTAGGCTGCGTTCATGTTGATGCCGTCGTTGGCAAGCAGGTACAGGTGAACCGTCATGGGGCGGCCGGAATCGAGCGGCGAAATAGGTAGATTGATGGCCTGCCCCATGGTGTAGAGCACCACCGCGGTCTCGCCAATGGCACGGCCGATGGCGAGGACGATGCCCGTGGCAATACGGCCAAAGGCAGAAGGAAGCACGATCTTGGAGACAACCTGCCACTTGGTGGCGCCCAGGCCGTACGCGCCCCAACGGATATAGCGCGGAACGGCGCGAATGGCCTCTTCGGTGGTGCGCATGACGATGGGAAGCATCAAGAGCGCGAGTGCCAGGGCGGCAGAGACCATCGAAAGGCCCAAGCCCATGGCCTCGACAAACAAGGCGTAGCCAAACAGACCCATAACGATGGAGGGCACCGAGGCCAAAGCGTCAGCAGCGTAGCGAATGAGCTCGACGACCTTGCCCTGCTTGGCGTACTCGGCCAGATAGACGGCTGCCAGCACAGCGATCGGCGTGCAGATAAGCATGGCGAGCGCCGTCACATAGACGGTCGAGACGATCGTGGGCCAAATACCGCCCTCGGCGTTGACGCCCTGGGGCCAACCGAAGATAAAGTCGAGCGAGATGTGTGGCAGGCCGTTGATGACCACGTAGGCGATGATAGCGACCAGCACCAGCGTGGTGATGTAGGCAGCGGCACGGAACACGCCAAGCATGATCTTGTTGGACAGGTCCTTGTTGATGCGGCCCTTCTTGCCGTGGGAAAGGGCACGCTTGATGCGCTCGCGCGACGAGGTCGTATCGACCGTCGTGTCAACGGAATCGGACATAGCCTACCCCCTCTTCTTCTTGGAAACCAGACGGACGATGCCCACCAGCGTGGCGGAGATGATAAACAGGACCACACCCATGCCGAACAGCGCCGAGCGGTGCAGACCCGAGGAATAGCTCATGTCGAGCGCAATCTGGCTCGTGAGCGTCGAGATGGGGCTCGCAATGCTGTCGGGAATAACCGGGGCGTTACCTACGACCATGAGCACGGCCATGGTCTCGCCGATGGCACGGCCCATACCCAGCACGATGGCATCAACGATACCCAGCTTCGCGGCAGGTAGCACGACCTTATAGATGGTCTGCCACTTGGTGGCGCCCATGGCATACGATGCCTCGCGAATGCCCATGGGAATGGAATTGAGAGCATCGATGGTGAGCGTGGTGATGGTAGGGACGATCATGATGGCGAGCACAAACCACGCCGTCAGCGCACCAAAACCAAGGCCGCCGGTCAGTTGTGCGATAAACGGGCGGATGATGATCATGCCAAAGAAGCCGTAGATGATGGAGGGTATGCCCGCCAGCAGGTCAACGGCGGGGCTGATGAGCTTGCGCACGCGCTTGCTGGCAATCTCGACCAGGTAAACGGCCGTACCCACGCCCAGCGGCACGCCCATGGCGAGCGCACCGACGGTCACCAGACCCGAGCCGGCAAGCAGCGACAAGATGCCGTAGTGGCCCTCGGAAGGCGCCCACGTAAAGCTAAAGAAGTCCGCCAGACCGATGTCGGTAAAGACGGGCAGCGCCGAGTACGTGGTAAAGACAAAAATCAGGATGACGGTAACGACCGCCAAGAACGCGCAGGCAAAGAAGATCCACTGCAGCGCCTTCTCCTTGATATAGGTACCGTGCGATACGAGCGCCAGCTCGCGCTTCTTGGGCGTCTGAACATTCTGCTCAGTCTGGGAGTTTTCCTGTGCTTCCATGCTACTCACTCCCCTTCTCGTCGTTGGTGACGGGAATAAAGCCCGCCTCGCGAATCTGCTTGTCCATCTTTTCGGACGTCACATAGTCGATGTAATCCTGCGCCTGCTGCGAAGGCGCACCCTTCACAAAGAAGTAAAGGTCGCGTGAGATGGGATAGCCGCCGCTCGCGACCGTCTTCTCGGACGCCTCAACATGATTGACCGAGACGGCCTTGACCGAGGTCTTGGCGTTGAGGCTATCGACGAAGCCCAGCGAAATGTAGCCAATGGCACCGCGCGAACGAGATACCACGTCGCGCACCTGGCCCGTGCCCGAAAGAACGGCCGAGCGGCGATCGAACGGGGTGCCGTCCATCACGATGGTGCGGAAGGCCTCACGCGTGCCGGACGCCTCATCTCGATTGATGACCTGGATCCTCAGGTCCTCGCCACCGACTTCTTTCCAGTTGGTGATCTTGCCGGCGTAAATATCGCGGAGCTGCTCGGTCGAGAGGTTATCGACCGGGTTATCGTCGTTCACGATGACCGCGATACCGTCGTGGGCAATGACGATGGGAGTCAGGCCCAGATCCTGTTCGTCGGCATTGAGTCCACGGGAGGAGCTGGCGATATCGGCTGTGCCGGCGCTGACGGCCTCGATGCCAGCGGAAGAACCCAAACCGGAAACGAGCACGTCGATGCCGGTCTCCTCCTTAAAGCCCTCGGCCGCAATCTCGGCGATAGGAAGGCAGGTCGTGGAGCCGGCGACGGTAATGGAAGAGGTAGAAGATCCCGAAGAACAGGCGCACAGCGTAAGCGTAAGCACAGCGGCGCTCAGGACCGATACGATCTTTCTCATAGCATCACGCCGATCGCAGCATGGCGCCCACAGGTGCCGTCCTCGTTACGGTAGGAATAAAAGCGGTCGTTCTGACGCACAGTCGAAAGCTGGGTATCCACGATATTATCCGCGTCGACACCGACATCTACCAGCGCCTCGCGAATGGCAGCGGAAAGATCGAGCATGCGAGAGGCACTCGCATCGATGCAAGAGAACTCGGCGGCAAAGCGATCCATGAGTTCCTGGGATACCTCATATTCGTCACCCAAGATATGGGGGCCGATATAGGCGGAAACGTTGCTCGCATCGCAGCCGGCAGCATCGCAAAGCGCCTGGCACGCCTTGGCAGAAATACGTGCAATCGTGCCCTTCCAACCGGAGTGCACCACGGCAAATCCGCCAGGGGCCACCAGCACCACGGGAACGCAGTCGGCAAAGCAGAGCAGCACGGGCACGTTATGCGCCGTGCAGACGATGGCATCACAGCCCTCGGCAATCTGCTCGCGAACGTCCTCAAGGTCATCGGCGCCGTTCGAGGTCACCGCAACGATATGATCACCATGGACCTGATTGGGAACGAGCAGGTTGTGCTCGCACTCGGCGGCACCCATAGCTTCGAGCGCACGACGACGATTTTCTTGAACAGCAAAGGGGTCATCGCCAACATGCGAGCCCAAGTTGAGTGAGGAGTACGCATCTTCGGAAACGCCACCGGCGCGCTCGG
The DNA here is from genome assembly GCA_902469555.1 of uncultured Collinsella sp. GTDB lineage: Bacteria > Actinomycetota > Coriobacteriia > Coriobacteriales > Coriobacteriaceae > Collinsella. Next base: position 15,875 of record CABRDB010000076.1, on the reverse strand, counting down.
TGAAGGCAAAGCGAACATCGGATGTCGCGCCCTCCACCAACGTAACTCCATCATGGTCGACACGCGAAACGTTGTCCGCACGTGCTGCCATACTAAAGCCTCCTAATAACACAAGTACCGCGGCATCGCCGCTACAGCCCGCGTTTATACGGCTGTCATACTTCTCTAAAAGGATACCTGCTGCGCTGGAGGCAATCGTAAAGGGAACGTAAAGAGATTGGAGGTTCTAGTTTACAAAGTCGAAATAAAAAGGGCGCGTCCATACGGACACGCCCCTGTGCACAACAATGCAAAGAACGACTTAGAAGCTACCGCGCTTCAGGAAGTCGGGAAGCTCGAACTGATCGTTGCCGAAGTTAGGAAGCTCGGTGCCACCAACGTTGCGGGTCGGAGCGGCCTGAGCCGGACTGGTGGCCGGAGCGGTGCGTTGCGGCTCAGCGGAGGCAGCGGCCTTGCTCTGAGACTGCTGAGCAGCAAAGAGCTCGTCCTGGCGGTTGACGTTGGAGTCGGAGAAGCCCGTAGCGATGACGGTGATACGCACCTGGTCGCCCAGGGACTCGTCGACAACGGTACCGAAGATGATGTTGGCCTCGGGATCGACGGCATTGGCGACAACGTCGGCGGCGTCGCTGATCTCTTGGATGCCCAGGTCCTTGGAACCGGCGATGGAGAGCAGCACGCGCGTGGCACCATCGATGGAGCTCTCGAGCAGCGGGCTGGAGATGGCCTGCTGGGCAGCATCGACGGCACGGGTATCCCCAGAAGAGGTACCGATACCCATCATGGCGGTACCGGCCTGCTTCATGATGGTCTTAACATCGGCGAAGTCCAGGTTGATGATACCGGGGACGGTGATGAGGTCGGTGATGCCCTGGGTGCCCTGGGAAAGGACACCATCGGCAATCGCGAAGGCCTCGAGCATGGTGGTCTTCTTCTCGGCGATGTCGAGCAGCTTATCGTTAGGGATGACGATCATGGTGTCGACGCAATCGGAGAGGGTCTTAATGCCCTCCTCGGCGCTCTTCTTGCGCTTACGGCCCTCGAAGGTGAAGGGCTTGGTCACGACGGCGACGGTCAGCGCACCGACCTCGTTCATCGCGATATCGGCAACGATGGGAGCGGCGCCGGTACCGGTGCCACCGCCCTCGCCGCAGGTGATGAACACCATGTCGGCGCCAGCGAGCGCCTCGGCAATGTCGTCGCGGGACTCATCGGCAGCCTTGCGGCCAACCTCGGGGTTGGCGCCGGCGCCCAGGCCGCGGGTAAGGTCGGTGCCGATGTGCACCTTGATATCGGCATCAGAGATCGCGAGTGCCTGAGCATCGGTGTTGATGGCAACAAACTCGACGCCGCGGATGCCCTCTTCGATCATTCGATTGACCGCGTTGGTACCGCCGCCGCCGACGCCGACCACCTTAATGACGGCAAGGTAGTTGTTGATCTCTGTCTCGTGCATGTCGGTCCTCCGAACAAAGGTTATAGCCATAGCATGGGTCGACCCCTGCGCACATTAACCTTCAGGTTGAAAGTAAATGCAAAGGTAAACCGTATTATGTTTGCACATTATGAACGTATCAGTCAAATAATTGACCGTGAAAACCAAACAAACCAGATAAACGGCGTGGTATGGCCCCTCAACAAAGCATCAACCAGCGCTACGAGGTCGGAGCGTTCCTAAATGTATAGTTACCCGGAGAGCGCACATTGATATACGTTACGCCCTCTACCTGCGAAAGCAGCTTGGTGACTACGCGCTCCTTCTTGACGATATCGTTCGAATCGCCCAGCGACACCTCAATGCCGTTATTGAGGTTTGCCGAGATGGCTTCGACCGAAGGCGTGGAAATATCCTTGACTTGTCCCAAGAACTCGCTCGAAAAACCACGCACATAATCCAAGCCAGCCTTAACGGCCTTGGAGCTCACCGCCTGGCCGGAAACCGGAGCGACATCCGCCGAGACATCAGTCAACAACACCGCGCCATAGTGCTTAGCGAGCGCCAGTGCGGCATCAATGCCGGTCAGGGTATTTGAGCCCTGCCCCGTCGTGATGACGTTGCCCTGGTCATCCACTTCGACCGACGTCGACAGCGGGGCGATCCAGGTGTCATCATCCCCGATGGCCCAGGCAAGGTCATCGGAGCTGATATAGGCAATTGCAATGACCTTGCGCTCCATCGGCGTAATGATGAGCGTATGTGGGAACTGACGCTGGACATCCACGCCCGAGACCCACGGGTTCTGCTTGAGGTCCTCGGTAATCTGGTCGGGATCGACGTTAAAAAGCGACGTCCCCTCGGGCAAATCGATCAGCTGGATAGCATCGTGCTTCGTTACATGCTCGCTGCCTTGAATCTGAATATCAGTGGCGGTAAACAATCCAGAGTTGATCACCACGATGGCAACGACGACGAGCACGGCCAAGGCGGCCAGAACGCCGCCCACGATTTTGCCTTTGCCTGCAACGACAGAAGCGGCGTCTGATGTTTTATTTACCATCGCCCCAAGTGAAGACAACGGGTTGACGCTTTTTTTACCCGAAGGCTTCTTGGCGGTAGCCGGCACCGATGTCAGCGAGCGCGGTTTCGATGCGCCCAGCGTGCGACCTGGACGCGGCGCTTTAGTTCCCGTCGAGGGCTTAGGAGTTGCCATGGGACGGGCGGGTTTGGCGCCCATAACAGGCTTTGACGTCACCGAGGGACGCGAGGACTTTTTTGCGGCCGGACGATTACCGAGCTGCGAGCCGACAACCGGACGACTGGTCTGTCGAGCATGCCCGACAGACTTAGAGTGCGCGACGGTATTGCGTTGAGGTTTGGCAGGCGCGCCGGAACGCCCTCCGGCGCGGCGGAAGGTGGGTTTCGATGCTCTAGAAGCCGAGGAATTTAACTTCCGGTCTGAGCTCGATGCCATACGCCTCCCTCACCTTTCCGTGCACATGTCTGATAACCGCGGCAACGTCATCGGCCGAGGCAGTTCCGTTATTAACGATAAAATTAGCGTGAACGGGCGAAACTTCCGCGCCGCCAATCGAAAAACCCTTTAATCCACAATCCTCGATAAGCTTGCCCACACTCGCATCGGGCGGGTTGCGAAAGACCGACCCGCAGGATGCGCGACCCATGGGCTGCGTACGCTTGCGCCTCGTCAGGTACCGCTCCATGCGCTCGCGAATGTCGGCCTTGGGCGCCGGTTTAAGCTTGAGCACGCACTCGAGGATAATCTCATTGCGGGGAAGGCTACATTCGCGGTAGCCCCAAGTGATCTCGGACCCCGCATAATGCTTGATACCGGATGCCGGGTCAAACGTTACGACATCCTCAACCAGCGAGCCAATCCACTCGGTCCGTGTGCCGGCATTCATAGATATCGCACCGCCAACCGAGCCAGGGATGCCAACGGCAAACTCAAGGCCCGAGAGGCTACGCGACAGGGCATCGTTGACCAGGCGCGCAAACATCACGCCCGCACCGACCGTCAGCGTACAACCGTCATCGGCAACAACCGTGCGCTGAAACTCACGTCCGAGCGAAATGACGGCGCCGCGATAACCGCCATCGGCAACCAGCAGATTGGAGCCCTTGCCGATGATGACCCACGGCACCTGCTCGCGATCGAGCACCGCCACGGCGCGGCGGAGGGCATGATAGCTATGGCACGTCACAAAGAGGTCGGCCTTGCCGCCGATACGATAGCTCGTATGACGCGCAAGGCGCTCGTCCTCGATCACATCCGTGTCGATCATGCCCGAGAGCGCCATGACGGCGTTAAACAGACCCATTAGACTTAAGCGTCTTTCTTGGCAGTCAGATACTCAATGAACTCGGGACCGACGGTCGTAACGTCACCGGCACCCATAGTGAGCAGCAGATCGCCCTCGCCCACCATCTGCTCGAGCTCCTGATTGAGCTCAAGACGGCTGGAGCAGTACACGACCTCCTTGCCAGGATGCTTGGCGCGCACGGTATCGGCGAGCATCTTAGAGGTAACACCCGGAATGGGCATCTCGCCAGCCGAGAACACATCAATCAGCAGCAGTTTATCGGCATTGGCAAATGCATCGGCAAAGTCGTCGCACAGGGCCTGCAGGCGCGAATAACGGTGCGGCTGGAACACGACGTCGACATGCTTGTAGCCCAGCGACGAAGCGGCAGCAAGCGTCGCCTTGATCTCGGTGGGGTGATGGCCGTAATCATCGACCACGGTGATGCCATCGATATCGCCCACGTGGGTAAAGCGACGGCGGACGCCCTCAAAGCTCGAGAGCGCCTTGGCGGCGGCGTCGATGTCAAGGCCCAGGACATGGGCGACGGTGAGCACCGCCGTGGCGTTGAGCATGTTGTGGCGACCGGGATTGCTCTTGATCTCCACGGCATGCTCAGTGCCGTCCTCAAAGCGAACGATAAAGTCACTCTGGATGCCTTTGACATCCGGGTGCATGCAGACGATGTCGTTGCTCTCGGCAAAGCCGTAGGAAAGCACGTGACGGCCCGTCGACTTGGCGAGCTCGACCAGATGCGGGTCCTCACCGCAGACGATGACGGTGCCGTCCTCGCCCACCAGGCTCATGAATTTGGCGAAAGTCGCTTCGATCTCCTCGATACCCGAGTAGTGATCGAGGTGGTCGGCCTCGACGTTGGTCACAATGACCACGTTGGGGTTCAGGAACAGGAAGGAGCTGTCGGACTCGTCGGCCTCGGCGACAAAGTAGTCGCCCGAGCCGTTCTTGCCGTTCGTGTCATAGCCCTCGACGATGCCACCGATCAGGAAGCTCGGATCCAGACCCATGCGGTCGAGCATGGTGGCGCACATCGAAGACGTGGTGGTCTTGCCGTGCGTGCCGGCAACAGCGACGGTAGTGTAGCCGTGGCCCAAGGCAGAGAGCATCTTGGCACGGGGCCACACGGGAATACCAAGCTCGCGAGCGCGCACGAGTTCAGGGTTGGACTCCGGAATAGCGGTGGAGACAACAACCACGTCGGGCTTGACCTCGTCGATCGTCGCGGCCTCATGGCCCACATGTACCTTCACACCAGCGCGGGTAAGCTGGCGGATATAACGTGACGTCTTAAGGTCGGAGCCGGTAACGGCATAACCGCGCTCGTGCAGAACGAGGGCGATGCCGCTCATGCCGGCGCCGCCGATACCGATAAAGTGGGCGCTCTTAAACTCGGGCGCGGAGGTTGCAGTCTGGGAATCAGCCATGTGCTCGTGTACTCCTTGCGTAAACACTGCCTGTAACCCGTTAACTGTACCGCACCTACCGCATCAGCGCGAGGGCGACCGACGATATCCCGTCTAACTAACGCAAACCCTCTACCGCATCCGCCAGAAGAGCGGCGGCCCTATCCTGAGCCAGACCACGCGCCGCCTGACGAATGGCGTCGCGCGCCGCCGCGTCATCGACCAGGTGCAGCAGTTCATCGGCAAAGGCAGAACCGTCGATATCGGCATCGGCGCAGAGCACGCCGGCCCCGGCGTCGACCAGATACCGGGCATTGGTGGTTTGGTGGTCGGCCGTCGCATGCGGATACGGCACGAGCACCGAGGGCACGGCGAGCGCAGCGATCTCGGCCACGCTCGATGCGCCCGAACGCGAGAGCACCAAATCGGCAGCAGCCAACATATCGCCCATGTTGTCGATGTAAGGCTGGACGCGGTAACGCTTCGCCTCCTCGGGCGTCAGCGCCAAAGCGCGCTCGGTCTCCTCAAAGCCGTCGGCACCCGTCGAATGCAACACATAGAGGTTCTTGCGCGAAAGCAGCTCGTTTTTGAGCGAAACCACGCGCTCGTTGAGGTGCTGGGCGCCAAGTGAACCGCCAAAGACGAGCAGCAGCGTAGCGTCCTCGGGAACGCCAAGTGCCTTGCGGCCGCGAGCGCGATCGCCTTCGATTACCGAGCGACGTACGGGGTTGCCGGTCATGAGCACGTGGTCAGGGTCACCTTCGCGCTCAAAGACCGAACGCGCTGCCGGCACCGAGATGCACACGCGGGCGGCGTGGGAGTTCATCATCTTGTTGGCCAGGCCCGGAACAGAGTTCTGCTCATGCAGCAGATACGGAACGCCTGCGCCCTTGCACCACCCCAGCAGCGGAACCTCGACATAGGCACCAAAACCGACGGCAGCATCGGGCTTGCCGACCTTTGAGAAATGACTGGCGAGCGCACGTTTGGCCTTGTTGACACGCCACAGCGAGGTCAGCGCCGTCCAAGGACGGGAGCGGTCGAAGCCCGTGACCGTAATGGGCACAAAATCAAACCCAGCCTCGGGGACCAGACGACCCTCGAGCTTGCGCGACTGGCCCACGAACACAACGTGGTGGCCACGGTCACGCAGTTCTTCGGCCAAGGCGAGCGCGGGGTTGATGTGTCCTGCCGTGCCGCCGGCTGCAATAGCAACGGTCATTTTATCGGTCATGGTAGTCCCTTCGTACACGCGGTCCCTGGTCGTCGGTACGCAGACGCGCCGACGGGTCCGAGTTCAAATCGATTCGATTATATCCGCCGCCCGCGTTGCGAGGGCTGGGGCGCTGCGAACGACCTTGCGGAGCCATTCGCGGGCGTGGACGAGCTGCCGGCTCGGATGCAGAACCATCCAGAACGGTAAAGCCGCTACGCGAAGGTCGTTCACCGCGCACATGGGCTACGCCGGCGGTGCTCTCGTCCATAACGGCAAAGCTCTCACGGCGGCGGTCATACTCATCGCGGCGGGCGCTCTCGTACGAAACGCGCAGGATCAACCCGGCAAGCATAAGCGACACAATAATCGACGAACCACCGTAGCTAATAAACGGCAACGGTTTGCCCGTCATGGGAAACACGTTGAGGATGCCCAGCGCGTTAATCAAAAACTGCACTGCGAGAATGACCGCGGAGCCAGACGCCATGAGCGCGCCCCGACGATCGGTCGCCTGCTCGGCAATGCGAAACGCCGAGTAGATCAGCATCGCAAACACCAAGAAGAACAGCACGGTTCCGACAAAGCCGACTTCCTCGCCAATGATGGCCAGGATGTAGTCGTTGTGCGCCTCGGGCAGATACGAGTACTTCATGGTTGAGTTGCCGATGCCACGGCCGAACAGACCGCCCGAGGCAAAGGCCATGATGGCAAGCGTGGCCTGATAGCCGTCACCATACTCGTCGGCCCAAGGGTTCAAGGCAACCTGAATACGCACCATACGGTACGGCTCTGCGACAAGTGCAATCACGATCACGAGAATGCCGAAGATTAGCACGCCGATGATAAATCTGGGGTCGAGACCCGCAAACAACGCCATGCACATGAGGGTCAACAGGATGATCAGGACAGTACCGAAATCGGGCTGGATAAAGATCAGAAAGAGCGAAATGCCCAGGTAGATGCCCATCTTGCGAAGGAATTCGTTGATGTTGCCACCGGGCGAAAAGAAGCGATCAAGCATGATGGCCGAATACGCAATGGCAAATGGCTTTAAAAACTCGGAAGGCTGGAACTGAATACCGGCGATGTTGAGCCAGCGCGTGGCGCCACGGCTGCCGCTGCCCACCAAGAACACCAGAAGCAGTAGCCCTATCATGCCGATGAGGAAGATCCTGAGCACATCCTCCCCAAACCAGCTGTCCGGCAAAACGCGCACGATGGCAATCAGCGCCAGAACACCGACCACGGCAAACGCGGCCTGTCGACCCAGAAAAAACGTCGCCGAGCCATTCTCGTGCAGCGCCTCGACCGAAGACGCCGAGTACACCATCAGCAGGCCAAAACATACCAAGGTAAACAGGCAGGCCATGAATATCAAACGGGGGCGCATGATACGGGCGGGAACGCCGGCAATATAGCGTTCGCTAAACGACTGCCCACCGCGGCTGGAACGCGGTGTGGTGCGACGTGAGGAAGCACGGTCCGAGTCGGGCCTCCTCATACCTTGTCGGGGGCTCTCCTCTCTCACCGCAACCCCTATTCCATTTGTGATTTCGCTGTAGCGGCAAGCTGAGCCACGTAGTCCTTAAACACGCGGCCGCGCTCCTCATAGCCCGAGAACTCATCGAACGAAGAGCAGGCAGGAGAAAGTAAGATCACATCGCCACGGCTCGAAAGCGAACGGGCAACGTCCACGGCGTCGCGCAGGTCATCCGCCTGGGCGATATCCACATCGCCATCGACATCAGCCTCGTCCATAGCGGCGGTGAAGCGCTCGCGCGCATCGCCAAAGCAGACGACCGAGCGCACGTTGTCCATAACGACGCGCGCGAAGTCCGTGAGCGGCGTGCCCTTATCGTGGCCGCCGAGCAGCAAGATCACGTCGTCATCGGGAAATGCCGTCAGTGCCTTCTCGACCGCATCGGTGTTGGTCGCCTTGGAATCGTTGACGTAGCGCACGCCGTCAATCTCGCCACATGGCTCCACGCGGTGCTCGAGCGGCTGGAACGAGGCAAGACCGCGGCAGACACCATCGACATCGGCACCGACCGCCAAGGCAGCCGTGGCAGCGCACAGGGCATTGATAACATTGTGATGGCCCGAGATCTTGAGCTCGGATGTAGCGATGAGCGGGGTCTCGACGCCTTTCAGACGCACGATCATCTTGCCATCGCGCACAAAGGCGGCATCCTCGCCCTCAGGCTCGTCAAAGGCAACCTTGCAGATGCGACGACCCGGCGTGTAGATGTACTCATCGAACTCGTGAATGCCGGCGTCTTCGACGTCGACAACCACCAGATCGTCATCGACCATATTGTCAAACAGTTTGACCTTGGCAAGCGCATAGTTCTTATGGCTCTTATGCCAGCCCAAGTGGTCGGGAGTGATGTTGAGCAGCACCGCCACGCGGGGGTGGAGCTCGGTGGTCGTAGCAATCTGATAGCTCGAGAGCTCAGCCACAAACCACTCGTTGTGGGCTCGGCCGTCAATCTCGTTGACCGGCGGCTCGCCGATGTTGCCGACAGCAACGCTGGCCTCGCCGGCAGCCTTGAGCAGATAATCAGTCAGCGACGTGGTAGTTGTCTTGCCGTTGGTGCCCGTGATGGCAATCCAATTTTGGGGAGACAAGCGATAGGCAAACTCGGGCTCGCCCATAATCTGAGCGGCATGCTCACGCCCCGCCTTAAAGAAGGACGAGAACTCCGAAATACCCGGGCATGTCACGCACACGTCATAGGCGCCCTCGACCTGTTCGGCCCCATAGACAAACGACGCACCAGCAGCCTCGAGCGCACGCGTGGCGTCATTGGGCTCAGAGGTGCCGCCGCCATACACGGTAACGGCGCTTACGCGCTCGGGATGTGCCAGCGCCCAGCGGGCGACATCGAGACCGGATTTGCCCTGACCCAAAACGAGCAGGCTAAAGACATCAGCAAGAGACATGAAAGACCACTATCCCAACTGGAAGAACAGAGCAAGGCCAACGGCACCAAAGGCAGCAGCGATAATCCAAAAACGGATGACGACCTTGGTCTCGGCCCAGCCCTTCTTTTCGAAATGATGATGGATGGGCGCCATAAGGAAGACGCGCTTGTGCGTAAAGTGGAAGTAGACAACCTGAATCATGACCGACAGGGTCTCAACGATAAACAGGCCGCCGATGATGAGGGAGACGACCTCGGTGTTGGTCATGATGGACGTGCAGGCAAACGCGGCGCCCAGGGCAAGCGAGCCGGTATCGCCCATAAAGATGCTCGCCGGATAGCAGTTGAACCACAGAAAGCCCAAGCAGGCACCGGCACACGCGGTGCAGAAGATGGACAGGTTCACGTCTCCGTGCAAAAACGCCATGGCAGCCATGGCGAGCATGGCAATCATGGAGGTGCCGCCAGCAAGACCGTCAAGGCCATCGGTCAGGTTCACGGCATTAGAAAGACCGGCGATCATCAGCCAGCAAAAGACAATGTAGAGCCACGGGAACGAAAGGCCGCAGATGGTGGTCGAAAGCACGCCAAGGTCAATCGTCAGGCCGCCGGGAAAACGAATCTCGGGGGCGACGCCGCACCAGTTAACGGCAAGTACCGTAAAGGTGACACAGATAATGGTTAGGCCGATCATCTTGGCATGAGGCGTCAGACCGAGCGAGCGCCCATGCGTAACGGAGGTCAGGTCGTCGATCAGGCCCAGCACGCCGGTCGCCAGCGTGGCGAGCAGCACGAGCACGAGCTCGGTGGTGAGCTTGCCCATCAGCAGGCAGGTCAGCGAAATCGCGACGAGAATGACAACGCCACCCATGGTGGGCGTTCCCTGCTTAACCAAATGACGCTTGGGGCCGTCGGCACGAACCTGCTGGCCGATACCCTCGACCTTAAGTAGCTTGATCCACCACGGCATGAGCAGCAGCGCAATGGCAGCGGCGATGCCAAGCCCCAAAAAAGCCTGATACGTTGGATACGAGGGATTGCCGAACATGGGCTAGCACACACCTTCCACAAAGCGGTCGAGCTCAACAAAGCGGGAACCCTTGACCAGTACAACATCATGTTTTTCAAGCGCGCCGCCCATGCGGTCGAGCACCTGCTGATAATCGGAGAACACCTGGATGCGGTCCTCGTCCATGCCCATCATGCGCGCGGCATCGGCCATAAGCTGGGCCAGCTCACCACCCACGCACGCCAGCATGTCGAGCTTCTTGGCGGCGGCATAGGCGCCCACGAGCTCATGCATGCGAGGAGCCTCATCGCCCATCTCGCCCATCTCGCCCAGGATCGCCATGCGAGACCCCGTGCACGAAAGCGAGCACAGCAGATCGAGACCAGCAGCCATGGATTCGGCGCTGGCGTTATAGGAATCGTCGATGACGCGGGCACTGCTCTTGGCGCGCTTGATCTCCTGGCGGTGCCCGGTGATCGTGAGGCCCCTAAAGGCAGCATCGATCTGCTCGGGCGTCACGCCCAGGCGATAGGCAACTGCGGCGGCCTTAACGGCATTTGGGACGGACTGCACGCCGGGGATGGCAAGCATGGTATCGGTCGTCTCACCCTGGCCAAAATCGAGCGTAAAGACCGGACGGCCCTCGTCATCAACACGAATGTCGCGGGCACGGACCTCATCATCGTCCGAGACGCCGGCCAGCATCACATCGATACCAGCAGGCTGGGCGAACGTATCGCGAATGAACGGCGTAAAGTCGTCCTCACCGCCCAAAACCAGCAGCGGCAAGAAGTCGCCGGCGGCGCACATACCCTGGACAATCTCGGCCTTAGCGCGGGCGATGTTCTCGCGGCTGCCCAAAATGCCGATGTGAGAGGTACCAATCTTGCTCACGATGGCAAGGTTGGGATTGGCGGACTGGGACAGGCGCTCAATCTCGTGGAAATGGTTCATGCCCATCTCGAGCACCAGGACCTCGGTATCGGCCGGAGCGGAAAGCACCGTGAGCGGCATGCCGATCAGGTTATTGAAATTGCCCTTGGTGGCCCAGACACGATAGCGCTTGGCGAGCACGGCGGCGAGCACGTCCTTGGTCGTCGTCTTGCCGATGGAACCGGTAATACCAACGACCAGGCAGCCAAGCTCCAGGCGATACGTGTGCGCCAAACGCAGCAGAAACTCCTCGGGATCATCGGTCAGCAGGATGGCGCACCCCTTGTCCTGCGCCAGCGAGACCAGCTCGGCCTCGGGCTCACGCGTCATCACGACGGCGCCGGCACCCGACTGGACGGCACGGGAAGCAAAATCATTGCCGTCGACGTTTTCACCGGGAAAGGCGACGAAAATCGTCCCTTCCTCGACCTGGCGCGAGTCGATAACGCACCCGCGGCATACCCGATCGGCTTCTCCCGTCACGGTTCGGGCCCCTGTTGCGGCCGCGAGGTTGTTGACGGCGATCTCTATCATTGCAGCTCCCCTGTAAACCTAATAATGCTATCGGCGTATTGTATCCCAGCGCCGCACATGCGTGGTGCAGGGCATGTGAACACCCTCATATGGGACAACAAACCACGCCCCAAAGATTGTAACCCCCTACTTCGTGTGCGGGATACCCAGCACGTCGAGCGCGTTGGCCATAATGGACTGGAACGGCACCGCAGCGGCATCTGAGCCGCTCGGCGTTCCGTCGAGCGTGATATAGCACAGCACCTTGGGCGATTGTGCCGGTGCAAAGCCCATAAAGGACGACATGTAGTTCTCCTTGAGGTAGCCGCCGTTCTCGTCGGCACGTTCGGCCGTACCGGTCTTACCCGCCACGTCATAGCCGTCAACCGCGCCGCCAACGCCCGTTCCCTCGGACACGACCGTCTGCATGCACGATGTCACCTGGGATGCGGCGTCCTCCGAAATCGCGCGCTCGCCTTCGCCCCAGTCCTTCTCGTCGCCCTTGCTGGACTTATAGAAGTGCGGTGTCATCATCACGCCGCCGTTGGCGATGCCGCCCACGGCACGTGCGATCTCAATCGGCGAGACAGACAGTGCCTGTCCAAAGCTCATCGAGCCCAGCGTGGCGCCGTCATACTGGTCACGCTCCTTGACGATGCCCAGGCTCTCGCCCGGAAAATCGACACCGGAGCTGTGACCTATGCCCCACTTGTCCACATAGGCGGCAAAGTCATCCGCACCGATCTTGCGCCCCACCAGGACAAAGCCCACGTTGGACGAACGGCGCATCATCTCGCGCACATCCATGGTCATGGCATAGTCGCGCTTGTCGGCATCGGTGACGGTATCGTCGCCCACCTTGATGCTCGCCGGCACCTCAAACGACGTACTCGATCGCACGACGCCCAAGTCGAAGCCGGCGCCCGCCACGAGCGTCTTAAAGACCGAGCCGGGCTCGTAGGCGTCGGTGACCAGGCGCAGATTCATATCCTCGGTCTTGGCATTCTCCAGATCGGTCTGGTCGTAGGTCGGGTACGAGCAGGCTGCCAAAATCTCGCCTGTCGTAGGATCGGTGACCAGCGCCGAGCCGTTCTTGGCCTTAGTCTTCTCAACTGCCTCTGCCAGGGCATCCTCGGCCGCACGCTGGATATTGACGTCGAGCGTCGTCACGATATCAACGCCGTCGACCGCAGCCACCTTTTTATAGGCACCGCCCGCGATATAGCTGCCGTCCCTCGCGCGCTCGCGTACGAGAGAACCGTTCGTGCCGGTCAGAAGCTTGTTGTATTGCTTTTCGAGACCCGTCAAGCCGTCGTTGTCTACATTCACTACACCCAGCACCTGCGATGCCAGATTGCCGTATGGATATACGCGCTTCATGGCCTGCTCAAAAAGCACGCCGGGCAGGTTCTTCTTCTCCAGCGCCGCAACATCGTCTTCGTCCACCTGGCGCTTGATATACACCCAGGTTCCATCGGACTCAACGAGCTTGCGGCAGGTCTTTTTATCGATTCCAGCTGCCTTGACCAGCGCCGACACCGTCTTGTCAACATCCTCGACAAGCTGCGGGTTCACGGCGATGTTGCGACATTCGACCGACGACGCCAGCACGTTGCCGTTGCGGTCGTAGATGGTGCCGCGTTTGGCATAGAGGGTCTGCGCAAGCAGGCGGCGCGCATCGGCACGCTCGCGCAGTTTATCGGCTTCGACAATTTGATAGTCGGCAAGGCGAAAGACGCCCAAGCCCAAGCCAAGCCCGATGAAGCCCATGACGGCTTTGCGGCGAGGCAGAGGCGCGCCTGTGAGCCATTCGGTCGACGAACTCTTGCGCGACCTGGTGTTATGCACTTGAGGGCCGCCCGAGCCGCGAAGTCGCGACGCCGGGTCGTTGCCACGGGACCGCCCGGCGTTGTAAGATTGCCGACCCGTTCCTTGATAACCAGAACGTCCCCGCGACGAGGGACGTCCAGAACCGCGGCCCCCATCGGAACCGCGGCGATAGTCATTTGTCATACTCAGCTACCGTCTTGCTACTGAGCGGTCGCGGTCGCGTTGGCGCCCGCGGCTGCATCCTGCGAAAAGTCAAGTGTAACGCTCTCGCTGGGCTCCACCATGCCATAAGCGCCCGCAAGGTCGCGAATGCGCGTGTCGGCGCCATAGACCGAATGCATGACCTCCAGGTCGGAGCTCTCATCGGTCGCCTTTTCGAGCGTGCTGGTAAGCTCGGCGTTGCTGTTGAGCACCTGGGCCGTAACGCCGGCGAGCGCCACGCGGGCGACGCCGATCGTCATGAAGATAGCCGCAATGATGCAAAACGTTTTAAGAACGCTCATGAAAACCGGGCTTACCGCCTGGTTTGCCTGACGGCCCGCGCCCGTGTAGACATCAAAGCGCGGCGCGCGCTGCTCACGGGGAGCAACGGGGGCCTGCGGCGTCTCACGATAGGCGGGCATGGCGTTCATATCATAGGCGAGTGCTGCGCTTGAAGTGTTGTAGCCCATGATATGCCGCCTCCCATCCCGAGTACGTTGGTAGTGTGTTTAAGCTTCGTTTATGGTGCGAGCGGGAGGTCCAATATCGCGCGGTCGCGCCTACAGACGCTGCGCCACGCGGATTTTGGCTGATCTCGCCCGAGGGTTGCGCTCAACCTCATCAGGCTGGGCAACCAAGGGTTTGCGGGTGATGACCTTGAGTATCGGCACGTTGCCGCACACGCACACCGGAATCTCCGGCGGACACGTGCACCCCTGGCTCATCTCCTTAAAGTGGTTCTTTACGATACGGTCCTCGAGCGAGTGATACGAGATGACGCAGATACGTCCGCCCGGGTTGAGCCACCTGGTGGCGGCATCAAGCCCTCGTTCGAGCACATCGAGCTCGTGATTGACCTCGATGCGAATGGCCTGGAAACTTTTCTTGGCCGGGTGTCCGCCATGCCGACGAGCGGCAGCCGGGATACCCGCCTTGATGATCTCGACAAATTGGCCGGTGGTTTCGATCGGTTCTTGCTCGCGGCGGCGCACGATCTCGCGCGCAATCTGCGAGGCGAACTTCTCTTCTCCGTAGACGCGTAGAATCCGGGCGAGGTCGTGTTCGTTATAGGTGTTGATGACCTCAGCTGCGTTTAAGGTGTTATTACCCGGATCCATCCGCATGTCCAATGGGGCGTCCTCGTTATACGAAAAGCCCCTGCCAGGGATATCGAGTTGCGGTGACGAAACGCCCAAATCGAACAGGAAGCCATCGACCCCGGGCACCTCGGCCGAGCAAAGCAGCTCGTCCAAGTCGCCGAAGTTGCCCTTCAGCAGCTGGTGCGGAACGCCGGGAACCTCGCGGTCCAGACGGGCACCAGCGGCCTCGAGGGCCATGTCGTCCTGATCGACGCCGAGCAAAAGGCCCGTCTCCCCCACCTGCGCGGCCATCTTTACCGAATGGCCGGCACCGCCAAGGGTGCAATCGCAGACAACGGAGCCGCTCTTTAGCCGCAGCGACTCAAGCACTTCGCCGAGCATGACAGGTTCATGCCGATATTCTTGTGTCAAGATCCCACGCTCCATCCGTTACCCGTGCCTTGCCCTTACGAGAAGAAGAGGTCCAGCAGGGCCTCATCGTCATCGTCCTCATCGGCCGCGGCGCGATCCCAAACCTCAAGGTGGTCGTAGTTGCCCACAACCGTGACCTCGCGGTCGAGGTTCGCCTGCTTGCGGAGAGACTCGGAAAGACCGATACGACCGGCGCTGTCCACGTCCATCGACGTGGTGCGCTTGTTGATCGCCCTCATGAGCTTCTGGTCGTTGATGTCACGCGGGTTAAAACCCTCGTGGCCCTCACGACCCGCGAAGAGTCCTTCGACCCACTTATCGAAGGCCTCGGCAGAGAACACGTACAGAGCATCGACATCCAGGGCTTTGAACACGCGAACGTGCTCTCCAAGCTCCTCGCGAAGGGGTGCAGGCAGGGACAGACGACCTTTTGCATCGAGATTGCGCTCGTATGCACCCGTCATTCCCATGTGCGCCCTCCCCTCGGTTACTCAGATGGCACGTACGCGGGGAACCACCCCGCCTGTCGACGTCATCAATAATATGGGGAACCGC
>CABRDB010000075.1 GCA_902469555.1 uncultured Collinsella sp. | reverse complement strand
GAGAAGTCGAACGACAGCACCTGGGCGTCCTCGGGTGCCAGGCCCTCGACCAGGGCACGCAGCTCGCGCGTCAGCGGCGCGACGATACCGGCGGCCTCCAGCAGCGCGTCCACGCGGTCGAGTACCTCGGCACAGCCGTGCAGACGCGGCAACTCGCTAATGGCGGCCTTGACGGCATCGGACTCGGCGCTTGCCGCCACGCGGGCATCGAGGCCCACAAAGTCGTTGGCGTGCACGCAGCGCAGGGCCTCGGCAGCCAGCTCACGATCCTCGCATACCGCGAGCAATTCCTTAAAAGGACGCACGCTGCCTGCGATGATGCGCGCATCGGAAAGTGCCAGCTCACGCACGGCCTCCGCCACCAGCGAAACAATCTCGACATCGCCCGCGGTATCGCCCGCGCCGATAAGCTCAAAGCCCAGCTGCGTAAACTGACGCGAGCCGCCGGCATTGCGCTGGCACTCGCGAACCACCGGCGCCTCGTAGCGCAGGCGCAGGGGCAGGTCGGCCGCGCGCATGCAGGTCGAAACCAGACGCACGATCGGCAGTGTGTTATCAGGACGAACCACCAGCAGACGACCATCGTCGTCAAAGAGCTTAAACGGCGTGTCTGCAATGCGCCCGCCTTCCTCGAGCGAACCCTTGTCCTCGAGCAGCGGCGTCTCGACCGGAAGGTAATGATGCTCCCTGAAGCAGCCCTTCACCGTCAGCGCAATCTCCTCGCGCGCCTGAGCCTCCTCGGGCAATATGTCCCGGAATCCCCACGGTGTGGCCGTCATCTGGTGAGCCTCCTCATGCTGTGTTTCATATAGAGCAGAAGACCGGCATAGCTCCGCCGGTCTTCTGGGTACTTTAGCATACTAGAGTGCTTGCGGGGAAAATCCGTCGCAGCCGCTCACACCGTATTCATCTGGAAACATAGGGTAGGTTGCCGCAGCCCGACCCCACCTAGGCGCCAATCGCACGACGATACTCTGCCATTACCTGCGCATCGGCAGCTGCGGGGTCGGCAAAATAGCGCCCGTCATAGGTCTCGGCCGAAACAACTCCGCGATAGCCGCGCGCCACCAGCCTATCCAGGTCGGCGCGCATATCGCGGTCGCCGTCACCCCAGGCAAGATGCGTCGTGCCATCTGCCGCAACATCGACAAAATGCACGTGGGCGACATCATCGCCAAGCAGATCGAAATAATCGTCGATGGTATCCCCCGCCACCGCCATGGCGCCCATATCCAGACACGCCTTAAGTGCCGGATGGTCAACTGCCTCAATCATGCGCTTCGTGTCGGCCGCCGAGTTCACGATTATCGACTCAACCGGTTGTAGAGCCTCGAGCACCAGTCGCACGCCGCGTTCTCCCGCATGCTCGGCAATCGCACGCAGCATCGAGGCACTGCGACCCCACGCGTCCTCGATCGGCTCATTCAAAAATGCCCAGCCGCTCGAGACCATGACCTGCTCGGCTCCAAGTTCCGCCGCGATATCTACAACGTTCTTAAAGTACGCGAGCGTGCGGGCACGCGCCTCATTCCCGCGCGCCGCGATATTCCACGGCTTGGGGTTGTTCTGTTCGGGACAAAGCCCCACAATCCGAACCCCATACCGCTGCGACAGCTCCCGTACCCGCTCGAGCGAATCGTATCCATGGCAATCGACATACAGATGCATCGCCCCGGTCCAAAGCTCGCAACACGTATAGCCCGAGGCCGCTGCCGAAGAAAAGAATTCCTCAAGGTCAAAATAACGATGGCTGATATTCATGACGGCAAGCTGCGGATACTCCATCTTGTCCACCTTTCGGCAAAAGGGCGCCGCAGCACAGTGTGCGCGACGCCCCCTCTTACATTGTTTTCATTATGACGGATACCCTACTGGACACCAAGCACTCCAAAGAACGCGCCAGCGATACTCACGAGCAGGATCACAAGCATGATGAGCAGCGGATTCATCTTCTTCTTGAGCATGAGATAGACAATTCCAAACAGCCCCATCGTGACAAAGCCCGGGAAGATTCCGTTGAGCAGCTCGGCGAGCGTCTGAGCACCATCGCCCGCACCGACCATGAGCGGAATGTCCACGGTGACCATCTCCATGGTCATAGCACCGATCACCATGGCGCCCATGATAGAGGCCATCTTGACGATCGTGTCCATAATGCCCGATTCCTGGACCTTGCTGATCATGTCCGAGCCAAAGCGATATCCCACAAACGTCAGCAGGTAACGGATGATGTAGTGAGGAACGTTGAACACGAGCAGGAACAAAATCGGGCCAAGAATAGAGCCCTGCAGCGCCAGCGACGTGCCGACACCCGTTGCCAAAATTCGCAGCGTGCCCCAGTAGAAAGCATCGCCCACGCCGGACAGCGGCCCCATCAAAGCAAGCTTGACATTAGAGATCGCGCTCGTGTCAAAGCTATCGTCAGTAGCGTTAACCTCCTCCATTGCAGCGGCGATGGACATGGGAAGCGTCGAGATGTACGGCGTGACGTTATAGAGCTCCATATGGCGCTTAAGGGCGGCCTTAAAGTCCGCATCCTGCGGATACAGCTTGCGAAGGATCGGCATAAGGGCCCACATAAAGCCGATATGGCCCATACGCTCGTAGTTCCAGGAATGCTCATAGGGAATCGAGCGCCAGAACAGCTTCTTAAGGTCTGCGCGGGAAATCAGCCCGTCGTAAGAAGACTCAAACTTAAAACTCATCGAACCCACTCCCAATCGCAGGATCCTCGGTTGCCGCTGCGGGCTGCTCCGCTTTTTTCTTATCACCCAAAACCGTCATCGCGACGACGATGATCGCGGCAAAGATCGCCACGCCCGTCGTGCTAATGCCAAAGTAGGCGACGAGGAAGAAGCCAGCGAAGAAGAACGGAGCCACTGTTTTGTTCATAATCATCTGCGCCAGCATCGCAAAGCCGAGTGCGGGCAAGAAGGCGGCGGCGACATCCATGCCGGTCTGAACGAAATCGGGGATGATGTTGAGCAGGCTGGCAACAGCATCGGCACCAAAGAAGAATGCCAGGGGAATAATCAGCAGGCCGCACCAGCTCTGCGCGTAACCGGCGATGAGCATGTTGCGCGTGATGGCCTTGGTGTCTCCGTCCTCGACGTTTTTGTCGATACGGTGCACCAGCAGCAGCATGACCGGTTGGCCCAGGGCCGTGTCGAGCGCCAGGACGATCGTGGCGATAGGAATACCCAGGGTCAGGGCCGCCGAAGCGTCCGCGCCGGCCTGCATGGCAAGAGATACGCCCAGGATAGTGCCGGAAATCGTATCGGGCGGGTTATAGGCGCCGACCGAGATGGCGCCGACCATGGCAAGCTCCATCGTGGCGCCCATGATCGTGCCGGTCACCATGTCGCCCATGACAAGGCCAACCAGAGGTCCGAGCACGATCGGGCGCTGGAGGTAGCTCGTGCCCGTCAGCCACTCGGAATAACCCAAAAGGGCAATAAGGAAAATCAGGATTGTCTTGATAACCATGACGGCCCCTAACCGATGACCTTCGCGGCGTCAGTCTTCGCATCTGCCGGAATCATCTGAATGAACAGTTCATAGCCCTCGCCGAGCAGCTCCTTCACGTAGGCCTCGTTCTCGGGCGTGAGGAACACGCTCGTCGAGACCTGGCGGGCATTCTCGCTAAAGGCAACGTTGCCGAGGTTGATCTTCTTGACTCCCATCGCCTTGGCGACGGCACCGGCCTGCTGAATCGTCTCGCAAACCACGAAGAGTTTGTACTTATCGGTCACACCGCTCTGGAGCGCCTTGACGGCATCCTCGGTGTTTTTGACGACGACCTTGCATCCTTCGGGCTTTGCAAGGGACAGGGCCTGCAGACGAAGCTTGTCATTGAGGACCGTGTCGCTCACTAACAGGATGCAGTCGGCACCCAGAGCCGAGGTCCAGCTAACGGCAACCTGGCCGTGAAGCAGTCGATAATCTACACGAATCATCTGAATCATGATGTGCTCCTAACGATTAAAACTCATCGAGTTCGGCCTGCCCCAGCAGGTCGTTGACGTACTTGACCTTAGTGTCGTCCGCCTCGACGATCTGGCGAATGGCCTCGTCGATCGGAGTGGAATCGGGTACGAACAGCAGCTGAATAAGGAGTGGCAAGTTCATATTGGTCACGAGGTGCGTGTTGGGACGCGTCTGGACGATCTTGGTGAACTCGTTGTTGACGCTGCCGCCAAAGAGGTCAGTGCACACGACAACTTCGTCGTCCGCGGCAAAGCCGTCCAGAATCGCTGCAGCCTCCTTGGACAGGTCCTCGTTTCCGTCGACATACATAGAGAGCGCATGGACGTTTTCGCGCTCACCGGAAAGCAGGCCGATGCTCTCGACGATTCCAGACGCGAAATGAGCATGGGACGCCACGATAAACTGCCTCATTCGATCCCCTTCCTAGCGAATTTCGGCATAAAAATGCCCGGACGCATGCGCCCGGGCAGGGTGCTTCTTAAATGAGTGGTCAACTATTAGTAGTCGAACTGGTGATAGTAGCGACGGTAGTTGAGGTTGTGCTTGGTGACCGTCTCGTAGTAAGCGGCAAGGCGATCGGTGATCAGCGAGGAAAGGATCCACGGAGACACGATGACGCGGAACTCGTCGTCAAGGCCGGGGATCGCGAACTCGGCGGTGTCGATGATGTTGATGTCGGTGTCGCCGGTCACGCCGCGGGTCAGGAACGCGCGGACGCGCTCGTCGAGCTTGCGGTTCTCGTCCTCGCCCATGAACAGGAACACGGGGACGCCGGGCTCCACGAGCTCGAGGGTGCCGTGGAAGAAGTCGGCCGAGGTGATGTAGCGGGTGCGCTTCCACTGCATCTCCTCCAGGATGCACATCGAGAACAGGATCGTCTCGCCCCACAGGGCGCCGGAGCCGATGAACATGGTGTAGGGGGCCAGGGCGTACTTCTTGGCGAGCTCCTCG
>CABRDB010000074.1 GCA_902469555.1 uncultured Collinsella sp. | reverse complement strand
GCGCCCGTCAGGTAAATATTGAGGGCTGGGCCGCCGATTATCGCCGCCGTCTGCACGAGGACGACGAGGTATAACGTTTTACCAAGCACAAAAGGAGCTGTTCCCATGGGGACGGCTCCTTTTTCTATGCTGACCTGCGCGACCGGATGAGTGGTCGGTTCGTGTCCGTTGACGGTAAAGACGTTATCAAGACCCGATTAACCCCGCCGCGCGGTTACAATGCAAAAAGGCATCTATATGGCATTCGATATATAAAGGAGAAGGGTAATGCCGATTAATGATCCCGAGAAGTCGGAGAATATGCGCAAGTCCATCCGCGTGTATTCCGGTTCCTCCAACCGTCCCCTCGCTCAGAAGATCGCTGAGTACCTTGGGGTCGAGCTTTCGGGCCTTACGCTAAAGCAGTTCGCCAATGGTGAGATTTACGCCCGCTACGACGAGACCGTCCGCGGCGCCGACGTCTTCCTGATTCAGTCCGTGGCCGGCGGCAACGTCAACGACATGCTCATGGAGCTGCTCATCGCCACCGACGCTGCCAAGCGCGCATCCGCCCGCTCCATCACCGCCGTCATCACCCACTACGGCTATGCCCGCCAGGACCGCAAGGCCGGCCCGCGTGAGCCCATCACCGCCCGCCTCGTCGCCAACCTGCTCGAGCGCGCCGGCGTCAACCGCATCATCACCCTCGACCTGCACCAGGGCCAGATCCAGGGCTTCTTCGATATCCCGGTTAATCACCTGTCCGCACTGCCGCTGTTTGGCCAGTACTACAACGACATGCACTTCGACACCGACAACCTGGTTGTCGTCTCCCCCGACGTGGGTCGTGCCAAGGCCGCCAAGAAGCTGTCCGACATGCTCGGCTGCGACCTGGCCATCGCCCACAAGGGTCGTCCGCGCCACAACGCCGCCGAGGTCATGGGCATCATCGGTGACATCAAGGGCAAGACCTGCATCATCAACGACGACATGATCGACACCGCTGGCACCCTGTGCGCCAACGTCAAGGAGCTCAAGGCTATGGGCGCTGGCGACATCTACGTCTGCGCCACCCACGGCATCTTCTCCGGTCCGGCCATCGAGCGTCTGAACGACGCCCCCATCGTCGAGTGCGTCGTCACCGATGCCATTCCCGTCGAGGTCGGCGGCAAGATTAAGACCATCTCGGTCGCCGAGGAGTTCGCTCAGGCCATCTCCGCCGTTTACCACGAGGAGCCCGTCTCCACGCTCGTCGGCGGCGACTTCGCGCTGTAGTCGCATCGTCCTTGCAACCCGGCGCATCGCCGTCGGAACAGAAGAAACCCCCGCGCTCCCCCTTGCTTCGCAAAGGTCGCGCGGGGGTTTCTTCTGTTCCGACGGCTTGCTCTGCCGCGGCCGTGCTTTTGTCTGGTGGGATTTCGCTGAAACGAAGTCTCGCCTTCGGCGGGCGCGGTAGCCCTTGTCGTTGATTGAACTATTTGTGTAACGAAGGGACAAATATGGCAGCTGCACAGCCGCTTAAGATTCGTATGGTTGCCGGACTTGGCAATCCAGGCGAGGAATATGCCGAGACCCGCCACAACGCCGGTTTTAAGGCGATCGACGAGCTGGCACGTCAGGCCGGCGTCACGTACTGGAAAAACCAGGCCGGCGCCGAGGTCGCGCTCATCAATATCAACGACCCCGAGGAAGAGGGCGGCAAGCGCCAGATTGTGCTGGTCAAGCCGCAGTCGTACATGAATACCTCGGGCGGCCCCATCTCCAAGCTCTGCCGCGAGTACAAGATCAAGGCCGAGGAGCTGCTCGTGATCCACGATGAGCTCGACATTCCCGCCGGCGACGTACGTGTTAAGGTGGGCGGCGGCCATGCTGGCCACAACGGCCTACGTTCCATCATCGACAAGATGGGCAGCCGCGACTTCAGCCGCATCCGCACCGGCATCGGCAACCCTCCCGGCAAGATGGCCGTGGCAGACTATGTGCTCAAGCAGCTGCGCGCCCGCGAGGCCGAGGCCTTCCAGGACACCTGTGCCCGCGCGGCCGACGCCGCCGGCCTGGCGATCGTGCACGGCGTGGTCTATGCCCGCGACCATGTCAACGGCGCCGCCTCCGCCAACGGCAAGCACTAAAACCTACCATTTAGGGATGTTAATTTTGGCAGGTTTTATATGCGAAAACGCCGCCGCGGCCGCATCGCAATAAGTCCTGCGCCGCCATACATATGCAGCGCCCCATAGGGGGCCGGCGCCACCGATGCGCGAGGCCGGCCCCCTTTGTCGTTTTGCCTGATAAAACCTGCCAAAATAAACCTGTCCCTTTTTGGCAGGTCACTTTTCCCAACCGCCGAAGACACACGTAAACAGCATGTCCATGAGGGTATAATTTGCACCGTATGTCTGCACAACGCCTGTGCGCGTACGGTTTTATTCGGGCTGCCGTCCATTTCCGTGGAGGCACGGTTCGGCCGCCCTAACAAGAGAGGGGTTCTATGTATAAGATCCTGGAGAAGACGCAGTTCTCTGAGAAGGTGTTCAAGTTCCGCATCGAGGCGCCCGCAATCGCCAAGCATGCGCACGCTGGACAGTTCCTCATGGTTCGCGCCAACGAGACGGGCGAGCGCGTCCCGTTTACCCTGGCCGGCTGGAACGGTGACGAGGGCTGGGTCGAGTTCATCTTCATGGTGATCGGCAAGACCACCGAGATGCTGTCCACCTACGAGGCCGGCGAGTCGCTGCGCGACGTCGTGGGCCCGCTGGGCGTTCCCACCGAGATGGCCGAGGGCCCCTGCGCCGTCATTGGCGGCGGCGTCGGCCTGGCAATTGCCTTCCCGGTCGCCAAGCACCTGGTCGAGACCGGCCACGAGGTGCACGCCATCATGGGCGCTCGCACCAAGGACCTCCTGCTCATGGAGGACCAGTTCCGCGAGCTCCTCGACGAGGACCACATCCACATCACCACTGACGACGGCTCCTACGGCGAGCAGGGCGTTGTCACCGCTCCGCTGGAGCGCCTGCTGCAGGACAAGGCCGTGAGCCAGGTCTTCTGCGTCGGCCCCGTTCCGATGATGAAGTTCTCGACCCTCACCGCCCAGAAGTACGACACCCCCATCACCGCGTCGCTCAACCCCATCATGGTTGACGGCACCGGCATGTGCGGCTGCTGCCGCGTCGAGGTGGGCGGCGTGACCAAGTTCGCTTGCGTCGACGGCCCCGACTTCGATGCCACCCTGGTCGACTGGGATGACCTTCGTGCCCGCCAGGCCGCTTATCGTTCCGAAGAGGGCGCGTCCCTCAAGGCCTATGAGGAAAAGAGCTGCGCATGCCACTAGTTAACGGTCGTTTCGTTGCCGATATGAAGTCGCCCCGCACCCCCGATAACGAGGAGCCGGCTGCCGAGCGCGCCTGCGACTTCCGCCCCGTCGACAAGGGCTTCACCGAGGAGATGGCGCTGGCCGAGGCCGAGCGCTGCCTCAACTGCAAGAAGCCGTTCTGTGTTGAGGGCTGCCCCGTCAACATCAACATCCCCCGCTTTATCGAGCAGATCCGCGCGAAGGACTTCGGCGGCGCTCTCGATACCATCCGCGAGGACTCCATGCTTCCCGCCATCTGCGGCCGCGTCTGCCCGCAGGAGAACCAGTGCGAGGGTAAGTGCATCCGTGGCAAGAAGTCCGAGCCCGTGGCCATCGGCCAGCTCGAGCGCTTCCTGGGCGACCGCCCCGAGCTCGCCTCCACGCCCAAGATGGCTCCCAAGAACGGCAAGAAGGTCGCCGTCGTCGGCTCTGGCCCGTCCGGCATCACCTGCGCCGGCGAGCTCGCCCGCAACGGCTTTGACGTCACCGTCTTTGAGGCCTTCTTTACCGGCGGCGGCGTGCTGGTCTACGGCATCCCCGAGTTCCGTCTGCCCAAGGCAGTCGTCAAGCGCGAGATTGACGGCCTGGAGGACATGGGCGTCAAGTTTGAGTACAACTCCGTCGTGGGCAACATGGCCACGGCCGAGGAGCTGT
This sequence comes from uncultured Collinsella sp., assembly GCA_902469555.1. GTDB lineage: Bacteria > Actinomycetota > Coriobacteriia > Coriobacteriales > Coriobacteriaceae > Collinsella. The sequence goes on along the minus strand of CABRDB010000074.1, from coordinate 43,357 downwards.
TCGAGCAGGGCTTCGACGCCATCTACGTTGCGACCGGCGCTGGCCTGCCCAAGTTCCTCAACGTCCCCGGCGAGAACCTGCCCAACGTCTTCTTCGCCAACGAGTACCTCACCCGCGTGAACCTGATGAAGGCTAACAAGTTCCCCGAGTACGACACCCCCACCAAGCACGGCAAGAACGTCGTTGTCTTTGGTGGCGGCAACGTGGCCATGGACGCCGTCCGTACCGCCAAGCGCCTGGGCGCCGAGCACGCCATCATCGCCTACCGTCGTACCGAGGACGAGATGCCCTGCCGTCGCGCCGAGCTGCACCATGCTAAGGCCGAGGGCGTCGAGGTTCTGCCGCTCGTCTCCCCGCTCGAGTTTGTCGCTGGCGAGGACGGCTCCGTGTGCGCCGTCAAGGTCCAGAAGATGGAGCTCGGCGAGCCCGACGAGTCCGGCCGTCGTCGCCCGGTGCCCATCGAGGGCGCCATCGAGGAGATCCCCTGCGACGTCGCTATTTCGGCTATCGGCACCAACGCCAACCCCTTCGCTGCCAAGATCGGCGGCAAGATGGAGCTCAACAAGTGGGGCTACATCGTTGCCGACGAGGAGACCGGCCAGACCACCGATCCCCGCATCTGGGCCGGCGGCGACATCGTCACCGGTGCCGCTACGGTCATTCTGGCGATGGGCGCCGGCAAGAAGGCCGCCGCTTCCATCACCAAGAGCCTGCTGGGCGAGTAATCACCCACAGCGCTAGCCATCAAACGGCAAAGTCCCCGTCGAGCACACGCCCGGCGGGGACTTTTTCTATGCCAGACCCCAGATCACCACAAAGGAGACAGGCACCTTTGTGGTGGTTTTGGACTTGCCTGATCGTTTTGTCTCAATCTGTAACAGTTGGAGTCCGTTGAGCCCTGCAGTTGTTACAGATCGAGATATTGTGCCGGCCGCCCACGCCGCATCTCAATCTGTAACAGTTAGAGACCAAATATGCCGCCTGGTGTTACAGATCAAGACGTTGGGCTGACGGCCGAACGGTTCATCTAAATCTGTAACAGTTAGAGCCATTTTCGCTGGCTTGGTGTTACAGATCGAGACTATGCAAAAGCCGAGGATAGGCACTGCCGCCAAGGCCTTCCCCTCGGCCTAAAACAAAAACCACCACAAAGGTGCCTGTCCCCTTTGTGGTGGTTTTGGTCGGTTAGTCTTCGAGCTGCGCTACTTTGTAGCGGTAGGCAGCGGCGATAACGTCTTTGCAGCCCTCGCGGCCCAGCTTGGCGCGGTTGACGACGATGTCCTTACCGCTCGTCATCTTCCACTTTCCGGCACTGTAGCGCTTATAGAACGCCTCGCGCGCCTTCTGCTGCTGCTTGACCAGCTTGGCGCCCTTCTTTTTATTAAGGCCACGCTTCTTGCGCACAATCTCGACGCGGTCCTCAAAAGGAGCGGTCACCAACACGGCAATGTGGTTGGGGTTGTTACGCAGCAGGTAATCGGACAGGCGGCCTTCGATAATGCAGCTCTCGGTCTCGCCCAGGTCCAAAATCACCTGGCTCATCTTCTGGAACAACTTGTCCGAGTACGAACGCGCGTCGTAGCGGTCGGGCAGGAACGCCATGTTCTCCACGGCCAGACGCTCGTCGTAGGCGGCCATCTTGTCGAGCGACTCGCCCGCGCGCAGCGACGCACGTACCAGCAGCTCGTTATCGTACAGCGGAATCCCCAACTCGTCGGCAAGCATGCGGCCAATCTCGTGGCCCTCGGCGCCAAAGTCGCGCGCGATGGTAATGACCACAGGATTCTTCTTGTTCTCCAGATCGCTCATCGCGATTCCTTTCTAACAAATGAGAAAAGGCAATTCCTGATTCCCATTTTGTCACTTACGACCGTCCTGGTTTCCCAAGTGCGGCAGATTGCCCCGAAAGAGGAGCGCCGCGTACTAAATGTACGCAAGCGACGATTGAGGGGCAAGGTGCCGTGCTTGGGGAAGCAGGACTATGCGGCCACGATGCGGCGTTGATATGCCCTCACCAGCAGCGAGATACCAAAGTTGAGCACGAAGTACATCGCAAACACCAGGCCGTAGAGCATAAGCACCTGCGACAGGTCGATCGCGTGGGCCATCACGACGTTTGCCGTGTACATGAGCTCGGCCACGTTAATGCCCGAAAGATACGAGCTGTCCTTGATGACGGTCGTGCACTGGCTAAACAGCGCCGGAATGATCGTCTTAAATGTCTGCGGCAGAATGATGTAGCGCATGGTGGCAAAGAAGCCAAAGCCCTGGCTCTGCGCTGCCTCAAACTGGCCGCGCGGAATCGAGTTGAGGCCGCCGCGCACAATCTCGGCCATAACAGCGCTGGTAAACAGCGTAAAGGCGATGGTCGAAATCACAATGTCCAAACCCTGCACCGTAAAGTAGATAAACAGGATCCACAGCAGGTTCGGCGTGCAACGGAACAGCTCGATGTAGGCACTCACCAAAATACGAAACGGGCGGGGCGCATAGCTTTTAACGAGCGCCAGCACCGTGCCAAAGATGAGCGAGAAAAAAATCGACAGCGCCGAGATCTCGATCGTCTTAACAAAGCCGCCCCAAATGTAGAGCAGGTTGGTCGCGTTGAAGATTTCCATGCGCTAGGCCTCCTCTACGTTGTCGAGCCCCAGCTCGGCGAGGCTCACGCCGCGCGGACGCTCCTTGGAGCGGCGCTCGAGCCACTGCACCAGCATGGCGAGCGGAAAGCAGATGATGAAGTACATAAGGCAGCAGACGATGTATCCCTGCAGGTAACCGTACAGGCTCACAAAGTTGTCTGAACGGTACATAAGGTCGCCGCCGGCCACAAGCGCCAGCACCGACGTGTTCTTGACTAGGTTGAGTGCCTGGTTACACAGCGGCGGCAGAATGATCTTGAATGTCTGGGGCAGCACGATGTACCAGTACGCCTGCGCACGGGTGAAGCCCTGGCTCTGCGCCGCCTCCATCTGACCGCGCGGAACCGCCTCGATACCGGTGCGGATAACCTCCGAGATGTAGGCCGCGTGATACAGGCCCACGCCCAAGAAGCCCAGCACGAACGGCGCGATGCGCACCGGCTGGTCGGCACCGGTTATGGCCTGCAAAAACTGCGGACCAGCCATGTACATAAAGAGCACCTGCACGGGCAACGGGGTGTTCTGGTAAAACTCCACGTACACGCGGCTTATGGCGCGCAGCACGCGCGAACGGGTGGTAGAGAACACACCCAGCAGCGTGCCCAGCACCAGCGACAGCAGCAGACCGGCAACGACCACCTGTAGCGTCACGCCAAAGCCCTCCCAGAAGGGCCCCATGTTTTGAAATGTCGTCGACCAACGGTCGGCGTCAAATAATCCTTCGAGCATTTGATTCCTTCCTTGGACGATGCGCCTATACAAGACCCCAGGTCTTGACCTCTTGGTCGAGCCAGCCGTCGGCCAGACGATCGCAAATCACCTGATCGACCACGGCCGAAAGGTCGCAGCCCTTCTTGGTCGCCACGCCGTAGCCCTGCTCGCCAAACTTGACCTCGGGCTGCAACAGCTCAACGGTCTCGTTCATGTAACCGGCCAGCGTGGAGCGGTCCATGGCAAAGACGTCGATATTGCCGGCGTCGAGCGAACTCTTGATGATGGGATAGCCACTAAAAGCCCTAAACTCGGGCTTACAGCTAAAGCCGTTGTCCTTGATCATCTGCTCGATCAGGCCCTGCGTGGTGGCACCCTGGCTCACGCCGATGACCTTGCCGTCCAGGTCCTCAATCGAGGTAAAGCCCGAACGCTTCTTGACCATGAGTCCCACGTAGTCGGTGCGGTACGGCGTCGAGAAATCCCAGCTCTTCTTGCGCTCGTCGGTGATGGTGTAGGTCGCCGCGACCACGTCGAGTTGGCCGTTATCGATCAGCGGGCCGCGTGTCTTGGGCGTTACGTCGGTAAACTCGACAAGCTCCTGGGCACGGGCTTCCTTGTAGCTCACGCCAAAGACAGCGGCGGCGATCTGGTAGCACAAATCGACTTCCATGCCCTCAAAGCGGCCTTTGGCGGTGTCGTAATAGCCGTAGCCGGGAACATCTTTCTTGACACCGGCATTCAGATGGCCGCGCGACTTGATGGCCGCAAGCTTGGATCCCTTGTCGGAACCCTCGCCGCTGGTGGAGTTGCCGCAACCGGTGAGCGCGGTCCCCGTCAGCGCGAGCATGCCGGCGCCCGCCAGCTGCAAAAAGTGACGGCGCGACACGGCCGCCCTCGTCATATCCGTCATGTCCATCACCGCGCCTAGTGCAGAATCTTGGACAGGAACTCGCGGCAGCGCGGGTTCTCGGGGTTATCGAAGAAGTGCTCGGGCGTGCCCTCCTCCAGGATGCGGCCGTCCTCCATAAAGATGACGCGGTCGGCCACCTGGCGCGCAAAGCCCATCTCATGCGTCACGCAGATCATGGTGATGTCCTCCTGCGCAAGCTCAATCATAACGTCCAGAACCTCCTGGACCATCTCGGGGTCGAGCGCCGAGGTCGGCTCGTCAAACAGGATGATGGGCTGCTTGGTACACAGGGCACGGGCGATGGCGATGCGCTGCTGCTGACCACCCGAGAGATTCTGCGGATACTCGCCGGCCTTATGCGCCATGCCGACGCGCTTGAGTGCGGCGATGGCGATCTCGGTCGCCTCCTCCTTGCTCTTCTTTTGCAGCTTGATGGGCGCGAGCGTCAGATTGCCGAGCACCGTCATGTTGGGATACAGGTTGAACTGCTGAAACACCATGGAGCTGTACTTGCGAGCCATCTCCAGGTGATTCTTTTTGGTGAGCGGCGTACCGTCGATGACGACCTCGCCCGACGTAGGCTCCTCCAGATAATCGACGCAACGGATGAGCGTCGACTTACCCGAACCAGAAGGCCCGATCATTACGAGCTTCTCGCCGCGCTTGACGGTGAGGTTGATATCTTTGAGCACATGCAGGTCGCCAAAGTACTTGTTGAGATGCTTGATCTCGATCATGTCTGCCATGAATGTCCCTTCCCTGCGTTTACACGAGTTGAACTATTGTACGGAAAGAACCACGTTTCCGCAGCCCACGCTACATCCCCGTAAAGAACCCGCAACCTTCCGCCCACTCATTGGGCACAGACTTAAATGAGTACCCCCCGTGGGTACTCATTTAAGTCTGTCCCCAATGAGCACCGAAAATAATACAACCGCCCTTGTTGAGCATAAGTCAGCGAAAACCCGTACACGCGAGCAAGGTGACGTGAAATGAAAGGGCGCAGACCTTATGGTCGCGCCCTTGAAATTGAACGTCAGATTGCCGTGTGTACGGGTTTGCAGCGTCGAGCCGTTACGCGGTTTGGTAAAACCGCGTAACAAATTACGCGAGTTTGGCTCCAACGATCTTTGCTGCTGCCGGCTTATCAAAGTTGCCGCCGGTGGCCTTGCCGAGCGCGCCCATGACCTGGCCCATCTGCTTCTTGGACGTGGCGCCCAGCTCGGCGATGACCTGCTCGATCAGGGCCTCGAGCTCCTCGCCCGAAACCTGCGCGGGCAGAAGGCTCTCCAGAATCTTGACCTGCTCGGTCAGGTTGTCGGTACGCTCTTGGTCGGTGCCGGCCTTGATGGACATCTCCAGCGTCTCGCTCGTCTGCTTAATCAGACGCTTGATCATGCTGTTGACGTCTTCCTCGGTCACATCGCGGCGCTCGTTAACCTCGATATTCTTCACCTCGGCCTTGACCTGGCGAATGATGGACAGGCGAACCTTGTCCTTAGCCTTCATGGCCGCGATCATTTCCTTCTGCAGCTCTTCGTTGGTCATCTGCAAATCCTCTCTAATAGCGTGGGCGGCACTCGCGCGAGCACCGCCCCATGATTACTCAGTCGTCGACGAATCGTCGGTCGAACTCTTGGTAACGCCCTTCAGACTCACGTTATAGGGCACGTCCTTGGGCATGGGGTTGACGGTGATGTCGGCATCCTTCTTGTACTGCTCCAGCCACTCGCTGTACGCAGTGCTGGCCGCTTGCGTCTTCACCACGTTGGAGACGTACTTTTTGATGGCCTTGGGCACCTGGTTGATGTCATCAACCTGATTATCGACATGGAAGTAGTCGGTGCACTTGATGATGTGGTAGCCATAGGTCGACTCGATGACTTCGCTCACGTCGCCCTTGTTGAGCCCCTCGAGCGCCGTCTGGTAGCTGTCGACAAAGGTGGTGAGCTTATCCCAGCCCACATCGCCCTTCTTCTCCTTGGAACCGGTGTCCTCGGAGTACTGCTTCACGGCGTCCTCAAAGCTCAGCTCACCGGAGTTGATCTTGTCCAGGCACTCCTGCGCCTTGGCCTTGGCGGCAGCCTTGTTCTCGTCGGAAGCGTCGGAATCAACCTTGATCAGGATGTTCGACGAGCGGCGGGCGTCGTTGTAGCTGGACAGGTTTTCGTTGATGTAATCGACGATCTCGCTGTCCTTGGGCTTGCTCGTGGGCGCGACGGCATCCTTGAGTTTCTGCTGCGCCAGACTCTCCTTGAGCGAATCCTTGTAGGTATCCTCGGTATAGCCGTAGGTCTTGAGGGTCTTCTTAAAGGCCTTGGCACCGCCCGCGCTCTTGCATGCGTCCTTCCAAGCCTTCTCGACCTCCTCGTCCGACACCGTCACGCCGTTCTCCTTCTGTGCCTGTTGAAGCAGAATCTGCTGCGTGTAGGAGTCGATGAGTTGCTTGCGGTACTTCTTGGGCGTGAGGTCGTTGTCGACCAGGTACTGCGCCCAGTCCTTGTCATTGGTGTAGCCGTAGGACGTGCGCATGCTCATGATCTGCTTGGTCACGGTGTCCTCGGTGAGGTTGGTGCCGTTGATAGTGGCAGCTACACCGCCGGTAAGCTTGTAGCCCGAGGTATCCTCTGCCTGCGACATCAGGCCGGAGCACGCCATGGCCGAGACGGAAAGCAGCATTGCCAGCACGCCGATGACCACCAGAACGATCTTGACGGTCTTGGACACGCGGGTCTTGCGCTGCTTCTTGCGAGAGCTGGAGGCGGCGCGAGCCTGCTGCTCGGGCGTCGGCTCGGGTGCGGGGTTCTTTTTCTTATTTGCCATAGTTGGCCTTTCGCATAACGAATCGAACAAACGCCATTGTGTCACAACGCAGCCCCCGCGGCACGCTTGGTGCATTGGGGACAGGTTAATCTGCACCATTTTGGTGCAAAGGGGACAGCTCTGGCAGCCGGCACCTTAGAAGTGGCGGCGGATGGCGTCGACCATGCCCTGGGACGTGGTCTGGCCGAGCACGTCGGCTGCGGCATCGGCGTCCATAAAGATGTTCATGAGCGCCTGCAGGGCCTCGACCTGGCCGCCCGGCTCGGCGATGCCCAGATTGATGACGATCTGCGCCGGCACCGGAGCGCCCATGCCAGCCATAGCGTTAAATGTCACGGGCGCGGCGGGCTTCACCACCGCGATATAGGGCTTGGCCACAAACCCCGGATCGGTATGCGGAATGGCAATGTTTGCCGCCGGCATGGCAAGACCCGTGGGATAGGCATCCTCGCGCGTGCGAACGGCGTCGAACCAACCGTCGGCAATGTAGCCACGCGGTACAAGCTCGCCCTCAAGCCGCGCGAACACCTCATCCGGCGTCGCACACTCCCAATCAAAAAACACCAGCTCAGGCGCAAACAGCGCTTCGTTATCCGCCATGCGCTCACCTCTCTCACCTAGTCATTCAAGAACGTCCCCGATGACTACCCAAAACAAAAGGTGGCCACACGCGCCTTGGCGCCAATGACCACCCTAACCACTCAACTAAATTGCACTGTGCACCGCTAGCCGCGGGGCGCATCAATTGCGACCTTGCCGTTCTCCAGCACGTGGACGCGGCCATCGGCGAGCATCTGCACGACCTCGGGATACAGCACGTGCTCAATCGCGTGGATGTGCTCCTCAAGCGTGTCGACGTCCCAGCCCTCCTCAACAGCCAGCGCACGCTGGGCAATGATGGGGCCGTTGTCGTAGATCTCGTTGGCAAAGTGCACGGTCACGCCGGTCACCTTGACGCCGCGCGCAAAGGCATCGTCAATCGCGTGGGCGCCGGTAAAGCTCGGCAGCAGCGCCGGGTGTAGGTTGACCACACGATTGGGGAACGCCGCCAGCAGCGGCGTGTGCACCATGCGCATGTAGCCAGCCATGACCACATACTCGCAGCCACGCTCGAGCAGCTCGTGCGCGATAATCTCGTCAGCCGCGATGGGGTCGGCATAGACATCCTTGGACAGCGTAAGCGTCTGGATACCTGCACGCTCGGCGCGCTGCAAGCCCTTGGCCGAAGGACGGCTCGACACCACAAGTTCAATCGAGGCGTTGAGCTTGCCGGCGGCGATCAGGTCGATCAGCGCCTGCAGGTTGGTACCCGAGCCGCTGATAAGCACGCCAATCTTGAGCGGCTCGACCGTATCGGTGCCGGTCGGACGGGTATACGGGTCCCAAGCCAGGACCTCGGCGGCAGCCGTCTGCTCGTTAGCGCTCATCGGAGTACACGACCTTACCGGAACCCTCGACGCACTCACCCACGCGGAACGGCTTCTCGCCCAGCGCGACCAGGGCCTCGGTAACCGCGGCTTCGTCCTCGGGAGCGGCGATCAGGCACAGGCCAACGCCCATGTTGAAGGTCTTGCATGCCTCGTTGGGCGCGAGCTCGGCCTGACGCGACACGTAGGTGATGACGGGCGGAACATCCCAGCCCATCTCGGCGCCGTTGCGGGTGACCACAGCGTCGACGTCGTCGGCAAGCGCGCGGTTGAGGTTTTCGGTAATACCGCCACCGGTGATGTGGGCAATGGCATGAACGTTGGCGCCACCGCGGAGCAGCTCCAGAATCGGCTTCACATAAATGCGCGTGGGAGCCAGCAGAGCGTCGGCCAGCGAAGCGCCGCCGAGCTCCTCGAGCGGACGGCTCAGTTCCTCGGCCTTAGCGGCGGCCTCGGGCGTGCCCGGCTTGATGCCGTCGACACCGATGACCTTACGCACGAGTGAGTAGCCGTTGGAGTGCACGCCGGTGGAAGGCAGACCCAGGATCACATCGCCGGGGCGAACGTTCGCGGGGTCAAGCATCTTGGGACGATCGACAACACCCACGGTAAAGCCGGCGAGGTCGTAGTCGGCGGGAGCCATGACGCCGGGGTGCTCGGCCATCTCGCCGCCCACGAGCGCGCAGCCCGCGAGCTTGCAGCCGTCGGCCACACCCTTGATAATCTTTGCCATGTGCTCGGCCTCGATGTGACCGATGGCAACGTAGTCCAGGAAGAACAGCGGCTCGGCGCCCGAAGCCAGAATATCGTTGACGCACATAGCGACCAGGTCCTGGCCAACCGTCTCGTGACGGTCCATGATCTGGGCGAGCACGAGCTTGGTGCCCACGCCGTCGGTACCGCTAATCAGGATCGGGTCTTCCATATCCTTGAGCGCGGCGGCCGAGAACAGGCCGCCAAAGCCGCCGATGCCACCGATAACCTCGGAACGGTTAGTGTCCTTGACCATCTGCTTAATCGCGTCGACGGCGCGGCCGCCCTCGGCGGTATCGACGCCGGCGTCCTCGTACGTCACATGCTTGCTGTCGCCCATCTGAGCCTTCCTCTCCCACTACCGTGGCGCCGCACGGGCGCCAAACGGTGCTCATAGTTGCGTTCATTTCGGCGCGCGCCATAACAGCACGCGCCGTCATATCAACAAAACAGCAGGTAAAACCTACCAAAATAAACCTGTCCCCATATGGCAGGTTTTATGCCTCGCCGTGCTCCTCTTCCCAGCTGCGGTCGTCGTATTTCTCGATCACGGCGTCGTCGTCAAAGTGCAGCGGCTTGTCCAGGTTGCGGGGCTTAAAGCCCTCCATAAACTTGTCGCGGCCAAAGCTCTCGGGAATCGCCACGGGGTAGCGGCCGGTAAAGCACGCATCGCAGTAACCGCCCTTGGGCATGACCTTAAGCAGGCCCTCGACCGAAAGGAAGGCCAGCGAATCGGCGCCGATATACTCGCAAATCTCGTCGACCGTCTTGTTGGCGCTGATAAGCTGCGACTGCACGTCGGTATCGATACCGTAGAAGCACGGCCAGATGACCTCGGGCGAGTTGATGCGGATATGAATCTCCTTGGCGCCGGCGTTGCGCAGCATCTTGACGAGCTGCACCATGGTGGTGCCGCGCACGATGGAGTCGTCGATGACGACCAGGCGCTTGCCCTCGATGTTGTCGCGCAGCGGGTTGAGTTTCATACGCACGCCCATGGCGCGCAACTCCTGCGTAGGCTCGATAAACGTACGGCCCACGTAGCGGTTCTTGATAAGGCCCTCGCCAAAGGGAATACCGCTCTCGTGCGAATACCCCTCCGCAGGCGGCAGGCCGGAGTCGGGCACGCCGATGACCAGGTCGGCCTCGACAGGCTCCTCATGTGCCAGCTGACGACCCATGTCGTAACGGCAGGCATAGACGCTCTTGCCGTTCATGATGGAGTCGGGGCGGGCAAAGTAGACCTGCTCAAAGATGCAGTTGGCGGGCTCTTCGGCTGCAGGCACGCCCTGCTCGGATACCAGGCCCTCGGCGCTGATGCGCAAGATCTCGCCGGGACGGACGTCACGGACGTACTCGGCACCCACGATGTCGAGTGCGCAGGTCTCGGAAGCAACGACCCAGCCGCCGGCGCGCGTGACACGGACGGCGGAGTCGACCGTCGCGGCGCCGTCCTGCGACGGCAGCTGCGAAACGGCTGCGGCATCGGCCTGGTCCAGACCCTCGTCCACCAGCTTGCCCAGCACGAGCGGGCGAATGCCGTGTGGATCGCGGAATGCGTAGAGCGCCTGCTCGTTGATGAGCGTCATGGCGTAGCCGCCGCGCACGAGCTCCATGGTCTTGCGAATACCCTCGCGCAGGTGGCCCGTACGCTGGGTAAAGTAGCCGATAAGCTTGGTCGCGACCTCGGAATCCGAATTGGAGAGGAACGGCACGCCCAGCTCGATCAGCTGACGGCGCAGCTCGTCGGTGTTGACGAGGGTGCCGTTGTGCGCGAGCGCGATAATGACGCTATTGATGGTAGAGAGGTGCGGCTGAGAGGCTTCCCAGCTCTTGGCACCGGCAGTGCCGTAGCGCACATGACCCACGGCCAGCTGGCCGGAGAGCGTCGACAGGTCGGCGTTGGAGAACACGCGGTCGAGCAGGCCCAGATCTTTGCGGACCATAACCGTGCCGCCGTCACCCACGGCGATTCCAGCCGATTCCTGGCCACGGTGCTGCAGCGCACGCAGGCCAAAGTACGTCAGTCGAGCCACGTCGCGATCGGGCGCCCATACGCCGAAAATGCCACATTCCTCATGCAGCTGGTCGGAGTCCGGATCATACGTCGACATGGTGTTCACCTGTCCCGCGGCACGCTCGGCCGCGCGGATGGTTTCTTGAGACATGGTATCCCCTCAGAGCCTCGTATTTTTGGCGTTACCTGCCCTATTATACGCACGGCAAGACAAGCACTCCCGCGCATGAACAGCGCTTTTTAAAAGCCCACCGAGCTAATAATCAGTTTTGTTGCCAAACATTTTATCGGTCTGTCCAGTGCAAGCGCCCGCCCCCCCAGATGGCCGCCGCGTCCACCGTTGGGGATTACAAAGTTGCAATTGGGACGTTCGTCCTGTCTTTTGGCAGGTCGGCGGCGTATCCTTATAACCTACAACAAAGCGAGAAAGGTTCTGTATGGATCGAAACGAACTCGACCCCAGCGTCCCCAGCGCCACAGAGGTCAAGAAGATTCCCCTCATCATTAAGGTGTACGCCGTCCTGTGCATCCTTTCCGGCGTGGGCACGCTCCCGTCGGTCGCTGCCTTTATGTGGCAGGTCATCACGGCACTTGTTAACGGCAACGCCACCGAAAAGCTCGGCGACAACACGCTCGTCGCAGTCGGCCTTATCGTCGCCGGCATCATGCTCTCTGCGGCAAGCGCCGTCATCCTAATCATCTTTGGCCTGGACCTTATCAAAAACCAGCGCCGCAACGCCGCCCGCCTGTCCTACATCCTTATTGCATTCACCGTCGTCGAGCTTTTGGTCGACGTGATGCTCCAGGGCATCGGGCCCTTCCTGCTGCGTCCCGCGATCCAGCTCGGCATCCTCGTCGCACTTTCGGCAACCGTCGACCCCACGCTTCGTCAGGAGCGCGAACTGCAGCGCCGCCTGCAGGAGATGCTCGACCGCGACGCCGCCGCCGAGGGCATGCTCGGGCGCGATGAAACCGGCGAAGGCTACATCAAGCTCAACTACTTCAACCTGTTCTGGGTATTCTTTGTCTGCTGCGTGCTCGGCCTGATCGCCGAGGACATCTGGCACATGACGGTCGACGACCCGGGCGTCTACCAGAACCGCGCCGGCATGCTGTTTGGTCCCTTCAGTCCCATCTACGGATTTGGCGCCGTGCTCATGACCATGGTGCTTAACCGCTTCTACAAAAAGAACCCCATCATCATTTTCCTGGTGAGCGCCCTGCTCGGCGCCAGCTTTGAGGTGTTCGTGGGCTGGTTTATGCAGACCGCGTTTGGCGTGGTCTCGTGGAGCTACTCGCACATAACGCTGTTCGGTTTGCCCGATCCGCTCGTGGTCCTCACGGGCGGACGCACCTGCACGGGCTTCGCCTGCCTGTGGGGCCTGGGCGGCCTCATCTGGATCAAGCTGCTGCTGCCGAGGCTGCTTAAGCTTATCAACAAGATCCCCTGGAAGAGCCGCTACTCGGCCACCGTCATCTTTACCGTTATCATGCTGGTCGACGGCGTCATGACGCTGCAGTCGCTCGACTACTGGTACCAGCGCGTTAACGGCACGGAGCCGGACATTCCCGTCGCACAGTTCTACGGAGAGCACTTCGATAACGAGTACATGGAAAACCGCTTCCAGAGCATGACCATGAGCCCCAAGGATGCGACACGCGTATAGCGCTCACCGCGCCCAAAACGCAAAATGCCCGCCGGTATCACACGTACCGGTGGGCATTTTTATAAACGATCCTTCTATCGACGCAATCCTCTATGCCTCGCGCTCGACCTCACTCACGCATTCGTTCTTGATGGTGCCAACGAGCGCCTGCAGTGCATCGACCACGTGTGGGCGAATGTCCCCGCCGATAAGCACGAGCATGATGTCGTCACCTACGGAAAGCTCGCCGCTTGCCAGCCACACGCGCACATAGCCGATACCCGGCATCGCGCGCGTGGCCCCGATAGCAGACCGTACCTTTTCGGCGTCGTAGTCAAAGACCATGCCGCCCACCCTGTGGCCTGGTGCCACGCCATCGGTCTCGACTCCGCGCACCTCGGCCTTGGGCGTCGCACGCACCACACCGTTATGCGTCAGATACATCCCGCAGCCTGCCGCCGAAGCATCGGCCTTGGCCTCGCGCAGCCAAGCATCAATCGAAGGCATCAATTTGCCACTCTCAAGCATCGTTTCTCCCTTACCGTCCCAAATTAGCTACTCTCGGGCAATTTATTCATCAACGGGCGTGAGCACCATGACAGCGCGCGTGTTGCTCAGCGACAGTGAACGGCAGGTCACAAGCGTTACAACCTTGGTTGCCGAAGCAGCACGATCGGTGGCATCGCTCGCCACGGCAGAGGCACCGTCGAGCATCTCGGACAGGTAATTCTTCAGTCCGTCATCGCCCTCAAAATTGGGCGTGCGCGCCTTGGCATACGTGTCCTCGACCACCTTGGTCGCCAGTGGTCGCAGCTTATACGTAGCATCCCGTGTGATGTAATACACAAACTCGATGCTATCGAACGTCGCCTGGTCGGTGGTGTCCGAAATCACATTGAACATCGATCCGTCGTTCATATGGTGGCCGTAAATCGTGGTCTGCTGGTCGACCATTCCCGGCGCGGTGTCATCACTATCCAAGAAGATGGCACCGGACGCGTTAGATGTACCGTCAAACAGCGTGTTGAGGTATTTGGAGTTGTTGTTGGTCTGTACCACGGGATAGTTGATGTTGGTTCCCGGCACGTAAATCCAACCCACAATCTCGGGGTTCGTCTGAGCAAGCGCATCAAAGTCGATAATCGGCACGCCACTGGCGTCCTTATCGCTTACATATTGCTTCTCGATTTTCTGATACGAATCGCTCGCCTGCTTATAGCCAATCTGGGCATTAATAAAGATAGCGGCGGCGGCGACAATCAGGCCGATACCGATGATGATGAGCAGGATAGGAATGATGGAGCGGCGCTTCTTACGCGGCAGCTCGGTGCAATCCGACGGCGCGGCATGCGATGAAGACCGGGGCGGCTTCTTAGCGGAGCTATAAGACGAAGGACGATATGCGGCCGGCGCGTCCTGTCGACGATGGGACGTCGGCGTTACGGAACGCGGCGCGCGCGGCTGCTGAGGAGAGGATGTCCGACCCTGCTGTGCCGCACGGGCAGCACCCGGCTTCGACGGATCGGGAATCTGAGAAGCCTTGAATCGTTTTCCCTGATAATCGGACATGGCTCTCCTTATACTGCGGTGAAACGGCGGAACGCTTAGGCGTCAGCCATCTCCTGCTTCATCTTCTCGATAACCTTGCGGTACTCGGGGTCGCAAGCACCCAGAATCTGTGTGGCATAGATGGCGGCGTTCTTGGCACCGTTGATGGCAACGCAGGCCACGGGCACGCCCGAAGGCATCTGCACCATCGACAGCAGCGAATCCATACCGCCCAGGTCACTCGTCTTCATAGGTACGCCGATAACCGGCAGCGGCGTAAAGGCGGCCACGACACCACCCAGGTGAGCGGCCTTGCCGGCGGCGGCGATAATCACTTTGATACCGCGATCGGCAGCAGTCGAAGCCCACTCGTGGACCTTCGCCGGTGTGCGGTGTGCGCTCGCAATGACGAGCTCATAGGGCACACCGAGCGCCTCGAGCTCGGCGGTGCAGCCTTCCATAACACCCAGATCGGACTTGGAGCCCATGATGATCCCGACAACCGGCTTTTGATCTGCCATAAACAAAGACCTCCTGTTGAGAGCGGTGACGCGGCCAATCCGCGACCCTTAACTGCAAATAATTCAAGTATAGCCGCCGATGCTGATGTGTTCGGCGGGAGACGGAACGCTTTGCGAGATTAAGGCCGAAGGGTCGGAGCTTTCTGCCTACATTCAAAAAGCGTGCCCACCGTCCTTGGGTGGGACGGCGGGCACGCTTGCTTAGCTGTTGCTGGGGCTACTTAGCCTTGCTGCGACGATGGAAGAAAGCGCCGATCGCGGCGATGATGGCGCCAAGACCACCGACGGTCGCGACGGTCGCCGCCGTCTGGTCTCCGGTATTGGGAATCGCCGAACCGTTCTTCTTGCTGCCCTGGGCCTTGTCGCCTGCGGGCTTGCCCGCCTGGTTGCCGCCGTTCGAGCCATTGCCGGAACCCTGGTTGCCCGAGCCGCCCTGGTTGCCGGAATCGGCATCCTTGAGGCTCTCAATGGCCAGCTTGAGCTGGCTATAGGCCGCCTGGATCTGGGTGTCGGAAGCATTCTCATCACCCAAGACGTCCTCGGCGTAGGTAATGGCATCCGTCAGGGCCTTGACAGACTCGGCCGTCTTGCCCCTGGTGTCAGTCTCCTTCGCCTGCTTGACCAGGGCCTTGAGCTGCTTCTTAGTCGGATTCTCGACCGGGACCACCGGGGTCTTCTCGAGCGCGTCGCGGGCGCTCTCGAGCGCCCTGAGCGCCTGGTCGACCTCGTCCTGCGTGGCATCCTCGTCGCTCAAGATGGCGCGGGCGCTCGCCAGGGCGTTCTCGAGCGCCGTCCAGGAGGCCTCGGTGTAGTCGCCGGCCTTGAGGTCGCCGGCGGCAAGCTCGGCATCAACCTTTTCGATCGCGGCAGTGAGATCATCCTTCGCCACCGGATCGGGGACGGCCGTACCGTAGAACTTGAGCTCCGCCATGCTGCAGTAGGCATCAACGTCGCCCCCGCCGGCGTGAATCACCTTGACGGTCACGTAGCGACCGCGCGCGGCGCCAAAGCTCATCTGTTTCCAGTCGCCACGGTCGGTGAGCACGCGGCCATCGTTGTCGAAGGCGAACGTACCCATCGACGCGGCGGTGCCCTTCTCATAACCGTCGGCAGTGTCGGAGACCAGTATCTCGGCCTCGAAGATATCGCCGTTAGTGCCGCCGTCCTGGCGCGGCAGGAATGTAACGTCGGTGAGATCGTAGTCGCGGCCCAGGTCGACACTCAGATACTGGGGCATACCGGTCCCATGGGCCCAGTCGCTGTGCCAAAGCGTCCGCTCGTCGCCGTCGAGAGCGTTGACGGCGTTGCTGCCCTCGTAGTCGGCCTCACTCGAGAAGCCGGCCACCTTGACGTTCTTGCGGTTCTCGGGCGTGTTGATGAGAATCTTCTCATCAACAGGGCGCATCTTGAGGCCGTCGATTGCCTTCTCGATCTTGGCTGTGGCGTCTGCGACATCCTTCTTGCTATAGCTGCCCTGGCCGCTGTCGAGGAGCTTCTGAGCCGCCTCGACCGCAGTGGTAAGAGCTGCATAGGAATCCTTGGTGTAGACGGACTCGCTGTAGCCCGCGGCCTTGGAAAGCGCTGCTACGAGCGTAGAGGTATCGACACCAGCCTTGACCTCGACCTCATAGGATGCGGTCTTGGAGGGGTCGAGTACCGACGCCACCGTGATCTTTGCCTTGCCGGCCTTGTTGGCACGCAGGTAGTAGCTCACGCTATCGCCAGCCTGAACAGCGGAGACGCTTACCACAGAGGGGTCGGAGCTCTCGACCGTCACATAGGGGTAGCCAGCGCTCTCAGGCGTAGCCTTGGCGTCGACGGGCGTAATGTCGCCTTCAAAGAACTCGGTCTGGTTCTTGCCTAGCTCGACACCCTCGATGGCCTCGACACCCTGCGTGTAGTTGAAGTTGACCTCACGCAGTGTGAGCATCTGGTCACCCGATGCCTCAAGCGGCGTGACCTCGACCTTGGTCGCCTTCTTGCCCTTGTTCTCGGCAGAGAGGTCAAAGGCGTAGCGAGCAAGGAAGGAATCGTACTCCCCGCCCGCGAACTCTTGGGTCGAGCCATCCTCGAACGTCACGACAGCCTTGATCTTCTGCACGGTTCCGTTGCCACCGTTGCGGTTAACGACCTCGACACTATCGAGTTTCGACGGCGTCTTAAATGCGAATGTCATCGTGGTGGGAAGCTTCACGTAACTCGGAAGCTTACCCTCGCTGTCCCAGTTGCCGCTCCAGTTCCATAGGAACTCAAAGCCGTTGTCGCCCTCGTTATTATCGAACAGCGCGTTATAGCTCTTCTGCTGGATAAGTTTCTCGACGTTGGTCCCGTCGTCGGTCGTGAGCTCATCGTTGGTCATCGTGATGTTGAAGGCGTCCTGACCGTACTCGGCGACCGTTGGCTGAGGAACATCCGGCATCGTCACCGTGCCGTCGCTCGCAAACTCAAGTGCGTCGCATGCCGGACCGATGAGCCAAGATGTCGAGGGCAGTTCGACCTTGCCGGCGGTCTTGGCCTTGAGCTTGAAACTCGCCACCGCGCCGGTACCGTTGTAGAGCTTGCCATCGCCGCGGTTGGCAAAGGCGAGATTGATAGTCTGCGTTCTGTCCGCGAACTGGACCTTCTCGCGAGACAGGTTCTCCATGCCGGCAGTCGAGCCGTCCTGCGCGATGCTCTCGGACACAAACTCGAACTGGTCGCTCTTGAAGTTGACGAGAGCGCCCAGGGCGTTGACGTTCTTGGCGTCGGCCGCATAGACATCAACGGTGATCTCATCACCGGCCTCGACCTCGGTCTTGCTCGGAATCACCGCGAGCGAACCTGCGACCTTTCCCTTTTGTTTAGTGCCGCCGTCAAGACCCGCCATGGTGAACGAGTAATCGTAGACGTCGTAAACGCCGTTATCGTTGAGGTCGGCGAAGTGGTCGCGGATCTGCGAACCGAACGTCGGGGTATCGGGCTCGCGATTCTCGAGGCCCAGATAGTTCTTCATGTTGGAGTAGTCTCCGTCGGAGATCGTGGCCTTGTTGAGGTTGGAGCCCACGGCGAAGCCATCCGTGCCGTCGGTCTTGTAGATGGCAATCTCGGACGCGGAGAAGAAATTGCCGACCGAGGCGAGCGGTGTCATGCGCACGTAACGGGCGGCCACGGTGCCGTCAAACGCTACCGTCTTACAATCAGCGGAACGTGCCCAATCGACCTCCTGGCTCGTCCAGTGGACGCCATCGAGACTCGTCTCAACACGCATCTTGGTCACAGTGCCGTTGCCGGCGTCATCGCGCGGATAGTACTCGAGCTTATCGAGCTTGTAAGCGCGTCCATAGTCAACGGTAAGCGCCTTGCCCAGATCGTTGCCACCGGAGTGGAAACCGCCGTCGCCCGACTGGAACTCATGGTCGAAGGCGAGCTCGGCCTTATGGCTGCCGTAAAGTGAGCCCTCCCAGGTGATTTGCTCGGCGTCGGGGACGTTCCGCCACGGATCGAGTGCGGAGTTCGCCTCGAGCACATCGCTCCAGGCGGAGTAGCCCTCGGCGTTGCGCGAACGAATCTGGTAGGTGTGCTTGCTATTGTAGGCGAGGTCGGTGTGCGTGAACTCGGCCGCATCACCCACGGCGAACACGGTGCCGTCGACCTTAAGGTCGTAGGAGGTAGCACCATCGACCTTTCCCCAGGTGAGCTTGATGCTCGTTGGGGTCGTGACGTCCTCGGGGGCAGCAAGGTTCGTGGGTGCGGAGAGGCTCTCGTTGAGGCGATCGGCTGTGAGCGTGGCGTCGGCGTTCACGAAACCGCCCAGCTCGAGCGTCTGCGCCGCCGCAGCAACATCGGTCTTCGCGAACTTGACGTAGACCTTGGGGTTCGTGGTGATCTTGGTGTTGTTAAAGCTCTCGCCCCGCTCGGCCTCGGTGCCGTCCACATCGCTGCCGTAGTGGTTGAGGTTAGGGGTCTCGCTGTAGAAGTAGACCGCCTGGCCGGCCTCGGGGGTCGCGGTGTCAAAGGTCTCCTGCGAGTCGACCTCAACCACGTTGAGCGCGGATCCGCCGTTCTTGGCGACGACGCTCATGGGCTTGGCGGACACGTTGGCCACGAAGGTCGTGGTGCGATTGGAGTCGTAGCCGTTGTAGCCACCCTGCGAGGCTTCGGCGGTAAAGGTCGCGGTGCCGCCTGCGGCCTTGGATCTGTAGACGGTGCTCACATGCTCACCGTAGGAGATATTGTCGATCGTACCGTAGGAATCGTCCTCAGTCGTGTTGTTCTCGATGGAGGAGCCGTCGTCCTCGTACTGCGTAAAGGTGCCGTCGCCCTCGGTGGCGAAGAACTCGACGATACGCTGGCTGCGGTCGGTACCCTTGGTGTTGGTGTCGCTCACGGCCTCGGGGTTGTTGTTCTCGGCGTACATCGGCACGATAGCGTTGGCCTTCACAAACAGCGGCAGCTTCCAAAGCGGAGCCTCGTAGTTGTTGAGAACCTGGCCGCCGCGATACTGCTTACCCGAGAAGTAATCGATCCAGATGGTGGGATTCTCGTCGGTGCCGTAGTTGGGGAGGTAAATCCCATTGCGAATGTCGTTGCCGTTCTCGTCTGCCTGGGTATCCTGATACACCGGTGCCACTAGGAAGTTCTCACCGAACATATACTGGTACTGCGTCGAGGTGCTTGCGGCGTACTCGGAGTTATCGGAAAGCAGCATGGCGCGGATCATGGGCAGGCCGGCATCGCCGTTACCCGTGTCGATGTTGGCCGCCGAGGCCGCGCTCGTGTAGATATAGGGCATGAGCTGCGCCTTGAGCTTGAGGTAGAAGCGCGAGATGCCTGTGTAGGGATCGCCGTGCGTCATGGGCGATTTACGGTAGGTGCCCCAACCGTCCATGTCGAGCATAGAGGGCGTGAACGTCTTCCACTGGTAGTCACGCGCAGAGATGATGGGGTCGCCGCCAAAAATGCCATCCATGTCGGAGCCGATGTTGGGGTTGCCCGAAAGACTCTGACCGATATACGTGGGGATATGGAAGCGAATGTACTCCCAGTTACCGCCATACTGGTCGCCGGTCCAAATGCCACCAAAGCGCTGCGTGCCGGCCCAACCATCGAGCGTGATGATGTTGGGGCGCTTGTTAGCGCCGGTCGTCACCGTGTCATAAGCTGTCTTGATGCCATTAAGACCAAAGGAGTAGCCAGATCCAACCCAGGCAACGTCGGTCTTAAGGGTAGTGATGCCTCCCGTCTTGACCTCGGCGTCGAAGTCGCGAAGCAGATGCCACGGGGTCTCAGGGTTGCTGTCGGGCTCAAGGTTGGACTGGGTCCACAAGCCCGTGCTCACACCCTTTGAGTTGGCATACTCGGTGAACTTCTTAAGGTTGTCGACGTTGGCACGCACAGCGTTAAGACGGTCGGCCGAGCTCGCTCCGTCGGAGTTGACGCCGCCGGTCTTGTAGTAACCGTTCTGGCCATAGCCGGCGCCGTAGCCGTCGTTCGGCAGGAACCAGCCGAGCGGCATGTCGCTGTCCTCGTAGTCATCGATAACCTGCCGAGCAGAGAACTGGCGGTCGAAATCGGTCGCTTTCATGTTCTCGGTATCAACCGTAGGGCCCTCACCGTTGAGCGTCTCGGCCGCAAGTGTGCCGTCGAGCTTGTAGCCCGTCGACATGCCAGACTCGTACTTAACGTCGCCCTTCTCGCTCGAGGACTTGCTGCCCTTGGTCTCCCACTTCTTTTGACCCGAGGTCGTTGACCAGCCATCACGGTTATAGGCATTAAGATGACCAAGGTAGAACCCGTACTCGGGCAGCAGTACCGGGTTACCGGTCACCTTGTAGTAGTCCTGCAGCATCTCAGTTGCCACGTTCGAAGCTCCCTCGTTGGTCGCCACGAAGTAGTAGGCATCAAACTCATTCTCGCTGTGCAAAGTCGTGACCGTCGATGAGTCCGTGGAACCGAAGTCGTAGGAACCCTCTGCAAACGTGTTTCGGAGCACGCCGTAGCCGTCACTCGTCCAATAAAACGGGTTGGGCGAGGCAACGCCGCCATCGGTCCAGTTGTTCGTGTTGGAGATGGCGATGGTCTGGTTGGTGTGCAGGAAGCGTCCGTTCTGGGTGCCGCCGCCAAAGAAGTTCTCGGACTTCTCCTTGGCGAGCGTCTGGACGGTACCCTTCTTATCAAGGTCGAGGGACGCGGACTCGGAAACCACGACACGGTCGCCTGACTTGATACTCATCTTGCCAGTCGCCTTGTCCAGGATCACGGTCGCCTTTCCGCCGGTGATCTCGATAGTGTCGCCCTTGTCGGCAACCGTCGCACTCGGCTTGCTGTAGGTGTCCGAGGTATCGGGCTGAGCCTGGATCTTAGCCGTGTGGGACTTACTGCGCGGCGTGGCGTACTCGGAAAACTCACCCTTGGGGTCGACGTTATAACGGAAAATACCGTCCTCGAGGAACGTAATACGGCCCTTGATGCCGTCAGCGAAATCGATGTCGACGACATTCGAGGCAGACTGGGACACGGTCGCCGAGTCGACGCCCTTGAGTGGCGTGGCAATCGCCTGCTGGGGATTGGCAAACACGAGCGTCGCTGCAGTGGCAACGAGGACCGCGCTTCCCTTCACCCACCGTTTCGTAAAAATGGAATTCCTGCGCATCTGGTCTCCTTTCTTCCGACATGCTGAGGTGCCGAGGACGCCCCCCCCCGGCAGCATGGGAAAACGTATCAAACGGAGATGTTCGGTACATTCCGCACAATGGGGGCCACCCGTTACCAAGGGGCCAACTGGTAGTAACCAGATAGCCACCTACTAGGTCATATCAACATATGGGAGCACTTGCGCACCCAAGTTCGGAATTCTCCCAGCGGCAGCAAAATAAGCGTCAACGGCAAGGTGGGCTTAATAAGCCATACCAATTGGTTCTTCAGTCAAATACCAATCTAGCAAAAATGTACTGTTTATCTGGTATTACACAGACCATACCTTTCCCTCGGGAACTGGGCTTCGCGAAGTTTCCCGAGGGAAAGGCTCAGCCGCCATCCTGCAACCTACCGGGGATTGCCATGACGTACGTTGGCTGATTTGGTTTGGAATGAGATGTTGACGGAGGATGGTGGACAGTTAGTTCAGATTTGTATTTTTTGGCCGGGTCCTTACGTGCAAACGTATCGTTTTGAAGCCGTTTTAGACCCAATAACGCCCTTTTCTCATTCCTGACTGCGCATCCTTGTCGCATCAGACCGCCAAGAACGACTCATTTGAGCTCAAATCGACCTTTTCCACCCTCACAAAAATACAAATCTGAACTAACTGTCCAGCGGCACTCTCAGCCAGCCACAAAAAGGTCCTCCGGTGAATGCAATTCACCGGAGGACCCCATACAAAACGTGGGCTCTGCCCACACTCACTTTTTATTCAGCCCTAGTCATCGCGCAAAGCCCCTTCGGCAGCACACGGTGCAACCGAGTCACCGTAGGCCGGGGCGGAGGGGGCTGAGTTTCCCCCTTCGCTCCGGCTGCAAGCAGAGTCGCTCAGTGAGAAACTCAGCCCCCTCCGCCCCGGCCGGCCAGCTCAATCTACACCGTGTACTGCGGCAGGTCCTGCAGGGCGATGACGTCCATGCCCATGTCGTTGGCGCTGCCGTGACCCTGCTGGTCCTCGCGCACCGCCTCGATGGCACTCACATACGTGTTGGCGGCAGACATCGCGGTCACGCAGGTCACACCGCGTCGCACCGCCTCGGTGCGCAGCAGATAGCCGTCGCCGCGCGAGCCCGGACCGTACGGCGTGTTGATGATCACCGCGATCTTGCCATCGGCGATGAGGTCGCCGATGTTGGGGCGCTCGCCGTCGTGCGGGCCGCTAATCTTCTCCACGATCTCGCACGTCACGTTGCCTCCACGCAGCACGCGCGCCGTACCCTCGGTGGAGCAGATGTCAAAGCCCAGGTAACGCAGGATACGCGCGACCGAAAGGATGTGGCGCTTGTCGCGGTCGCACACGCTGATGAATACCTTGCCGGCGCTCGGGTCGGGCAGCCTGTAGTCGATCGCCAGCTGCGTCTTGGCGTATGCCTCGGGATAGCTCTTAGCGATACCCATGACCTCGCCCGTCGACTTCATCTCGGGCCCCAGGATGACGTCGGCGCCCGGGAAACGACCCCAGGGCATAACGGCTTCCTTCATGCAGAACCAGTCCAGCTGACGTTCGTCGCTCGGCAGGCCCAAGCTCGCGATGGAATCGCCTGCCATGATGCGCGCCGCGCATTTGGCCAGCGGCACGCCGGTGGCCTTGGAGATAAACGGCACGGTACGGCTGGCGCGCGGGTTGGCCTCGATCACGTAAACGGTCTCGCCCTTAATGGCGTACTGCACGTTGACCAGACCGCGCACGCCCAGCGCCATCGCGATGCGGCGCGTGGTCTCGCGGAGCTTCGCCTGCAGGCTCTCGCTAAAGCTGAACGGCGGGATGCAGGTCGCGGAGTCGCCGGAGTGAATACCGGCTTCCTCGATATGCTCCAGGATGCCGCCGATGTATACCTCTTCGCCATCGCACAGGGCGTCGACGTCGGACTCGATCGCACCCTCCAGGAAGCGGTCCAGGTACACCGGGTAGTCGGGGCTAATGCGCGCAGCCTCGGCCATGTAATCGCGCAGATGCTCGGCATCGTAGGCGATCATCATGCCGCGGCCGCCCAGCACATAGCTCGGGCGCACCAGCAGCGGATAGCCGATGTGCGCGGCCACGGCCTCGGCCTCCTCAAACGAGGTGGCCTGGCCCGCCGGCGGGTACATGATGCCCAGCTTGTCGAGCAGAGCGGCGAAGCGCTCGCGGTCCTCGGCAAAGTCGATGGCATCGGGCTTGGTGCCCATAATGTTCACGCCGCTCTCCTCGAGCATGCGCGCCAGCTTAAGCGGGGTCTGGCCACCGAGCGTCACCACGACGCCGTCGGGGCGCTCGACATCGATAACGTCCATGACGTCCTCGTAGGTGAGCGGCTCAAAGTACAAGCGGTCCGAGGTGTCGTAGTCAGTCGAAACGGTCTCGGGGTTGCAGTTGACTATGATGGTCTCGAAGCCGCGAGCCGCCAGTGCGTAGCTCGCGTGCACGCAGCAGTAATCGAACTCGATACCTTGGCCAATGCGGTTGGGGCCGGCGCCCAGGATCATCGCCTTGGGCTTGTCCGCCGGCGTGGTCTCGTCGGGAGCCACGCACTTCTTGGCATCCGGGCTCGTGCGGTAGATGTTCTCGTACGTCTTGTAGTGGTACTCCGTGGCGCTCGAAAACTCCGCAGCGCAGGTATCGACCGTCTTCATGCTGGGAACCACGCCCAGACCCTTGCGATAGGCGCGCACAAAGCGCTCGTCCGAGCCGGTCAGCGCGGCAATCTCGGCGTCGCTCGTGCCGTACTGCTTGAGCAGGCGCATCGCGTCGGCGTCGATATCCTCCACACGCAGGCCGCGGATGCTCTCCTGGACCTGCACCATGTCGTTGATACGGTTGAGGTACCACGGATCGATACCGCAGATGGCATGGATGTGGGCGATGTCCCAGCCACGGCGCAGGGCCTCGACCACAAAGAAGATGCGGTGCTCGGTCGGGGTTGCCACGGCCTGAGCGAGCTCATCGTCGCTCAGCTTGTCGGCACCCTCCTTGCCACCGGCGCAGATGCCCTGGTGACCGTCCTCCAGTGAGCGCATGGCCTTGCCGAAGGCCTCCTCAAAGGTGCGGCCGATCGCCATAATCTCGCCCACGGCCTTCATGCGCGTGGTGAGCGTAGGATCAGTGCCTTTAAACTTCTCGAAGGCAAAGCGCGGCACCTTGACGACGCAGTAGTCGATTGTGGGCTCAAAGCAGGCGGGCGTTGCCTTGGTGATGTCGTTGACGATCTCGTCGAGCGTGTAGCCCACGGCCAGGCGAGCGGCGGCCTTGGCGATGGGGAAGCCCGTGGCCTTGGAGGCCAGTGCGGACGAACGGCTCACGCGCGGGTTCATCTCGATGACGATCAGGCGGCCGGTCTGGGGGTTCACGGCAAACTGCACGTTGGAGCCGCCGGTCTCGACGCCGATCTTCCCCAAGATGGCGAGCGAGGCGACACGCATGCGCTGGTACTCAAGGTCGGAGAGCGTCTGCGCCGGCGCCACGGTGATGGAGTCGCCGGTGTGCACGCCCATGGGGTCGAGATTCTCGATGGAGCACACGATGATGCCGTTGCCGGCGTGGTCGCGCATGACCTCCATCTCATACTCTTTCCAACCCTCGATGGACTCCTCGACCAGCACCTCATGGGCAGGCGAGAGCTCAAGGCCCTGGCTCACGATGGAGACGAGCTCCTCGTGGGTATGCGCGATGCCGCCGCCGGCGCCACCGAGGGTAAAGCTCGGGCGCAGTACGCAGGGATATCCCACGCGCTCGGCGATAGCCTCGGCGTCGGCCACGCTGTAGGCATAGCCCGAGCGCGCAACCTCCAGGCCGATCTCGGCCATGGCCTCGTTAAAGAGTTTGCGGTCCTCGCCGCGCTCGATAGCGGCCAGGTCGCAGCCGATCATCTCGACGCCGCACTTGTCGAGCGTGCCGTCCTTTGCCAGCTCGACGGCGGCGTTCAGACCGGTCTGGCCGCCCAGCGTGGGCAGCAGCGCGTCCGGGCGCTCTTTCTTGATTACGCGCTCGATAAACTCGGCGGTGATGGGCTCGACATAGGTGCGGTCGGCAAGACCCGGGTCGGTCATGATGGTCGCCGGATTGGAGTTGACCAGGATGACCTCAAAGCCATCCTCCTTGAGCACCTTGCAGGCCTGTGCGCCGGAGTAGTCGAACTCACAGGCCTGGCCAATGACGATAGGGCCCGAACCAATAACGAGGATGCGCTTGATGTCAGTACGTTTAGGCATGTTAGTTCTCCTCGGTCGCAGCGTTCTCGGACTCGGCGAAATTCCAGCCGGCGAGGCGGTCCTTCGCGGTGTCGATGTCCAGGTAGTTCTCCTCGCCGTCCATGAGTCGCGTAAAGGCGGTAAAGAGATAGTGGGCATCGGTGGGGCCAGGCGAAGCCTCGGGGTGGTACTGGACCGAGAAACACGGGGCGTCGAGCAGCTGGATGCCCTCGGCGGTGCCGTCGTTGAGGTTCACATGTGTCAGGCGAATGCGACCAAAGCGCTCGTTCATCACGACCGGCGCGATGCCGCGACGCACCCAGGCGCGCAGGTCACCGTCGGCCGCATGCTCGGTTTCGCCGCCGGAAAGCTCCGGAATCAGTTTGCCCAGACTGGGGAACAGCAGGCCAAAGCCGTGGTTTTGCGCGGTGATCTCCACGCGACGGCTCACCAGATTCATAACCGGCTGGTTACCGCCACGGTGACCGAATTTAAGCTTTTCCATTTGGGCGCCGCAGGCCAGGCTGATCATCTGGTGACCGAGGCAAATGCCAAAGACCGGCACCTTGCCGATCAGCTGCTGTACCTGCTCATAGGTCTCCACCACGGCATCGGGGTCGCCGGGGCCGTTGGACAAAAAGACGCCATCGGGATTCATGTCGAGCACCTCACTCGCGGGCGTATCCCACGGCACGACGGTGAGATCGCAGCCGGCACGGACCAGGCCCTCCAGAATACCGCGCTTCACACCGCAGTCGTAGGCGACCACTTTGTGACGGGCAGGAGCGGCAGCCGCAAGCGCAAAGTCATGCGTGGCAGGCAGGTCGGCGGCCACAAACTCGTGAGGCGCGGGGCAACTTACGGTCTTGACCAGGTTCTCGCCTACCAGCGTGGGCGCAGCGGACAAGCGCTCGGCAAGCTCGTCGACGTCGAAGATCTCGGTCGAGATAATGCCCATCTTGGAACCATTGTCGCGCAGATGGCGCACCAGAGCGCGGGTGTCGATACCCTCGATAGCGACGATGCCGTGAGCGCGCAGGTACTCCGGCACGCTGACGGCCGAGCGCCAGTTAGAAGGCGTGGCGCACATATCGCGAACGATCATGCCGCGCATAGCCGGAGCGCTCGCAGGGCGCACGGCGTCGCCGGGGAAGGCCGACTGGACATCGGTCTCGTCGATACCGTAATTGCCGATCTGCGGATAGGTCATGGTTACAATTTGGCCGGCATAACTCGGGTCGGTCATGACCTCAAAGTAGCCCTCGAGCGAGGTGTTGAAGCAGACTTCGCCGGTCGCGGTGCCCTCGGCGCCGCATGCACGTCCATAAAAAATGGTCCCATCCTCAAGATACAGGATACAGGGACCGCAGGTGCCCTTGCTGGTTTTGGCCAGCATACGCTGGCAAAGCTCGCTGGGCGCGAAGGTGCGGGCGGCAGCGCCCGCGGTATGGTTGTTCGCCATAATTCTCCTTCCCGGTCTCACAGGACCGGCTTAAAGGTGTATAGTTAGGCCTCGCGGTATTGTAACCGCAAGCATGCCTCATGGCGTTAATTTCATCGAAATGTTTACGAAATGATAATTATGACTTTCTATGCATAATGATTATTTAATCCCCGTCCCAGAAAAATTATCCCGCGTGGGCTTGTGGCTCACGCGGGATAATGGCCTCTTACTTTTGCTTGTCCTGTTCCAGCAGATCGGACGGTGAGCGATCGGTCTTGCCGCCGCGGAAAATCTCGCGGCCATGCAGACGATGCTCCAGGTCACGTTCGGCCTTTTCCTCGTCAATCTTGGTCTGGCTCACCACCGGGTCCTCGATCAGCGACGAAACCGAGTTCACCTGTTTTTGAATGCGCTCGGCAATGGTGTCGTCCATGCTTACGATGCGCATCTTCCAGTCGATACTCGTGGCGTTGGATGAGCTCTTGGTCCACACAAACGTCAAAATGGCGCTCTGATGACCCCGCGCGGGAAACATGCCAAAGAAGGAATCGTGCTGAATGTTGCTATCCTCGTCGATATAGGCGTGAACGTTATACACCACGCGGTCGATCTTATCGTTGAGCAGCGCGTTGGTCGCAAGCGCAGCGGCCTGAATCTGCCCGTTGGACAGCAGCTCGAGCTCGTTGGCAGACGATGTGTCCAACACCGTCACCTCGACCGTGCCCGTACGCTCATCAGCTTCATCGACGGTAAAGTCGAGCGGGAACTGCGTAAAGCCGTTGCCCCACTCAAGGCCGCCCTTCAGCGCCGTCGAAACGGTATCCACCGAAACGCTCTCGGACAGGTTGGCGGTGTTCAGGCGTCGCATCACGCCGTAGCCAATCTGCATGCCCACAATCAGCACCAAGATGCCAATGACCACGGCCATGGCAGTCTTCGTAATGGTATGGCTCACCTGCGAGCCCGAAGGGTCGTCCTCGGACAGCGGGTCGATATGTTTTGCCTGGCTCGCGCGGTCCTCGCTGCGCAGCTGCGCTAGCGCCGCTTTGTCACCGCGCTTGGCCGCAGCCTCCTTCTCACGCATGCGCTCGGTGCGCTTTTTGGCAAGCGTGGGATCCAAGACACCGGATGCATCGATTTCGGAGAATAACTCCGTCACTTCTTCCGGAGTCAAAGGGTTCTTGTCAGCCATAAACTTCCTGTCATATCAATCAGTCGAGCTCGTGCGCACGCGCACCTTCGAACTGCATTCGATAGTAACGGGCATAAGTGCCGCCACGGGCGAGAAGCTCCTCGTGCGTGCCACGCTCCACAACGCGACCATGCTCAACGGTCGCGATCTCATCGGCATGCTTAATGGTCGAAAGACGGTGGGCGATGATAATCGTGGTGCGGCCGCGTGCCAGCTCTTCGAGCGACTCCTGCACCGCCTCCTCGCTCTCGTTATCCAAAGCACTCGTCGCCTCATCCAAAATAAGGATCTTGGGGTTCTTGAGAAACACTCGCGCGATGGCAACACGCTGCTTCTGTCCGCCCGAAAGACGGCTGCCGCGCTCGCCCACGACCGTGTCATAACCCTGTGGAAGCGACTCGATAAAGGCATCGATGTTGGCGCGACGGGCGGCCTCGGCGATCTCTCCTGCCGTAGCGCCCGGCTTGCCGTAGGCGATGTTCTCGCCAATCGTGCCGTCAAACAGATAGACATCCTGCTGCACCAGGCCGATGGCGCGACGCAGGCTCTGCTGCGTCACATCGCGCACGTCCTGGCCGTCGATGCTAATGGATCCGGCAGCCACGTCATAAAAGCGCGGCAGCAGCGAACAGGTCGTGGACTTGCCACCGCCCGAAGGGCCAACCAAAGCGATGGTCTGCCCGGGCTTGATGGACAGGTCCATATGGTCGATAACGGGACGCTCTTCGGCATCGCCCTCGCCCAGCTCAACGTCCTCGTAGTTAAAGCACACGTCGTGATATTCCACGGCGCCGGCAGTCACCTGCAGATCCGTGGCGCCCGGCTTGTCCTGGATATCCGGCACGGTCGAGAGTACCTCGTCCATACGCTTAAAGCCGGCGATAGCCTTCTGATACGTTTCGGCCGAATTGACGAGCGTCTCGAGCGGCGTGCAGAACAGCGAAATATAGAGTGCAAAGGTCGCCATATCGACCGCCTGCAGCTGTCCCTGGGCGACCAGCCAGCCGCCCAGCAGTACCACGATCACATAGAGCACACCCGAGAGCAGGCCATACGTCGCAGTATAGACGCCCATGGCGTGATACATGTTTTCCTTGGACGAAAGGTAGCGATTGTTGGAGGCGCGGAACTTAGAGCGCTCGGTCTCCTCATTGGCAAAGCTCTTGACCACGCGCATGCCCGCCAGCGAATCCTGCAGCTGCGCATTGATGCCGCTGATTTTTTTGCGATTGTCGCTAAAGACCTCGCGCATGCGCATGTTCTGCCAAAACATGATGACCGCAAACGCTGCTGTCACCACAGCCATGGCAAGCGCCAGCACCGGGGCGATGGTAAAGAGGATCACAAACGAGCCGATAATCTCGATGCCGCAGATGATGATCCACTCGGGCACATGGTGCGCCGCCTCGCAGATATCGAACAGGTCGTTGACCACGCGGCTCATCATGTCGCCCGAGCTGTTGCGATCGAAGTATGCAAAGCTAAAGCGCTCATACTGGTCAAACAGGTCCTCGCGCATTTTGGACTCCATACGCGCGCCCATCACGTGACCCCAATAGCTCACAAAATAGCGGCAGGCGCAGCGGACGGCATACATCAGCACCAAGCCCACCGCGATCATGCCGAGCGCCTGCATAATGACAGCCTGACCCTGAGTAAAGAGCCCACCGGTCAAATTGCGCAGGATAATGGGGAACGCCAGGTCAATGGCGGCAAGCACCAGAGCACAAACAGTATCGGCAACAAAAAGCCCCATCTGGGGCTTGTAGTAAGAAAGAAACCTCTTCAGCATAATCACCTTACGCGGTTTTACCAAACCGCGTTTCGTCTCGACGCTGCAAGCGCCCCATTTAGACAATCTGGCCTTCAATCGTCGGTCGCGTATATCCATACGCTTCCCTCCTCTTTTAGACCACCTTGTCTCAAATGGAGCACTTTCGCTGACTTACACAAACCTGCGGGATCATCCCCGCTCGCTACAGCTCTGCCCCGCCTAGTCGGTGAGCGATACTGTCGCAGGCAAGAGCGCCCACGACGGTCTTGGCGTCTTCGATCTTGCCGTCGAGCACGGCGTCGATCAGCTCGTGCAGCGGCACCAGGTCCACGTTGACAAACTCGTCATCGTCGGGGTTGGGCGCATCAAACTCGAGCTTGGTAGCCAAGTAGATGTGGATGATCTCATCGCAAAAACCGCAGGACGTGACAATCGACGTCAAAAAGCGAATGCGACCAGCCCTAAAGCCCGTCTCCTCATGCAGTTCGCGCTTGGCGCAATCGAGCGGGTCCTCACCTGAATCGAGCTTGCCGGCGGGAATCTCGACCGTCACACGGTCGATGGCGGTGCGGTACTGACGCACCAGTACGATCTTGCCGCTCTCGGTCAGCGCCACAACGGCCGCCGCACCCGGATGGCGAACGATATCGCGGGCGCTGCGGCGACCGTTGGGCAGCTCAACCTCAAGACGGTGGACGTCGAGGATCTTGCCCTTCCAGGCGCACTCCTCCGAAAGAATCTTCTCGTGCAGCTCGGCATCGTGTGGGTCGTCGTCGCCCAGCACCAGCGCCGGCTCGTCAGCGACCTCGCCACCAGGCTCGCCCTCGGCGTGCCCATACATGCGGCTGTCCTCTTCGACGATCTGCGCGTCCACAAGTTCTTCGTTCTTCTCGTCCATCCGTCTCATTCCTCTCGGATTTTAGGCATCCCAGGCGTCGCGGCCGCGCAGCGCGCGCAGGCCGATGTCGTGACGCAGGGTCTTGCCCTCAAAATCAATCTTCTCGCAGGCATCGTAAGCAAGGTTGCGAGCGTTCTCGAACGTGTCGCCCAGAGCGGTCACGGCAAGCACGCGACCACCATTGGTCACGAGCTGGCCGTCCACCATGGCAGTGCCCGCGTGGTACACGGTCACGTTCTCCATGGCCTCGGCGTCGGCGATACCGGTGATGACCTTGCCCTTCTCGTAGCTGCCGGGATAGCCCGCGCTCGTCAGGACAACGGCCACAGCCCACTCGTCACGCCAGTCAAGCTCAATCTGATCGAGCTCGCAGTTGGCGCAGGCGAGCATGACCTCGACCAGGTCGTTCTTAAGGCGCGGCAGCACGACCTGCGTCTCGGGGTCGCCAAAGCGAGCATTGAACTCCAGCACCTTGGGGCCGGCAGGCGTGAGCATAAAGCCGCCGTACAGGCAGCCGCGGTAGTCGATGCCCTCGGCAGCGAGCTCGGCCACGGTCTGCTCCATGACCGCCACCATGGTGGCGTGCTCCTCGTCGGTCACGATGGGCACCGGGCTGTAGACGCCCATGCCGCCGGTGTTGGGGCCCTTGTCGCCCTCGAGGGCGCGCTTGTGGTCCTGCGAGGTGGCCATGGGGCGCACGGTCTTGCCGTCGGTAAAGGCGAGCAGCGAGCACTCGGGACCAACGAGCATCTCCTCGATAACCACGGTGTTGCCGGCATCGCCAAAGGTGCCGCCAAAGCACTCGCGCACGGCCTCCTCGGCCTGCTCAAGTTCGGTCGCCACGATAACGCCCTTGCCCGCGGCAAGGCCGTCGGCCTTGACGACCAGCGGAGCGCCCTGCTCACGCACATAAGCAAGAGCCGAAGCCTCGTCGGTAAACGAGCCGTAGGCTGCCGTCGGAATGCCCGCGCGCTCCATGAGCTGCTTGGAGAACAGCTTGGAGCCCTCCATCTGAGCGCCCTCGGCACCCGGGCCAAAGCAGGGAATACCCGCCGCGCGCACGGCGTCGGCCACACCCGCCACGAGCGGAGCCTCGGGGCCAATTACCACGAGTCCGCATCCGTGGCTCTGCGCAAACGCCGCCACGGCCGCAGGATCGCAGTCGTCGAGAACAACGTTCTCGCCGCAGCTCGCGGTGCCGCCGTTGCCCGGCGCGATGTAGAGCTTGCCGGCGCGCGGTGATGCTGCGAGCTTAGCTGCCAAAGCATGCTCACGGCCGCCGCTGCCCAACAACAGGATGTCGATGGTTTGAGTGTCCGCCTTCAAGGGTGCCTCCTCTATGGATGAATGGCCCGCTCCGCGCGAGCCCTTTGCAAGCAAATATACCCCTCGGCCGCCCGCTTGGGCTGCAAAGGGGTATATCGCAATAACCAAATAGTCCCGATTACTTCCAGAATCGGTTGATGATCTGCTCGCGACCGGCGCCGACGCCAATGAACGTCACGCGGGTGTGTGCCAGATCCTCGATAAACGCCACGTAGTCCTGAGCCTCCTGCGGCAGCTCATCAAAGCTGCGGCAACCGGTGATGTCGCACTTCCAGCCGGGGAGCTCCTCGTAGATGGGCTTGGCATGCTCAAAGCGCACCTGATGCTCGGGCACGCTGGTGTAGCGCTCGCCATCGACGTCGTAGGCCACGCACACCTTGATGGTGTCGAAGGCCGAAAGCACGTCGAGCTTAGTCAGGGCGATATCGGTGAGGCCGTTGACGCGTGAGGCGTAGTTGGCGATGGGGCCGTCGAACCAGCCGCAGCGACGACGGCGACCGGTGGTCACACCGTACTCATAGCCCTCCTCGGTCAGCGTGTGGCCGGCCTCGGACTCATAGGAAAGCTCGGTGGGCATGGGGCCCGAACCGACGCGGGTGATATAGGCCTTCATGACGCCCAGCACGCGGTCGACGTTCTTCATGCCCACGCCGGAGCCGGTGATGGCGCCGCCGGCGGTGCAGTTGGAAGACGTCACGTACGGATAGGTGCCGTGGTCGATGTCGAGCAACGTCGCCTGGGCGCCCTCAAACAGCAGGTCCTTGCCCTCATCGATCATGTTGTTGAGCAGCAGGCTCGTCTCGGTGATGTAGGGACGCAGGCGCTCGGCCATGGGCAGGTACTCGTCGCAAATCTGGTCCACGGTGTAGGTGGGCAGGTTGTAGATGAGCTCAAGCTCGGGGTTCACGCGGGCGAGAGCGGTCTCCAGCTTGTCGCGGAACAGCGCCTCGTCCAGCATATCCTGCATGCGCAGGCCAATGCGGGCCATCTTGTCCTGATAGCACGGACCGATACCGCGCTTGGTGGTACCGATGTTCTTCTTGCCGAGCTTCTGCTCAAAGGCGCCATCCAGGTCGATGTGGTACGGCATGATGACATGCGCGTTGCCGCTAATCTTGAGGTTCTTGGTGGTGATGCCGTCGGCCTCAAACATGTCGATCTCCTCAAGGACAACCTTGGGGTTGACGACGCAGCCGTTACCGATCACCGACACATGGTCGGAATACATGATGCCGGAGGGCACCTGGTGCAGGCCGTACTTCTTGCCGTTGACGACGATGGTGTGGCCGGCGTTGTTGCCGCCCGAGTAGCGCACGACGGCATCGAAGTCGCCGGCGACCAGGTCGCAGATCTTACCCTTGCCCTCATCGCCCCACTGGGCACCGACCAAAACGGTTGACGGCATGTTTACTCCTTACATTCATGGACTGTCTACGCGCCACGCCGGCACGCAGAAGCACAAAACATTCCCAGTATACCCGTGCAACGGGCGCCTGTCCTACTCCTCGGCATGTGCCCCATCAAGCTCATAGAACTTGGTGGATGCCGGCAGGAACATCAGGTCGACGTCGCCGATCGGGCCCGAACGGTTCTTGGCCACGACGATACGCGTAACGCCCTCGTCGGGTCGATCGTCGCGCGAGGCTTCGGCCTCGTCGGCGGAGCGGTCCAAGAACATAACGATATCGGCGTCCTGCTCGATGGAGCCCGATTCACGAAGGTCGGAAAGCTGCGGGCGCTTGCCGGTACGGGATTCGACCTGACGCGAGAGCTGCGACAGCGCGATGAGCGGGATCTTGAGTTCCTTGGCCATGATCTTCAGACCACGCGACATCTCGGAGACCTCGACGGTACGGCTCTCGGAGCGGCGTCCCGGCGGAGGACTCACCAGCTGCAGGTAGTCCAGGATGATGATGGCCTTCTCCTTGTTGTGGAGCATGCGGCGGCTCTTGGCGCGAATCTCGGTCACTGTGGTGCCGGGCGTATCGTCAATCAGAATATCGAGCTTGGACAAGGTCTGCGTGGCCTCGTTGATATTGGCCCACTGCTCGGGGCTAATGCGGCCCATGCGGAAGTCACTGATCGAAATCATGGCGTAGGCGCAAATCAGACGCTGGGCAATTTCCTTGCCCGACATCTCCAGCGAGAAGAAGCCGACGGTATAACCGGCCGCGGCAGCGTTGAGCGCCAGATTCAGGGCGAACGACGTCTTACCCACGGCAGGGCGGGCGCCGATGATGATGAGCTGGCCCTCGCGGAAACCCATGAGCATGCGGTCGAGCGACGGGAAGCCCGTGGGCACGCCCGCAGCCTGGCCGCCTGCCTGGCACACTTCCTCGGCCTCGTTATAGGCCTCGACCATAAACTCGGTCAGCGTCTTGTAGCTCGACTTGACCTCGCGCGCCGTGACCTTGAGCAACTTGCTCTCGGCCAGCTCCACGACCTCTTTGGTATCGGTGGGAGCGTTATAGGCCAGCGCGTTGATCTCGTTGGTGGCGCCGATCAGCTCACGCAGCATCGAATCGCGGCGAACGATAGCGGCATGGTGCTGCCAGTTGACGAGCGACAGGGTCTGACCCATCAACTCCAAAATGTAGGCCTCGCCGCCCACGGCATCAAGCTTGTTGATGCTTCGCAGGTAATCGATCAGCGAGATGGAGTCGATGGGAATGCGGCTGTTGTACATATCGACCATCGCGGTATAGATGGTCTTATGAATGGGCCGGTAGAAGTCATCGGGCTGCAGCTCGACCTGGGCCTCTTCGACCACCTCGGGCGATAGCAGCATAGCGGCCAGTACATTGGCCTCTGCATCTTGGTTTTGGGGAAGACCCAACTTGGAGCCGCGGTCCTCAACCGTCAGCCCGGTCTCCCTATCGTCATATGCCATGAGCATCCTCATTCATATCGCTTGCGAGCATCCATAGTATCAGCCACGGTCCCAAAACGCGCCGCGCGCCGCCAATCATCACCGAACCAAACGGATGAACGGTCCTGTATATAGGACTTCGACGCAACGTTCACCATGACACTCACTCAGCGCAAAAAACAAAAGGGCGCCCTGGTTTCCCAGAGCGCCCTTCTTAGAACAAGATTGTTGCGTTGCAGCAAATGCTACTCGGCAGCAGCCTCAGTCTCGACCTCGGCGGTCTCGGCCTCGGCGACCTCAGCGGCCTCCTCGACCTCAGCCTCGGCAGCGAGCTCCTCGGCGGTAACGCCGACGAGAACGACAACCTCGGCCTTGATCTCGCGGTACAGCGAGATGGCAACGGTGTGGGCACCGGCAACCTTGATGGGCTTACCGAGCTCGACGCGCTTGCGGTCGATGTCCATACCGAGCTGAGCCTTGATGGCGTCAGCGATCATAGCGGCGGTAACGGAGCCAAAGAGGATGCCCTCGTCGCCGACCTTGACGTCAACGGTGACCGTCTTGCCCTCGAAGGCAGCCTTGGTCTCGTTGGCGGTAGCCAGACGGACGGCCTCGCGCTTGGCGATGTTGTTGCGACGCTCGTCAAGCTGCTTGAGGTTGCCCTTGGTGGCGGCAACAGCGAGCTTCTTGGGAAACAGGAAGTTCTCAGCGTAACCCTGAGCGACCTCCACGACGTCACCCTCGCCGCCCTTGCCCTTGATCTCATCGAGAAGAATAACCTTCATGATGCGTCTCCCTTCTTAGCCGCGGTCGCGGTTGCCACGAGAGGAAACCACGGGGACGGTGTACG
Organism: uncultured Collinsella sp.; assembly: GCA_902469555.1. Lineage (GTDB taxonomy): Bacteria > Actinomycetota > Coriobacteriia > Coriobacteriales > Coriobacteriaceae > Collinsella. The sequence goes on along the minus strand of CABRDB010000074.1, from coordinate 7,161 downwards.
GCAGGAGAGCCATCTCGCGGGCGCGCTTGATGGCGTTGGCGATGTCATGCTGATGCTGCGTGCAAGCGCCAGTGACGCGACGGGGCTTGATCTTGCCACGATCGGTCATGTACTTACGGAGAAGCTGAGTGTCCTTATAGTCGATGAACTCAGTGTTCTCCTTGCAGAACTGGCAGTACTTACGACGCGGCTGACGTGCAGAAAAATCATTAGCCATGTCAAAATACCTTTCATTTGGCAACTTCGGCGAACCGAAGCCGCCTCTCACTCAAAAATAGGTGAACAACCCTTAGAACGGGATGTCCTCATCGTAGACGTCGACCGCGGGCGGCGTAGCCACCGGTGCGGCAGGACGTGCTGCAGGCGCGGGAGCTGCGGGGGCATAACCGCCCTGATCGTAGCCACCCTGGCCACCACGGGAGCTCATAAACTCGATCTCATCGACGATGACCTCAAGCTTGCTCCGGCGCTGGCCGTCGCGCTCCCAAGAGCTGTAGCGCAGCTTGCCCTCGATCGCGACCTTGTTTCCCTTTGCCAGGAAACGGCTCACGGCCTCGGCGCGGGTGCCGAACATAGTGCAGTCGACAAAGTTGGGATAGTCCTCCCACTCGCCAGTCTGCGCGTTACGGCGACGATCGTTGACGGCGACGCCAAAGGACAGAACCTGGGTTCCGCCGGCGGTGGCGCGCAGCTCGGGATCGCGGGTGAGGTTACCGGTGATGTTCACTCGATTGATGCTCATAACTCACTACTTCCTCTTGGGGCACAAGCCCAGTCCAAAACGACAGTCTTACTCCTGGTCGTCGCGACGGACGATCATGTGGCGGACCACAGCGTCGGTGATGCGCAGGACGCGATCAAGCTCGGCGATCTGGGTAGGATCTGCGTGGAAGTTGATGAGGGTGTAGTCACCATCGGTGAGGTCGTTGATCTCGTAGGCGAGCTTGCGCTTGCCCCACTCGTCAACGGAGTCGACCTTGCCAGCGCCCTCAGCGATCGTGGTATCGATACGCTTCATAACAGCGAGACGAGTCTCGGGGTCGAGCGACGGGTCAACAAAGAACAGCAGTTCATAAGCCTTCATATTGTCACCTCCTCTGGGCAAATGTGGCTTCAGGTCGTGAAGGTGCGCCTGAAGCAGGAAAAGACTTGGTCATAATATCTTTCAACCTCCCAGGCCGCAAGAATATGCAGCTACAACCTCATGACCTCCACATATGCCCATATTCGCACGACGTTTCATGCGCATTCCAACCAAATGCCGACCAAGAGCTTGACGGATTTGTGGACAAGATACGGTGCCGCGGGGACAAGCTGAGCCAAGCCGCAGGTCAACGGGCACAAGGCTGTGGTCGCAAAATGCATACCAGTGGTCCACAGCACCACCCAAAGATTTTTATATTCATTGCCAAGTCGCTTATGAATACCCCTTTTGAACAATTGAGTTGATCAACCACGCTGGTCGGAAGCCGTTTTTTGGCACCTCAAACCCCACTGCAACGCCAAGCGCGGCCAAGCGTTTTAAAAAATGCCAACTTTTCTGTTTGCACTTTGCGATTCCTCGTGTATACTGACTTTCGCATTTAACGGAGAGTTGTCCGAGTGGCCGAAGGAGCACGATTGGAAATCGTGTAGGCGTCAAAAGCGTCTCCAGGGTTCAAATCCCTGACTCTCCGCCAGTTAATTCCAAAGCAGGCCTTCGAGCCTGCTTTGTTTTTACCCCACGCGGAGGGGTGGCAGAGTGGTTGAATGCGGCGGTCTCGAAAACCGTTTGGCCTGTATAAGGTCACGAGGGTTCGAATCCCTCCTCCTCCGCCATTTTGGTTGAGAAAGCTCCCAACAACGGGAGCTTTTTTGTTTAGAGTCCCTTACAAGCAAATACGGCGGAGGAGGAGGGGTTCGAACCCGCCCTTCCCTCAAAAACATGTACGTCAGCCTCCAAAACCGACATTTTTCGACATCTTTGAAGGCTGATGTACATGTTTGGTACCCATGACCGTTCCCAGTCCCTACCGTTTGCCGAGCAATAGGGTCTCAATCGCCTCCAACCATGTACTATGTACGGGCATTGTTCAAACCCGAGAATCAAAGGACCTCATCTTGCCCGTCGTCGCCGCTATGACTGTTACTTCACACGCCTCGGATGCCATGGTCGCTATCCCATTTTGGCTCGAGATGTTCGCCGTTGTCGCGGCATCGATCTCGGGCGTGCTGGTCGCTCGCGAGCACAAGCTCGACCTGGTGGGCGCGGTCGCGCTCGCCGTGGTCTGCGGTCTGGGCGGCGGTCTCTTGCGCGACATGACGCTGCAGGTGGGCAACGTCTACATCCTCAACCAGCCGATGGCGCTCCCGCTTTCCATTGCCACGGCAGCCATCATCTACATTTTCCCGGCAATCGTCGACAAGCCCGAAAAACTCATTCCCCTGCTCGACATCATCTCAGTCGGCACCTACGCCGCCACCGGAGCAGACAAAGCACTGGTCTACGGCTTTGCGCCGGCGGTGTGCATCATGATGGGCTTTTTCACCGCGGTGGGCGGCGGCATGCTGCGCGACAGTTTTATGGGCGTGGTACCGGGCATTTTCCAGCGCACCAACTTCTATGCCATCGCAGCCATCGCCGGCTCGGCGAGCTATGTATGCCTTGTCATGAGCGGTGTCGTCAGCAACATCACCGCGTTGATCGTATGCGTTGCGGTAACCATGGGGCTGCGCTGGCTGTCGCTGCGTTTTGACATCAAAAGCCCCACCGAAGAGGACATCGCGCGCTTTTTGCACCACAAAAAGTAGATTGCGCGGGCTCATCCTTCGAAATGCAACCGAGAGGTTCTTTTAGAGCGCCCACGCGTTGGGTACCCTGTTAGGTGCATATCGAGCATCTGACGAAGGATTCACCATGCCCCACAATCAATTCCCGTCGACCCAACGCCGTAAAGCGTGGGGCCGCATCACCATCCTATTCGCGCTCATCGCTCTGGCGCTCACCGCACTTCCCGCTACGGCTCTTGCCGGCACGGACACCGCAGGCAACGTACTTGCGACCGACAATGACGCCACTCCGTCCGGCGTCGAAGGTGACCTGTACTGGGCAGGTCAGAGCCTCAACCTGGACGACACCTCCATCGACCGCGATATCATCGCTGCGGGCGATACCCTCTCGATCCGCGACTGCACGGTGGGCGGCGCCGTTCGTCTTGCGGCGCGCACCATCGACATTGCCAAGACTACGGTTGATGGCAGCGTCACGGTCGTCGGTCAGCATGTCGTACTCAATTCCGACAGCACCGCCAACTGCTTCTATGCGATAGGCGAGACGGTTGCCCTGCGCGGCTCTACCAAGTCGGCAGCGCTCGCGGGCGACACGGTGACCATCGATGGCACCGTCGAGGGCGATGTCGAGGTTTGGGCCGACAAGCTCATCCTGGGCAAGAACGCCCACATCACCGGCACCGTGAACGCGCACGTCTCCGAGGAGCCCGAGCGCGCCGCGGGAGCCGAGGTCGGCGCGCTCAAGATCGACCGCACCGAAAACGAAGATACTTCCACCGCCAACGATGTCATCGGCGGCATCGTCGCCGCGGCCCTCTCGACCTGCTTTGTCGCTCTGCTGCTCGAGCTCGTCTTTCCGCGCGCGACCGCCGGCGCCGCCGGCATGCTCCACCAGCGCCCCATGCCCCTGTGGGTGAGCGGTCTTCTGGGCACGATTGCTATCGTCCCCGCCGTCCTACTGCTAATTATCTCTATCGCTGGCCTGCCGCTTGCCGGAACCCTCTTATGCGGCGTTATCGGCATCGCATTGGTGTCGAGTGCCTTTGCGGGGTGCGCGCTCGCCCGCATGGTCGGACACAACCAGAACCGCTACGCTATGGCAGCCGTGGGCGGCATAATCGCAGGCGCCCTCACGGGGCTTCCCCTCGTAGGTGACTTCATCAGCGGCGTGGCCTTTGTCTTTATGCTCGGCTACGTTATCCAGATCATCTGGCGAAACGCCCGCCTCAAGCCGCAGCAGCCGGCTAACACGCCAGGACTCCCCACCGCTTAGCCGACAACCGCCACAAAGGGGACAGGCATTTGTGGTGGTACACAAACAAAGCGGGGCACCCGATCGCATCGACCGGGTGCCCCGCTTTTTCATGTCTCGTGTTGATATTCGAGACGAGCAATTACTCCTCAGAGCCGTCGTCGCGCTTACGACTACGGATGAGGTGCGCCACGCCAACGCACAGCACCGCGCCACCAGCGATCCAAGTGAAAGTCACACCGTTAAGACCGGTCAGCGGGAGGTTAATCTGCTTGGTATCGCCGACGGTGATGTTGAAGGTGCCATCATCGGTGTTAATAAGGGTGCCTTCTTTGAAATCAAGCTTATTATCGCCAACCTTTCCGGCACTTGTATCGTTGAGGCCAGCGATGACCTTGGTTTCCTGGCTGGTTTTAAGCTCACCAGTGACTCTGGTGAGGCCAGCGGCCGGGCCATCGTCGGTCATGGTCGGCCTGATCTCGAAGGTGAAGGGGTCGGCTGCGGTGTAGCCATCGGGAGCAGAAACCTCCTTGACGGTGTAGACGCCAGCATCGAGACCGGTAAGCGTAATGACACCATCGCCGTTCGTCGTAAGAATAACCTCGTTGGTGCTCAATTTGCCCTTATCATCGACATACTTTACTTGTTCGTTTTTCTCGTCTCCATTGGTCGTAATGGTGAACTGAGCATTTGGAAGTTTCGTCTCGGTACCCAGGTCGACCTTATTGATCCTGAGACCGTAGGTGTAGTCCTTGACCGTATCGGGCGGGGTCTGGCCTTTGCTATCCTTGTCCATGGGATTGTTGGAGTACTTAAGTATCACGGCGTTGTTGTTACTCTCAGTGCCAGCAACAATAGCGTGCTCGTTAATCCGTGCCGTATAAGAGACAACGATATAGGAGTCCTTAGTGACGCCCTTGACGGTCTTCAGGTTATCGCAGGTCCACTTCGTCGTCATGCTGCCATCCTCGGCGGCCGTGTCGGTCGATTTAATGAAGTTGGTAGTAATATCCGTGCCCTTCTTGCGGGCGAGATCGGCCTTCGCGTCGTTCCTGTTCTTATACAGATAGACCTTGGCGCCCTCCTGCAGCGTCAGACCCTTGGAGATCTGGTCGGAGAACTGGTAGAAATACGTGCCGTACTTGTCGAAGTTCTCGGCGACGGTGCCATAAAGGTTGTACGTCACGTCCTGGCCGATCTGAGAGTCAGCAGCGTCGTGCTCCATACCGTCGGCGTCGCTCACGATCTTCTTCTCGACAGTGGGGACGCCCGTTTTCTCGGTAATTTTAACAGGCGCGCTTCCCACGACAGTGAAGATGGGGGACGTACCCGCGTCACCAGTCTCGATGGTGCCGGGATCGGTTACGAAGAGCCAGTAACCATGTTCAAGACCGGAAACGGTTTTGCCGGTCGTCGTCACGCTTTCGGTAAGACCGTCCACTCTGTCGGCAATCTTGTATGGAATGGAACCGAACTCAACGCGGGTTGTCTTACCGGCTCCCTCTACCTTTTTCGTGATCCAGTCCGCGGCGTCTTGGGCGGTCCTTCCCGCATAGGACTCGTCCTCCACCTGGATAAAGCTCTCGACAGCATTCTGCACATTAATGTTTGCCCACGTAATGTTGCTGACGGTTCCATTGGTGGCAACATCGGCCCTGAAAATCTGATAGCCCTTGAACTCGGTAGTGTTACCCTCAACGTTCTCGATAGTCACCGAACCGTTCGCAGTCGTCGCACCCTCAACCGCGAACGCCATGGTCACCGGGGCCATCACGCAGCCGAAGCTCAGCGCTGCTGTGAGGCCGGCGGTTACTGCCAGGCGGGCGATGTTCTTGGTTATCTTCATGTTTGGTCCTCTTTCTTGGAGGGTTCTCTAGTAACTTTTTCAAAACCAATGATCATCAGGTCGGTAGACCTGCTCGTCACTCGCTACGGAGGCAGTACGCCATTGAGCAAGGGGGGGGGACAATTATTTTTCACGGCGACCTCCTCCCCGCTTGATGACGAGCGCGGCAACAATAGCCGCCACTCCGATGGCAGCCAAGGCCGCCACCAGCACCAACGTTCTATCTCTCATCGAAGGCATAAAGCCTCGACTTGATTCTTTGCTTGGGGTGTTGAGCACCGACAGCTCAATCGAACCCGTCCCGGCATCGGCGGTATCAACCCGCAGAGGGCTTTCGGCTGACACGGTCACCTTGGGCTTCGCGGCCGCCACCTGTTTAACGTCCAATCCCTCGGCCGTAACCGTCACCGTTCGTTTGCCCTCAAAGGCGGTGTATCCCTTGGGGGCCGCGACCTCTTCGACGGTGTAAACACCCGCGTCCACACCGCTCAATTCCACATGACCATCCGCGCCCGTGATGACGCACGCGGCGGCATCCGTCGACCACGAGCCGTCAGTCGTTAGGATGCGCCCGCGGTCATCGATGATGCGCAGCTTGGCGCCCGCGAGCGGTTTATCGTCCGAGCTTGAGCGCTTGATCAGACTGAGACCCCAGGTGTAGGCCGTCGCATCGTCACTCGGCGTGCGGGTGAATCCGACGTCGCCGGACTGGTCGGCGAGGGGAGAGCGCGGGTAGCGCAGGTAGACCTCGTTGGGGTTGCCCTTGGTAGCGCCTCGATTGCAATTGGCCCCCAACGGCGCATTGTAGACAGCAGCCACGCGGGCGCCCGCGGTGAAGGCGTCAACCCCGCCGAGCGCGGCGATCAGGTCGCCGGTGCGCACGGTGAAGGCACTGCCATCGACCGAGACCTTGCACTGTGAAGTAATGTCTGTCCACCCTTTAGCCGGCGTCGAGCTGGCATTGCCGCCCTCACATGCAACGGCGTCGAAGCCACCGTCCGCGCCCGCCGCCACGTACACGCGCATGCTCGCGGCCACCTTGGAGGGATCGAGCCCCGCGCCCATGGTATCGACAAACTGCACCGCATAGGTGTCGTAGGCCGTGAGCCCCGCCGGAACCGTGGCCGAGAGGCGCCAGTACAGGTCGTCGGCGACCGTGGCGTCGGCGGCCTTGCCCCAGGCGGCGGTGCTGTCCTCCAGCACGTGCTTTTGGACCTTGGGCGTCGCCGCCTTGGGCTTGACGGTGACGGCGGCGCCGCCGACCAGGGCCATGATCGGCGCGGTGCCGGCCTCG
>CABRDB010000073.1 GCA_902469555.1 uncultured Collinsella sp. | reverse complement strand
TATATGCGGGCGGAACGTAGGGGCCACCGATGTTAAGAAGTGTCAGCAAGCATAACGAAAGGTAGGGACCCCGTGCGCCCGTTTTGTATCACGCGGATGGGCCGCGCAGATACCAAGGGAAGGAAAAGCCTTAGGCCTGGGCGGCAGCGGAGCTGGGACCCTGGACCTTAGCCCACGTCTTGAGCGACAGCGTGTCGATCTCGATAAAGCCGGCGCTGGCCTTCTCGTCAAACGTGGTGTCACGGTCGTAGGTGGCCAGACCGTAGTCGTAGAGGCTGAAGGGGCTCTTGCGGCCGACGACATGGCAGTTGCCCTTGAAGAACTTCAGACGGACGGTGCCGGTCACGAACTTCTGGGTGTCAGCCATAAAGGCATCGAGCGCGTTCTTGAGCGGGCTGTACCACTGGCCGTTGTACACGGCGGTGGCCCAATCCTGTTCGAGCTTGATCTTGGTCTTGAGCAGGTCGCCCTCAACGCAGATATCCTCAAGCGCCTTGTGGGCGGTGATGAGCGTCAGGGCGCCGGGAACCTCGTAGCACTCACGGCTCTTGAGGCCCACCAGACGGTCCTCGACCAAGTCCAGACGACCAAAGCCGTTGTCGCCGGAGATCTTGTTGAGGGCGATGACGATCTCGGAGAGCTTCATCTTCTTGCCGTCGACGGCAACGGGCTTGCCTGCCTCAAACTCAATCTCGGTGTAGGTCGGGGTGTCGGGCGTGTCCTCGGGATTCTTGGTCATAACCCAAGCGTCGTCGAGAGGCTCGTTCCAAGGATCCTCCAGGTGACCGCACTCAATGGCGCGACCCCACAGGTTGTCGTCGATGGAATAGGGGTTGTCGTTGGCACCCTCGGGAACCGGCACGTTGTGGGCATGGGCGTAGGCGACCTCGTCGGGACGGCACTTCAGGTCCCACTCGCGAACCGGGGCGATAACCTTGAGCTCGGGATCGAGGGCCTTGACGGCAGCCTCAAAACGGACCTGGTCGTTGCCCTTGCCGGTGCAGCCGTGGGCAACGTAGGTCGCGCCAAACTCGTGAGCGACCTCAACAAGCTTCTTGGCGAGCAGCGGGCGGGACAGGGCGGAGAGCAGCGGGTACTTGTTCTCGTACATGGAGTTTGCGGCGATGGCCTTAGTCAGAAACTCATCGGAGAACTCGTCGCGCAGGTCAAGCACCTGGCAATCCAGAACGCCCAAGTCGAGGGCCTTCTGCTTCTTGGCGTCCAGGCCGGTCTCCTCCTGGCCCACATTGCCGCAGACACAAACGACATCGAGATTCTTCTCGTCCTGGAGCCACTTGACACATACGGATGTATCAAGACCACCGGAATATGCGAGAACGACTTTTTCCTTGCTCATGGCTGTTTCCTTTCGCCCTTGGTAGCTAGTTAGAACATCGGTCAGTTGCAAGTCATTTCGAGGTCAAAAACCGTGCAATATCAGGTTAAATAGCAAAAAGCAGCACAACATGCCCTAGAAACATGCGTCTATGTCGTGCTAAAACCCAACGACCTCAAAATGACTCTGTTGGGGCATTTCACCCCATACGAACAGAGACGATTGTTATCGTCGTCGGGAAATTGCGCGCTGGCGTCGGATGGCATTGTCTGCAGTGGTGATGATCTTTACGAACTGCATCTGCCTCTCCTTTCACGTATCGCCGGGCGCAATTCAAATATCGCAAACGGTACCTTTTCCTCGGTAAGCGGTGCTTTTGCCGTCTCCGTTTTCGATGTTCGCTATCTTACGCTAAAGTGCACGCTGCGCAAGCGACAAATTCAAATTTCTGAAAAGTTTTTTCATTACTTTGTGAAGCGTGGTGCAAATACGCTCCGTTCCTGCGAAAATACGCCCGACTACCAGTTGATGGTTATAACGTCTGAAACACTCTCGAAACGAAAGGCTCGCTTTTATGCAAACTTACGAATCGGACGCCAATATCGGAAACATTAAGCTTCTCGCCGTCGACATGGACAAGACGCTGCTCACCGACGAGCGCGTGTTACCGCAGGGTCTTGATGAGCGCCTGGACAAGCTCGCCGACGCCGGCATCGTATTCTGTCCTGCCAGCGGACGTCCTGCCCCCAAGCTCGAGGAGATGTTCGAGGGCATCAAAAACCGCCTTGCTTTTTGTCCCGACAACGGAGCCTGCGTGATCTATCGCGGCAACTATATCTATAAGAGCACTATCGATGTGGCGCTGTATCAGCAGGTCTTAAGCCGCGCATCGGAGGATCCGCGCGCTGTCCCCGTCCTGTGCTGCTTCGACGAGTTCTATGTGCTCGCCCGCGACCATCAGTACCACGACGAGATCAGCGTCTACTACAACACAATCAACTACGTCGACAGCTTTGAGGGCATTGATTTCGAGTCCAACAAGATATCGGTCTTCTTCCCCGGCTACGACGCCGAGCCCGCTTTCCGCGAGACCTACAACCCCGAGTTCTCGGACAAGCTCTACGTCACCAACGCCGGGCGCGAGTGGATCGACTTTATGAACCTGGGCGTCGACAAGGGTTCGGGCGTGGCGCATTTGTGCGAGCACCTGGGCATCGATATCGCCGATGCCGCCGCCGTGGGTGATACCTACAACGACATCCCCATGTTGGAGCGTGTCGGTCACAGCTTTATCGTGGACAATGCCGAGGAGCACATGAACGCGCATGCTAAATGGCGCATTCCGAGCAACAACGACGGGGGCGTACTAACGCTCATCGACGCCATCTTGGCGGCTCGGTAGCCGTCCCATCGGGCCTGGCCGGGCGGCACGGGATAACTTTTCGCTCGGTCAGGTCCTGCGCAAGACGAAAGCCACATTAAGTGGCTTTCTTTGCGTGCGGAATCTACGAAAAGTTAACCCGTGCCGCCCGGCCAGGCCCTAGGTTTACTTTCCTGCCGCCAAGATGGCGTCTTGAGTGTCTAGATACTTAGCTGAAATGATTTGAACAGAGGGGAGCTCCTTGTTGGAAGGGGCCCCCCTCTGTTTTGGTTACTGTGGGACAAATTAATCAGTAGTGTTTGTCCCAAATCTTAAGTATGTGGGGGCTTGCGTCTTGGGCGAGCTTGCCTTATGGAGTGCTTCCCTATTTCGCGTCGGCCCAGGTTATGCCGGTGCTGGCTTCGGCGATCAACGGTACGCGGAGGTCTACTACATGTTCCATGACGTCGCGGACCATGGCGGTGAGGCGCTCGACTTCGTCGACGGGACACTCAAAGTCCAGTTCGTCGTGTACTTGCAGGATCATGTGGGCGGCAAAGCCCTCTTCTTCCAGGCGGCGGCTTACGCGGGCCATGGCGATCTTGATGATGTCGGCGGCGGTGCCCTGCATGGGATGGTTCATGGCCGTGCGCTCGCCAAAGCCGCGGAGTTGCGGGGTTTTGGCCTTGAGCTCGGGAATATGGCGACGGCGGCCGTACATGGTCTCGGCATAGCCCGACTGCTTGGCTCGCGCCACCACGTTGTCGAGGAACGTGCGCACGCCCGGGTAGGCCTCGTAGTAGCGATCGATCATATCGCGCGCCTCGGCCATCGAGATATGCAGCGACTGCGACAGGCCGTAGGCCTGCTGACCATACACGATGCCAAAGTTCACGGCCTTGGCGCGACTGCGCAAGTCGGGCGTTACCTCGGACACCGGCACGCCAAACACGCGCGCGGCCGTCTCGGCGTGGAAGTCCTCGCCCTCGTTAAAGGCGCGCACCAGGTGCTCGTCACCCGAAAGATGCGCGAGCAGGCGCAGCTCGATCTGCGAGTAGTCCACCGCCAAAAAGACGCTGCCCTCGCCCGCCGAGAACGCCGTCTTGACGGTACGGCCAAGCTCCGAGCGCGTCGGAATGTTCTGCAAGTTGGGATCGCTCGAGGACAGACGCCCCGTTGCGGTAATAGTTTGGTTGTACGTGGTGTGCACGCGGCCGTCGCCTCGACGCAGCGGGCCCAGCGTGTCCAGATAGGTTGACTTAATCTTGGACTTCTCACGCCAGTCCAAGATCAAACGCACGATTTCGTGGTCGCGGGCAAGGTCGCTCAGCACCTTGGCGTTGGTCGAATAGTAGCCGCGCTTGGTCTTTTTGAGACCCTTGGTCGGAAGGCCCATCACATCAAAGAGCACATGCGAGAGCTGCATGGGGCTGCCGATGTTAAAGGTCTCGTCACCGGCAAGGTTGCGAATGCTTCGCTCGACCTCGGTGATCTGGGTCGCCAAGCCCTCGGACAGGCTGCGCAGCCGATCGGGATCCACGAGCATGCCCGCGCGCTCCATCTTGGCAAGCACCGGCACAAGCGGCATCTCGATGCCGTCGAACACGTTGGCGGCGTTCTCACGGGCCATGCGATCGCGCAGCGGCGCGACCAGCGCCAGCGTCAAGGCAGCCGTGCGGGCGGCGGGCGCAGGAGCGACCTCGCCGGCACCCTCTGCACCGCGCGCCGCAGGCAGCGCCATCTGTAGATAGGTATCGGCCAGATACGCCTCG
>CABRDB010000072.1 GCA_902469555.1 uncultured Collinsella sp. | reverse complement strand
TAATATTTATAAATATGCAGGTCAGCGAGGTGCTAGCGATGTGCCAGCGGATGCGCCGCCAGATAGACCTCGGTCAGTTGCGTACGATCGACATGCGTGTAGACCTGCGTGGTCGATATATCGGCATGTCCCAAGATCTCCTGTAGCACACGGAGGTCTGCGCCGCCCGCAAGCATATGGGTGGCAAAGGAGTGACGCAGCGTATGGGGATGGAGCCCCACCAGTCCCACCTGGCGCCCGTAGCGCTCACAGATGGCATGGATGCCCTGGCGCGACAGACGGCGGCCGTTCTTATTTAAAAAGACCGCCGAGGTCTCGGTTCCGCGGGCATGGGCCGCCAAGCGAGAACGCCCCTCAGTTACATAAAGCGTCAGAGCTCGCGCCGCGCTTCCTACCAGCGGGGACAGGCGTTCCTTCGAGCCCTTACCACGAACGAGCACAAAGCCATCGTCGATATGGATATCGCCCACATCGAGCCCCACCAACTCGCTCACACGCAAACCGCATCCGTAGAGCACTTCCAAGATGGCATGGTCGCGCAAGCCCATCTCGCCCTCGGGGAAGTCTTGATCGAGCAGCGCCGAGACATCCTCCACCGATAGATACTCCGGCAAACGCTCAGCCTTTTTAGGCAGGCGCAACGCCGCCGTTGGATTTTGGGCCACAGCCCCATCGCGCACCAAAAAGGCATGCAGGCCCTTCACGGCCGCAAGCGCACGCTCCACCGAGGCATCCGAATAGCCCCCATCGCGACGGTCGGCGACAAAGCCCTCCACGACCTGACGGGTCACCTCTTCAAAAGACACAATACCCGCCCGCTCCAGATAGGCGCAGTACGTCGTCAGGTCACGACGATAGGCCGCAATCGTGTTGCGCGCCAAACCCCGCTCGACCGCGAGGTAATCGAGATACTCCCCCGCCGCCACGGCGAGCGACGAGGGAGTAGCTTCGGTATGTTCCTTATTCGCCGGCACCCTTAGTCCGTAGCGAGGTTCATGGGCGTCACCTGCAGACGGTCGACACCCTCGTGCTGGCCGATCGAAGCGCGCACGAACTCGCGGAACAGCGGCTGCGGGTTGGTCGGGCGGCTCTTGAACTCGGGATGAGCCTGGGTTGCCACATACCACGGATGCACGTCGCGCGGCAGCTCGACCATCTCGACCAGGCGCTCGTCGGGCGACAGACCCGAGATAACCAAGCCGGTGTCCTCGAGCTGGTCACGGAAGGCGTTGTTGAACTCAAAGCGATGACGGTGACGCTCGTAGACGAGCTCCTCGCCATATGCCTCGCGAGCAAGGGTATCGGCGGCGAGCTTACACGGATAGGCGCCCAGGCGCATGGTGCCGCCCTTCTCGGTCACGTCCTCCTGCGAGCTCATCAGATCGATGACGCTAAACGGGCCGTCCGGATCGAACTCGGAGGAGCTGGCGCCGGCAAGGCCGACGACGTTGCGGGCGAACTCGCACACGGCCACCTGCATACCCAGGCAAATGCCCAGATACGGAATCTTGTGCTCACGGGCAAACTCGGCCGCGAGGATCTTGCCCTCCAGGGCGCGCTTGCCAAAGCCGCCGGGGACCAGGATGCCCGAGGCGTCGCCCAGAACCTCGGAGACATTCTGCTCGTCGAGGCTCTCGCCGTCGACCAGCTGGACGTCCACATGGCGATCGTAGAAGACGCCCGCATGGTGCAGGGCCTCGATAACCGACAGGTACGCATCGGGCAGCTGCGTGTACTTGCCCACGACAGCGATCTTCACCTTGTCGGCGTGATGGTTGGCGTGATTCTGTTTGCGCAGGAACTCGTTCCACTCGCTCATGTCGCGCTCACGCGGGTCCAGACCCAGGCGCTCGCAAATGCGCAGGTCAAAGTCCTGCTCGGCAAGCAGCTGCGGAACATCGTAAATGCTCGCGCAGTCCTCGTTGGTAAAGACACAATCGGTGTCGACGTCGCAGAAGCTTGCGATCTTTCCGCGGATAGCGTCATCGATATGGTGGTCGGAGCGCAGCACGATGATATCGGGCTGGATGCCAAAGCTGCGGAGCTCCTTGACGGAATGCTGCGTGGGCTTGGTCTTGACCTCGTGGGCGGCGGCGATATAGGGAACGAGCGACACGTGGATGTAGCAGACGTTCTCGGGGCCGGCCTCCTTGCGGTACTGACGGATGGCCTCGACAAACGGTTGGGACTCGATGTCGCCGATCGTGCCGCCCAGCTCGGTGATGACTACATCTGAGCCGGTCTGCTCCTCGATGCGGCGGAACTTGTCCTTAATGGCATTGGTGACGTGAGGAATCACCTGCACGGTACCGCCCAAAAAGTCGCCGCGACGCTCGCGGGCGATCAAGCTCTTATAGATGGCGCCGGTCGTAAAGTTGGAATCGCGGGTCAGGTTCTCATCAATAAAGCGCTCGTAATGACCCAGGTCCAGGTCGGACTCGTAACCATCCTCGGTAACGAAGACCTCACCATGCTGGAAGGGGCTCATGGTACCGGGGTCGACGTTCAGATACGGATCAGCCTTCTGCATCGTTACTTTGTAGCCACGCGACTTGAGCAGACGGCCCAGCGAGGCCGCGGTGATACCCTTGCCCAGAGACGAAACCACGCCACCGGTTACGAACACATGCTTGGTCATATTGAGTTACCTGCGCTTCCCGTAGAAGTTGTTTATCCACATCTTACGGGTCTTCATTGTAATACTCGCGCCGCGGACCGTTCGCAATTTTTCTCGCGTGAGATTGCATTTCTCAATCTTGAAACAAAACGCCGCCCGGTTTCCCAGGCGGCGTCGCTATGGCAAGGGTTACATGCTGCTATCGATCAGAAACCTCGTCCTCAAGCATTTCTTGAACGAGCATGCCGGTACGGACGCCCTCAAGATACCACTCGCCACGTTCGGTGAGGCAAATGCCATTTGCAAGCTGACCGCCGTCGTCGCTATAACGCGAGACGACATCAATCATGCCTTCGGAATCCAAGCGATCGATTGCGGCGCGGGCACGATACGGCGAAACCCCCACGCGCTCGGCAAGCGTTTTGCGCGAGAAACCATACGGCCCGCCATTGTCTTCGGTTTGCTGGTCGATCTCCATCAATACCAGCACCTCGACACGCTTCATATCGTTGACACTCGCACGACCCTTGCCCGCCATAGCAGCCTCCTCAAACCGAGCACGAGCATCTAACGCGCCGTGCGCGACCGACACACCTCACGATGGCAGGTAATATCCATCATGCGACATCCCGCTAAGGATGAAACAGTTACGGTTATTGTATACCGCTCAAATTGTTTCTAGGCAGGTAAACAGCTACTTTTCGCCGAAATAGGCGCTTTATTGATCAAAAAGCCGTACCGGGCGCTAACCCGATACGGCCAAAATGCAATGCAATTACCGCGGTGCTTCAAACTTAGCGATGGAAGAAACCGCGGCGCTCAAACTTGGGCTCGCAGCACACGTTGATACCCAGTTTGCGCAGTACCGTCTCGTCCGTCGGCGAGATAATCACGCTAAAGAAGGCATCGCAACCGCGCAGCTGCTCCAGGCCCGAAAGGACGCGAGCGGCCGTCTCACTCGTGGCCGAGGTGATCGACAGCGCCATAAGCGTCTCGTCGGTGTGGAGGCGCGGGTTTTTGCTGCCCAGGAAATGCGTCTTGAGCTTGCTGATGGGCTCGATCGCTTCATCGCTAATGACCTCGAGCTCAAGGTCGACGCCCGAGACATGCTTAAGTGCATTCATGATGAGCGAGCTCGCGGCGCCCAGGCGCGTGGAAGTCTTGCCGGTCACCACGGAGCCATCGGGCATGACCATGGCACCCACGGGACCACCCGTCAGCTGCTCCCTGGTGAGGGCTGCCGAGCGCGCCGGTGAGTAGTTCTTATCGATGCCGGCTTTCTTCATAATAATCTTGAGACGGTCGACTTGCTCATCGCCCACGCCGGTACGGCGCACATTTTCGACCGCGGTAAAGTAGCGGCGGACGATCTCCATCTTGGAAGCGTCGCGGCAGGCATCGTCATCGGTGATGGCAAAGCCGACCATATTGACGCCCATGTCCGTAGGGCTCTGGTAGGGGCTCTTGCCCAGGATCTTTTCCATCAGGGCACGGACTACCGGGAAGGCCTCGACGTCGCGGTTGTAGTTGACCGTGGTCTTGTTGTAGGCCTCAAGGTGGAACGAATCGATGATATTGGCGTCGTCGAGGTCAGCCGTGGCGGCCTCGTAGGCAATATTGACCGGATGCGTCAGAGGAAGATTCCAGACAGGGAAGGTCTCGAACTTGGCATAGCCGGCGGCCGTGCCATGCTTGTGCTCGTGATAGAGCTGAGACAGGCAGGTGGCAAGCTTGCCCGAGCCAGGACCGGGGGCAGTGACCACGACGAGCGGTCGGGTGGTCTCGACAAACTCGTTCTTGCCGTAGCCATCGTCGGACACGATCAGATCGACATCGTGCGGATACCCCTCGATGGGATAGTGCAGCTTGGCGGGAATACCGAGCGCGTTCAGGCGGTTGCGGAACACATCGGCAGCGGGCTGGCCGGCGTACTGGGTGATGACCACAGCCGCGACAGCAAAGCCGTTGCCGCGAAACAGGTCAACCAGGCGCAGCACATCCTCGTCATAGGTAATGCCGAGGTCACCACGAGCCTTGTTTTTCTCGATGTGGTTCGCGTTGATCGCGATGATAACCTCGACATCGTCGGCGATGCTCTTGAGCATGCGGAACTTGCTGTCCGGTTCAAAACCCGGCAGCACGCGGCTCGCATGATAGTCATCGAACAGCTTACCGCCAAACTCCAAATAGAGCTTGCCACCAAACTGCGAGATGCGCTCCTTAATGTGAGCAGCCTGCAGCTCGATATACTTCGCGTTGTCGAAACCCTGGCGCATGTATGGCTCCCGTCCCGTTTCCATTTAATGTTCTAGGCGATTATAACGGAGCCCGCCCTCCCCGATACCCAGACCATCAACAGGCACCAACCAAACACGCCATCGATAAGTTGCGGTGAAATAGTTCCCGTTTAACCCCTCAAGACGGCCAAACAGGAACTATTCCACCGCAACTTCCCCTTTTTGGCGCAAACTAACCTGACCCCTTTGCATCAATAATGGCAGCGCCGCAGGTTGAGCATAAGTCAGCGAGCGACGTCCAGGACGTACAAGTTGGCATAAAAAAGGCAAGGCATAGACCTTTTGGTCATGCCTTGCCTTTTGAATGACAAATTGTCGTCCTGGGCGGCGCGCAGCGTCGACTGGTTGCGCGGTTCGTAGAACCGCGCAACATGAGAGCGCCCCCTCCCGCGCACGGAACGGGAGGGGGCTAAAGGTAGGAGTCTACCGGTGGGTTGACCCCACCGGACAGACGATGACCAGGTGATCCTTTACAGGATCGTCAAGGTTTCCGTGGGGTACCCGTTGGGTACTTAGAGCAGCACGCAGGCGACGGTCAGGATGATGGCGCAGACGACGGAGAGCGCGACGATGAGCTTAAGGGCAAACTTGAGCCAGGTCGTCCACTCGATCTTGGCCAGGGCGAGACCGCCCATGATGGCGCCGGAGGTCGGGGTGAACAGGTTCACGACACCGATGGCGGCGGAGAAGATCATGACCATGACCTCGGGCGAGAAGCCGAGCTTAACAGCCAGCGGTCCCATGATGGGCATGGAGACGGTGGCCATACCGGAGGTCGAGGGGATCAGGAAGGACAGGCCGAAGTAGACCAGGAAGCTCATGGGAGCGAAGATCACGCCGGACAGGCCAGCCAGGGCATTGGCGGCAGCGTCGAGGACGAAGACGTCGAGGCCGGTGTTAGCCATGAGGACGGAGATACCACGAGCGAGGGCGATGACGAGAACAACGGACATCATGTCGGCAGCGCCGGTGATGAAGGTGTTAACGATCTGCTTCTCGGACAGGCCACCGATGATACCGATCAGGACGGCCATGAGGAAGAACCAGGTGGAAGCCTCGTCGAAGTACCACTGGCCAATGGGCAGGCCGGTGATCAGGGCAGACCAGCCCTGGACGACGGCGTTACCGTCGGCGTCGTAGACAGCGCCAGCGTCGAAGAAGTTGGCGACGCCCTCGTTGAGGTCGGCCAGCGGAATGAAGCCGACGATCATGACGACGAAGGTGAAGGCGAAGGCGATCAGAACACCCTTCTGACGACCGGTGAGCTTGACCTCCTTGTGGACCTCGGAAGCAGCCTTGCCGTGAGCCTCTTCGGCGTCCTTGAGCTCCTGCATCGACAGGATGGTGGAACCCTTGTCAGCCTTGACCTTCTTGGCGTAGCTCATCACGAAGAAGATGGACATAGCGGTAGTGACAATCCACAGGACGGCACCGAGGCCGATGATGATGGACTGGTTGACCTCAATGCCAACGCCGGTCAGAGCGTCGACGGCAGCGCCGACGGCGAACGGGTTAACCGTGGAGCCCAGGCAGCCGCAGCCAGCGCCGAGCAGGACGGTAGCGGCACCGACCATGGGGTCGAAGCCAGCAGCCATCATGGTAGCGGCGAGCAGGGCGTAGAAGGGAACGGTCTCCTCGCACATACCATAGGTGGTACCACCGAGGGAGAAGATGAGCATCAGCACGGGAATGAGCATAATCTCGTTGCCCTTAAGCTTCTGCACCAGAACGGCGATGCCGTTGTCCAGAGCGCCGGTCTCGGTCATCATGCCGAGGAAGCCGCCCAGGATCATAACGAAGAGGCAGACGGGCAGAGCGTCAGCGAAGCCCTTAATCGGGGCGGTGCAGAAATCGCTCAGACGGGCGGCAGTAACCGCGCCGCCGGACGTGCCGGAGACGATAACGGTAATCACTGCGACAATTGCCAGCAGAGCAAGAAGAATGGTGAACGATGAAGGCATACCGCGCTTTTTCTTAGCGGTCTCAGTCATAGTTCTCATCCCCCCTTCATAAATCATTTACTGATCTCGCCAGAAGCGGCTCTTCCGTGCCGTGCCTGCCGCTTGATGCGAGATTATTACCAGATAAAACCGCTCGGGGTGTGCAGCAATACACCCCGAGCGAGATGCTAGATGCTCTTACTTGAGCGTGGCGTACATGACAGCCTTAATGGTGTGCATGCGGTTCTCGGCCTCGTCGAAGACCTTGGAAGCGGGGCTCTCGAAGACCTCGTCGGTGACCTCCTGCTCGGTGATGCCGAACTGCTCGCACTTCTCGGCGCCAATGGTGGTGTTGGTGTCGTGGAAGCTGGGCAGGCAGTGCAGGAAGATAGCACCCGGGTTGGCCATAGCCATGACCTCGGAGGTAACACGATACGGGGTGAGCTGAGCGATGCGCTCGGCCCAGACCTCGTCGGGCTCGCCCATGGAGACCCACACGTCGGTGTAGATAACGTCGGCACCGGTGACGCCGTCCTTGACGTCGGTGGTCAGCTTGATGGTGCAGCCGTTAGCCTCGGCGATGGGCTTGCAGGCCTCGATGACGTCGTCAGCGGGCATGCACTCCTCGGGGCCGCAGGCCACGAAGTTCATGCCGAGCTTGGAGCAGACGACCATGAGGGAGCGAGCGACATTGTTCTTGCAGTCGCCCATGAAGACGAGGGTCTTGCCCTTGATGTCGTAGTTGAAGTTCTCCTGGACGGTCAGGATGTCGGCGAGCATCTGGGTGGGGTGCCACTCGGTGGTCAGGCCGTTCCACACGGGCACGCCGGACTTAGCAGCGAGCTCCTCGACGTCGTCCTGGGCAAAGCCACGGAACTCGATGCCGTCATACATGCGGCCGAGAACGCGGGCGGTGTCCTCGATGGACTCCTTCTTGCCCATCTGCGACGAACCCGGATCGAGGTAGGTCACGCCCATACCCAGATCCATGCCGCCGACCTCGAAGGCGCAGCGGGTACGAGTAGAGGTCTTCTGGAAGAGCAGAACGATATTCTTGCCCTCTAGATAGCGGTGCGGAACGCCAGCGCGCTTCATATCCTTGAAGTTCTTGGAGAGCTTGAGCAGGTACTCGATCTCCTCGGTGGTGAGGTCGAGAAGTTTGAGGAAGCTACGGCCGGAGAGGTTAACACCCATGGTTCGATTCCTTTCGAAGAAATGAATTACGTAAGTATCAGTGTTGCCCGTTTAACGGGCGAAGCCGGTGCGGTTGTAGGGGGACCGCACCGGAAACGGAAAGACTTAGAGGTCCTCGCGCCAGAAGGGCATGCTCATGCAGCGCGGGCCGCCGCGGCCGCGGGAGAGCTCGGCGGAGGGCACGACGAGAAGGTCCAGGCCCTCC
>CABRDB010000071.1 GCA_902469555.1 uncultured Collinsella sp. | reverse complement strand
CGCAAGAACGACCGCCGCGACGCCGAGTGGCTGGCACGCATGCTGGCGCGCCGCAACGTCGTCGAGGTGTGGGTCCCCGACGAGCGCCCTCGAGGACGCGCGCGACGACCTGCAACACGCCAAGCAGCGGATGTCGAAGTTCCTGCTGCGCCACGGCCTCGTCTTCGACGAGACGACGCCGGCCGGCAGGCGCAGGGGCGCCTGGACGGGGGCCTACTGGGACTGGACGGAGTCCCTCTCCTTCGACGAGCCCGACGACGCCGCGGCCTACGAGCACTACATGGACGGAAATGACCTGGTAGAGAACCCTCGCACCGTCTACGTCGCAGGGGACGTAGACGAACTCGTCGAGCACGAGCAGCCTCGCGGGCGACACGTCGTTCAACAGTTTCGACAGCGTTCCCTTGCGCTTCGCGTTGCCGAGCTCGAGAACCAGCTGCGCGGTCTGCCAGAACCTGACCGACATGTCCGCGGCGACCGCGCGCATCGTGAGGGCGACTGCCATGCGCGTCTTGCCGCGCCTGGACTTACCGAAGAAGACGAGGTCTTCGCGCGATTGTTTGTGTCAACGGCCAACTGAATGTGAACCCTTCTTGCATTGTTGCAACCTGGCTGGCAGCCGGTCTTTAATGACGACGACCATTGTCGCCCGACCCACAAAAGAGCCGCAAGGGGAGGAGCTCCCAATGTTCAACTCATATCGTCTATGGCGCACTACCATTCACCGAAAGTCGGGAACTTTTTCATTCTCTCTATACATGTTTAAACAACATGTTCTACAATAGGGACAATAGCAATGGAAACTCGGGACGAGCCGTCTATCCATCTACGGCGCAGCCCCTTATTCAAAAGGACGGTGAGTGCATCCATGGAGCGTGCAAGCGGCGTTCTGATGCCCGTTTCGTCATTGCCCGGACCTTACGGTATCGGCGGCTTTGGCTGGAACGCCTATGACTTTGTCGATTTCCTCGCCTCGTGCAAACAACATTACTGGCAGATTCTCCCCCTTACGACAACGAGCTATGGCGACTCGCCCTATCAGTCGTTCTCGGCCCGTGCGGGCAACCCCAATTTCATCGACTTTGCCGAGCTTATCGAGGCCGGCTATCTGGAGCAGTGCGATATCGACGGCGTGTACCTGGGCTCCGACCCCAGCAATGTCGACTATGGTGCCATCTTTGGTGGCCGTCGTCAGATTCTCGACCGCGCCGCCGAGCGCTTTGCCGCCGACAAGCCGGCCGACTTCGACGACTTTGTCCAAGCAAACGAAGACTGGCTCATCCCCTACTGCGAGTTCATGACCGTCAAGGAGGAGTGCGGTCTCAAGGCCTTTTGGGAGTGGCCCGCAGAGCTCCGTACCCGCGGCGAGGCTTCTGCCAAGGTCTGCGCCGCCCATCCCGCGCGCATGCTCTACCACCAGATGACGCAGTACTTCTTCAATCGTCAGTGGAGCCACCTCAAGGCCTATGCCAACGAGCGCGATATCCTCATCATCGGCGACCTGCCCATCTATGTCTCGCGCGACTCCGTCGAGATGTGGGCCACGCCCGAGCTCTTTAAGATCGACGCCGCCGGTAATCCTGTGAGTGTCGCCGGCACGCCGCCCGACCAGTTCTCGGCCACCGGCCAGTACTGGGGCAATCCCATCTACGACTGGGACGCCATGGAAGCCGACGGTTTCTCCTGGTGGGAGGGCCGTATCCGCGCCGCCCTCGACATGTACGATGTCATCCGCCTGGATCACTTCCGCGGCTTCGAGGCCTATTGGGAGGTGCCGTTCTCCTCACCCGATTCGTCCTACGGTTCGTGGACGCAGGGCCCCGGCCTCAAGTTCTTCAAGACGCTCGAGGAAAAGCTCGGCACGCTGCCCATCATCGCCGAAGACCTGGGCTTCCTCACCCCCGGCGTCATCGACATGCGCGACAACTCGGGCTTCCCCGGCATGAAGATCTTGCAGTTCGCCTTTGAGGGCACCAACTCGTACTACCTGCCGCACAACTACATTGCCAACACCGTCGCCTATGTGGGCACACACGACAACGAGACGGCGCGCGGTTGGTTTGAGGGAACGGCCACCCCGCGTCAGCGCGAGCAGGCGGCCCTGTACACCCACCAGCAGGCAGGCGAGCCCATGGCCGATGCACTCAACCGCGCCATCGCCGCCAGCGTAAGCGATACCTGCATCTACACCATGCAGGACCTGCTCAACCTGGGCAACGAGGCGCGCATCAACACTCCCGCCACCATGGGCGGCAACTGGACCTGGCGCATGCTCGATGGCGCCATCACCCGCGAGCTCGAGCACAAGCTCACCGGCTGGACCGAGACCTACTTCCGCATCCCGTCGGAAGCCGAAATCGAGCTTCCTCAATAGGAGCTACCGCGCCCGACCCCTCCCCACCGTGCGGACGCGCTTGCTTTTTCCCGCGCGAGGCCACCCCAATCCCCTCGCGCGGGCTTCTTATGAATTGCAGACATGAAACAACCCATCACAGGAGAAAACATGCCCCAAATTAACCTCATGGAACTCGCCGAGCAGTCTTTTGGCACCTCGCTCGAGCAGCTCGACGACCGTCGCATTTACAAGCTGCTGGTCAAACTCGTGCAGGAGCGCTCCGCCGCCTGCCCGCTCAACAACGGCAAGAAAAAGCTCTATTACATTTCCGCCGAATTTTTGATCGGCAAGCTGCTCATCAACAACATGATCGACCTCGGCATCTACGATGAGGTTAAGGACCAGCTCACCGCCGCAGGCCACGACCTCAACAAGATCGAGGAGTTCGAGGTCGAGCCGTCGCTCGGCAACGGCGGCCTGGGCCGCCTGGCCGCATGCTTCCTGGATTCCATCGCCACGCTGGGCTTGACCGGCGATGGCGTGGGCCTCAACTATCACTACGGCCTGTTCCGTCAGCGCTTTGTCGACAACCAGCAGAAGGCCGTCCCCGACGAGTGGCTCGGTGAGCAGGACATCCTAGTCGACGACGGCCGCTCCTACACCGTCGAGTTCGGCGATTTTGCCGTTACCTCCAAGCTCGTCAACATCGACGTGCCCGGTTACGGCCAGCCCACCAAGAACCGTCTGCGCCTGTTCGACCTGGCGAGCGTCGACGACGGCCTGGTCCCCGGCAGCTCCATCGACTTCGACAAGACCGAGATCGCCAAGAACCTCACCTTGTTCCTCTACCCCGACGATTCCGACGAGCAGGGCCGCCTGCTTCGCATCTATCAGGAGTACTTCATGGTGAGCAACGCCGCCCAGCTCCTGATCGACGAGGCCGTCGAGCGCGGCAGCAACCTGCACGATCTGGCCGACTACGCCGTGGTCCAAATTAACGACACGCACCCCACCATGGTCATCCCCGAGCTCATTCGCTTGCTCACCACCGAGCATGGCATCGAGTTTGACGAGGCCGTGACCATCGTACGCTCCATGGTCGCCTACACTAACCACACGATCCTTGCCGAGGCGCTCGAGAAGTGGCCGCTCGCCAGCCTGCAGAAGGTCTCCCCTGCCATCGCCGACATTATCGTCAAGCTCGATGAGATCGCGAAAGCCGAGCACGATGACCCGCGCGTCGCCATCATCGACGAGCACGACACCGTCCACATGGCCCACATGGACATCCACTTTGGCTTCTCCATCAACGGCGTAGCCGCCCTCCACACCAAGATCCTGGAGGACACCGAGCTTCATCCGTTCTACGAGATCTATCCCGAGAAGTTCTCCAACAAGACCAACGGCATCACCTTCCGCCGCTGGATCCATGGAGCCAACCCCGCGCTCGCCAGCCTGCTCGACGATGTAATCGGCACCGACTGGCGCAGCACCGGCGATCTGAACAAACTCGCCAAGTTCGCCGACGACAAGGACGTTCTTGAGCGCCTGGCCGCCACCAAGGTCGAGGCCAAGGCCATCATGCGCCAGTTCATGGCGCTCGAGCAGGGCGTGACCATTCCCTCCAACGCCATCATCGACGTCCAGGTCAAGCGCATCCACGAGTACAAGCGTCAGCAGATGCTCGCGCTCTACATCATCTGGAAGTACTTCGATATCAAGAACGGCAACAGGCCTAAGCACCCTGTCACCATCATCTTTGGCGGCAAGGCGGCGCCTGCCTACACTATCGCGCAGGACATCATCCATCTGATCCTGACGCTGTCGCAGTGGATTGCAAACGACCCCGACGTGGCTCCCTACCTGCAGGTTGTCATGATCGAGAACTACAACGTCACCGCCGCCGAGCGCGTGATCCCCGCCGCTGACATCTCCGAGCAGATCAGCCTGGCCTCCAAGGAGGCGAGCGGCACCTCCAACATGAAGTTCATGCTCAACGGCGCCCTAACCCTGTGCACGCTCGACGGTGCCAACGTGGAGATTGCCGAGCTCGTGGGCGACGAGAACATCTATACCTTTGGTGCCTCGTCCAAACAGGTCGAGCAGCTCTACGCCGACGGCACCTACAACGCCGGTGCGCTCTACCGCAAGCCCGGCATTAAACTGCTGGTGGACTTCATCACCAACCCGGCCTTTATGGCAACCGGCAACGCCGAGCGCCTGCAGCGCCTGCACGACGACATTAAGGGCAAGGACTGGTTTATGGCCCTGCTCGACATTGAGGAGTACATCCAGACCAAGGAGCGCGTGCTGGCCGACTACGAGGACCAGGACGCCTGGATGCGCAAGGCGCTCATCAATATCGCCAACGCCGGCACCTTCTCGTCCGACCGTACGATCTCCCAGTACAACGACGAGATCTGGCACCTGAACTAATTTCGCTTCCCTTACCCATCCTCTTGAGAAACGGAGTCGTGGCAACACGGCTCCGTTTTTTGTGCCCGCGTATTGCCCGTGGCCCGCCTCGACCAAACAATCTCGGTCTGTAACACCTAACCGGCAAAATTGGGTCTATCTGTTACAGATCAAGACAAACAGAATTATTGCAAGAAACTGTCTCAATCTGTAACAGATAACCGCTGGAATCGGGTCTACCTGTTACAGAATGAGACAGACGGGCAAGGCGGCTAAAGTAATCTCAATCTGTAACAGGTAACTGCCGAAATCAGCCTCTCGTGTTACGGATTGAGATGGAAGGACGGGCAACTCGACGCCGTCTCGATCTGTAACATCTAGGCCCAATTTGGCCCTCTATCTGTTACAGATCAAGACAAACTGACAGATGGGCAGCCCCGGCACAAAGAAAGGCTCCCCTCTCGCCCAGTGGACGGGAGGGGAGCCTTATATGTGACCGCGGCAAAAGGATGGCAAAGCCGCAGTCGCCCAAAGGGAGGGCCTGGATGCACCGGGCCTAGATAAGGTTCTTGCCAGACACCTTATCGAAGAGATGAGTCGCGTTCTTCTCGAACTTGAACCAGATGGGGTCGCCAGCCTTGAGCGCGCCCTTGGCCTCGAGGTCGACGACGGGGATAATCAGGACAAACTGGCCGTCGGGAGCGGTCACGTGGACATGCTCGGTCGAGCCCATGAGCTCGGTCACCTCGACGGTGCCCTGGAGCGCACCCTCCTCGCCCTTGTCGGCAAGCAGAATCTGCTCGGGACGCACGCCGGCCGTAATCTCCTTCACGTCGCCGCCGTCCCAGTTGAGGGCAAGCTGAGCGCAGGTCTCGGGGGCGAGCGCCACGTTCATATCCTCGGTCTTGACGGTAAAGCCGTTGCCCGAGCGCACCAGCTGGGCATCGAAGAAGTTCATCTGCGGCACGCCGATGAAGCCGGCGACGAAGATGTTCGCGGGATGGTTGAAGACCTCCTGCGGCGTGGCGATCTGCTGGACGACGCCGTCCTTCATGACCACGATACGGTCACCGAGGGTCATAGCCTCGGTCTGGTCGTGGGTAACGTAGATGAAGGTGCCCTTGATCTCGTGACGCAGCTTAATGAGCTCGGCGCGCATCTGGTTACGAAGCTTGGCATCCAGGTTGGACAGCGGCTCGTCCATCAGGAAGACCTTGGGGTCACGCACGATGGCGCGGCCGATGGCGACGCGCTGGCGCTGGCCGCCAGAGAGCGCCTTGGGCTTACGGTCGAGGTACTCGGTAATACCCAGGATCTCGGCAGCGGAGCGAACCTTGCGGTCGATCTCGTCCTTGGGGACCTTCTTGAGCTCAAGCGTAAACGCCATGTTCTCGTACACCGTCATATTGGGGTACAGAGCATAACTCTGGAACACCATGGCGATGTCGCGGTCCTTGGGCGCCACGTCGTTGACGCGCTTGCCATCGATGAACACATCGCCGGAGGTGATGTCCTCCAGGCCGGCGACCATGCGCATCGTCGTGGACTTACCGCAGCCAGAAGGGCCAACGAGGACGATGAACTCCTGGTCGTGAACGGTGAGGTTGAAGTCCTCTACAGCGAGCACACCGTCCTCGGTAACCTTGAGGTTGTGCTTCTTCTCCTCGGTCTTCTTCTTTTTGCCAAAGAAGCCCTTCTTTTTTGACTCGTTGTTGGGATACACCTTCTGAACATGTTTGAGAACGATCTCGGCCATGTCTTTACCTTTCGATACGCGGCGCCGCGCTGAGAGGCGCCGCCAAAACTTGCAAAACAGTTACGGCATCAGCCCTTGACGGCACCTGCCACCACACCGTCGATGATGTACTTCTGGCAGAAGATGTACATGATGACGATGGGGATGACGACCATCATGATGCACGCCATCATGGGACCGAGCTCGACGTGGCCATAGCCGCCACGGAAGTACTGGATCAAGATAGGAATGGTCTTGTACTTGGTGGAGTCGAGCGTAAGGTAGGGCAGCAGATAGTCGTTCCAGACCCACATGGTCTCAAGGATGCCGACCGAAAGATAGGTGGGCTTCATAATGGGAAGGACGATCTTAAAGAACACTTGGACCGGGTTGCAGCCGTCGATCATGGCCGCTTCCTCAATCTCGAGCGGGATGTTCTTGACGAAGCCGGCGAACATAAAGACCGCGAGGCCCGCGCCAAAACCAAGGTAGATGAAGCAGATGTTAAACGGCGTGTTAAAGCCGATGCGGTCCGCGAGGTTGGACAGCGTGAACATGAGCATCTGGAACGGTACGACCATCGAGAAGACGAACAGGTAATAGAAGAAGTTCGAGATCTTGCTGTTGACGCGCACCACGTACCAAGCGCACATGGAGCAGCACACCAGAATCAGCACGACCGACGTGACCGTGATGATGAGCGAGTACATAAACGCCGAGGCAAAGCCCTGCTCGTTCAGAGCGTGCACGTAGTTTGCGAGGCCGTTGAACGTCTCGGGCGTGAGCAGATCGAACGCCGTGGTGGTGCTGATTGCGGTCGCTTTCTTAAAGGAATTGAGCGCAATCATGAACACGGGGTAGATCCATGCGAGCGACAGAATCGTAAAGAAGATCGAGAGCGCGCGGTTGATAGCCTTATCGCGTTTCATTACTGCTGCACCTCCTTGGACCTCGTGGCCTTAAGCTGGATCATAGAAATAGCGACAACCAGGATGCAGAAGATAACTGCCTTGGCCTGACCGATGCCCTGCCATGCGATGCCAGCACGCGAATAGAACGTGTTGTAGATGTTCAGGGCGAGCATCTCGGTGGAGTGCGCCGGGGCGCCACCGGTAAGGGCGAGGTTCTGGTCGAACAGCTTAAAGCCGTTGGTGATGGACAGGAACAGGCAGATGGTGATGGTCGGCATCAGGTTGGGGATCTTAACCTTCCAAAACGTCTGCCATGCCGTAGCGCCATCGACCTTGGCGGCCTCGATGTAGTCAGACGGGATGGACTGCAGACCGGCGATGTAGATGATCATCATGTAGCCGACCTGCTGCCACAGGGTCAGGATGATAAGGCCCCAGAAGCCAGCAGCAGAGTTAAGGGCGATGAGCTGGGCGCCCACGTTGGAGAGCAGGCAGTTGATCAGAATCTGCCAAATGTAGCCCAGCACGATGCCGCCGATCAGGTTAGGCATAAAGAAGATCGTACGGAAGATGTTGGTACCCTTGAGCGCTTTGCGGGTGAGCGCCTGCGCGATGGCCAGCGCGATCACGTTGATGAGCACCGTCGACAGGAAGGCAAACGCCACCGTAAAGAAGAACGACGTGGAGAACTGCGGATCGGACAGCGCGCGCACGTAGTTCTCGATACCGACAAAGTGCGCGTTATTGATGGTAATAAACTGGCAGAACGAGAGATAGAAACCCTGGATAAAGGGAATCACGAACCCGATCATAAACGCCAGGCACGTGGGCAGCATAAAGAGCGGCCACCAGCGCTTGAGTGCTTTGCCCATAGAAGGGTCCTTTCAATATGCAGGGGGCGGGCAAACCTACGTCTGCCCGCCCCCTGTCGCTAATCAGATAGCTTGGGCAGCAACTGCTTACTCGGAAGCAGCCTTCTCGGTCTTCCAGCCATCGACGAAGGCGTTCTTGACGCCGTCCCACTTGGTGTTGTCGGCAGCATAAGCGATGAGAGCCTGCTTGAGGTTCTTCTTCCACTCCTCGGAGGGGATGTAAACGAAGTCCCAAGCGACGGTCTTCTTGCCGTCCTTGGCCATAGCAACGGCCTGCTGCGAGAAGACGTTGGTGGTCTCCTTAGCGCTCTTGAACGGGGCGGTCAGACCCATCTTGTCAGCGATGATGCTGGTGGCGGTGTCAGAAGTGACGCACCAATACATGAAGTCCTCGGTGGCCTTCTGGGCATCCTCGGAAGCCTGGGAGCTGACGCACCAGTAGTTCTCGCCGCCGGAGCACAGGCCCTGGTTCTCCTCGCCGTCGACGCCGATGTAGATCGGCAGCATGCCGAGCTGGTCGTCGGTCATACCGGCCTTGGTGAGGTCGGCGTAGGCCCAAGAGCCGTTCTGGTAGAAGACGGCCTTGCCGGTTGCGAACTCGTTGGTGGCGTCGTCACCGGTCTTGGAGGCGAGCTGCGAAGGATCGCAGGTGGAGTCGGTGATATACAGGTCGAAGATCTGCTTAAAGTTGTCGAGATACTCGCCCTTGATCTCGTCGTCCTCCTGATTGTGCTCCTTCTCGAACTCGTAGTAGAGCGGGAGGTTGGCGAGGTGCGTGGTGTAGCGCCAGCTGGAGGAGTCATCCATGCCGGCGGAAGTGAAGGCACCGTCAACGCCGAGCTCGTCCTTGCGGGCCTGGATGTCATCGGCGCAAGCCTTCAGCTTGTCGAAGGAGTTGATGTCCTCGGCCTTGTAGCCGGCCTTCTCGAGGAGCTCCTTGTTGTAGATGATGCCGTAGCTCTCCTGAACCCAGTCGATACCCAGATCCTTGCCGTCGGACTGCAGCGCCAGGGAGTCGTCGATGAGCTCGCCGCGGAGCTTGGTGTCGGAAAGATCGGCGCAGTAGTCCTTCCAGTTCTTAAGGCCGGTGGGGCCGTTGACCTGGAACAGCGTCGGAGCGGAGCTCTTGGACATCTCGGACTTGAGCTTCTCCTCGTAGGTGTTGGAGGCGGCGGTCACGATCTTGACCTCGACGCCCTTCTCCTTCTTGTACGCCTTGGCGATCTCCTTCCACTCCTTGTCGACCTCGGGCTTGAACTGGAGGAAGTAGACCTCGGCAGCGTCACCAGAAGCAGAGGAGCCGGAGCCGGCAGAACCACCGCAGCCCACGAGACCCAGACCAAGAACCGCAGCCGCGGAACCAGCAAAGCCCAGGAACTGCCTTCTGCTCATTTCGTTCTTCATTACAATCCACCCTTTCACACCGTGGCGGCACCCTTTGCCGCCGCCTTCGGAGATTGGCTCGGGGACTTTGCCCCTTTTGCTGATTTGCACAATACGCTATTTGGCTAGTTGTTTGAACAAGTATTACTAGAGCGGTAGAAAAACTTCGGTGAACGGTAATTTCAACTTGATACTTGACAAGTTTTGTATAAACAATTATTCGTTATCGAATGCAGAGAAAACGCCCGGTCAAGCCGATGCATCGTCGGTTTGACCGGGCGTTTTCTCTTTGAGGGCATGAGTCTCGTCAGGCTGCGAGCTAGCCGGCTATCGCTTGGAGTTGACGCGGTAGTGGAAGATCTCGGGATGCGTGCGGGCATGCGTGACCTCGAACAAGATGCCGTCCGAAGTGTACGACTGGCTCTCCATGACGGCGACACAGTTGTACTTGCCAAGGTCCAAGTAGCTGCAGTCCTCATCGTTGGCGAGCTCGACACTCACCGTACGGCGGCTCGCCATCACTTTGATGCCGCGCTTGTGCTCCAGATAGCCGTAGATAGAATCCGCCGCGATCTCGGGGGTCAGGCCCTTGGCGATCGACGCCAAAAAGTAGCCGTGGTCCACTTGGCGCGCGCTGCCGTTGAGGCTTCGGACACGCACGACGCGAATCAGCTCCTCGCCCACCTTAAAGCCCAGGCGACGAGAGAGTTGCTCAGTGCAAATCAAATGTTCAAAAGACTTGACCTCGGTCGATGCGACGGCATTGTTGCGTTTTGCGAACTCGCCAAACGACTCAACCTCTTCGAGTGCGCCCAGCATATCGGTTTCGCCCTTAAGCCAAATAACGCGCACGCCCTTGCCGTGTATAGGCTGCACAAACATCTGGTCGGCCAGCATGCTCAAGGCGCGTCGAACGGTATTGCGCGTGCAGCCAAACTCCGCGGTCAGCTCGGCTTCGGTTGGCAGCATCTCCTGAAACGCATAGGTCCCGTTGATGATGCGCGAACGGATCTCGCGGTAGATTCCTTCGTAAATCGCTTTTGGCATGACTTCACCTCTAATGAATATGTATGGCTAGGCACGATAGCATTTCTTAAAGTTGTTTAAACCGATTATCGGTAAAGTACGGATTATTTACCGTCGACGGTTCCCCCGAAACCCAAATCGGACCGAATCAAAACCGTCAATGCGGCAAGCAGCCAGTCCTCTACAATGAGTTCATTGTTTAAACGTTCTTGCTCGCACAGCATGTTGCATCCGGAAGGCATATTATGCTGCAGAAAATCCAACGTTTTGGCGGAGCCATGTTCGCGCCCGCCATGCTGTTTTCTATATCAGGCCTCATGGTCGGCATCTCCGCCCTCGCCACGACCGTAGACATCGTCGGTGACCTCGCCGTATACGGAACCCCTTGGTACGTTTTCTGGACCATCATCCAGCGCGGCTCGTGGACGGTCTTTAAACGTCTCCCGCTCCTTTTTGCCGTAGCGCTGCCTATCGGTCTTGCCCAAAAGCAACCGGCGCGCTGCTGCCTCGAGGCACTCGTGGCCTATTTTGCCTATTGCTTCTTTTTGAGCGAGATCATTAAGCTGAGCGGAGACAACCTTGGGCTTAAGTACCCATCATCTTTGACCCCCGCCAGCGGTATCACCGTCATCGACGGCATCAAGACGCTCGACACCGGCATTATCGGCCCGCTGGCGGTGTCGGCAACCGTCGTTGCCATCCATGACCGCTTCTACGATGCCAAGGTTCCCGATTGGCTCGGCACCTTCTCGGGTTCCTCGCTGGTCTACCTCATCAGCTTTTTTGCCGTGTTTGCCCTTGCCGCCATCTCGGCCGCCATCGTGCCCTTCGCATACGCTGTGACCGAAACGCTGCGCCACGCACTTGCGGGCGTCGGCCCCTTCGGCGTGGGCATCTTTGTGTTTTTGGAGCGAGCGCTCGAGCCCATGGGGCTGCACCATCTGCTCTATATGCCCATCTATTACGACAATCTGGTCATTCACGACGGTATTTACGCCACGTGGACCAACCTGCTCCCCATTCTCTCCCATAGCACGCGCCCTTTAAATGAACTTGCGCCCTGGGCAGGTTTTACCGCCACCGGCTGGGGCAAGCTCTTTGGCCTTCCCGCCATCGCGGCAGCATTCTATTTCACCGCCAAACCCGAACGCCGCGCCGGCCTTAAGGTCATCCTTTTGCCCGCCATCGTCGCCTCGGTGGTCTGCGGCGTCACCGAGCCGCTCGAGTTTCTCTTTATGTTCACCTATCCCGGACTCTTTTTGCTCTACGCCGTCCTGTCCTCCTGCCTTGCCATGACCATGAACTTCTTTGGCATCGTCGGCATCTTCTCGGGCGGTCTCATGGAAATGACGGCCTTCAACTTCATCCCGCTCATGCGAATGCATGCCGGCTCCTACCTTTTGGCGCTCGGTATCGGTCTTGCCTTTAGCCTCATCTTTTTTGTTAGTTTTCGAGCACTCATCTTGGTCTATGACCTTAAGACGCCGGGCCGCGAGGATCATGTCTCCAATCGCGCGGCAATCGATCGTTTAACGGGAAGCGGCTTTGCCAAAGAGCAATCTCCCAATGGCGAGGTCAGTATTCAATCCGATCAAGATCACGTCCTCGCTGAGCGGGTAATTCAGCTTTTAGGTGGCGTTGGCAATATCGTGGGCGCAACCAACTGCGCCACGCGCCTGCGCGTCGAGGTCGCAGACCCTTCCATCGTTGCAGATAATGCGTCGTTTGTCGCGGTGGGCGCCAAGGGCCTCATCATTACGGGCAAGACCGCCCAGGTGATTATCGGCATCTCCGTTCCCCGCGTTAAAGAGCATTTTGACCAGATCATGGGCCTCGAGCCGGGATTTGTGCCCACCACCTCGGCCTCCCCTGCCGCCAGCGCAGCCCATAAGCGCGGCGACATCTGCTTCTTCGATATCGACGGAACGCTCGCCTGGCAAGACCCCAGGCTCGCCCAAGACCTTCCCGAAGACGAGCGGGACCTCTCCCCCTATCCCAACGAGGCGGTTTCGCAGGCAATCCGCGATTTCGTTGCAAACGGCAACATGGCCTTTATCTGCACAGGGCGCACCCTCAGTTGCATCCACCCCAAACTTCTTGAGCTGCCCTGGACCGGCATCGTCTGTCTTGCGGGCGGTTACGCCGAGATCAACGGACACGCAATTCGTGATCTGTCGATGACGCCCAGTATGCTGCAGCGTCTTGCCCCCTATCTTGAGCAGTCGGGCGAAGTCATCCGCTTTGAGGGCCTCAACGGCGTCGTGCGCATGAGTGCTGATGCCCCCGATGCTCCCGGATACGCGCGCACCCTGGGCGACGCAGTCACGCAGCTGCAACATTACAGTGCCTACAAGATCTTGATGTCTACATCGCTCGCCAACCACATCGCTCAAGATAAGGCACTTGAGCCGCTGTTGTGCTTTAACGAGCTCGAACTCGAGGTAACCGAAATCTCGCCCCGCGAATGCACGAAGCGCGGGGGCATCCAGTCTGTACTCGACGCCCTCGATCCCCACCATGGAACCGTATACGGCATCGGCGACGCCAGCAATGACGTCTCGCTGATGAACGCCGTCGATGTCGGTATCGCCATGGGCAACGCGCCGGACTATCTCAAAAAGCGCGCCGACTACATCACCGACTCGGTCGACAAAGATGGCGTCGTCAAGGCGCTCGAGCACTTTAGGCTTATATAAGCAGCCGGCACGCGCACGCGTCCCGTTTCCCCAAATCGCCAAAACAGACGCGCCGGCAACTCCAATGTGGCAATATGGTATCTGCACACCGCAACGATGTAACCCAAGAAAGAATGCGAGAACCCGTGTCCAGTCCGTTTACCAGCTTTTTAGCCCAGCACTTTGACCAGATCAACGACTATCTGGCCACGTTCTTTGACGGACAGGCGACCTCTGCCGATATCGAGCGCTACCTGTACGCGCCGCTCTCGGCTTTTACGGCCAACGCCGGCAAGCGCCACCGCCCGCTTATCTGTATGCTCGCCGCAACCGCAGTGGGCGGCAGCTTTGAGAGCGCCCGCAGCGCCGCGGCAGCCATCGAGCATTTCCAGTCGGGCGCGCTGATCCACGACGACATCGCCGACAACGGACAGCTTCGTCGAGGCAAGCCCTGCATGCACCTTACCGAGGGCACGGGGCTTGCCATCAATTGTGGCGACCTGGCGCTCACCATGGTCACCAAGACGGTTCTCGACGACCCTACGCTTGAGTCCGACGTGAAGCTGCGCGTGCTCCACGAGCTTACCGAGATGATCGTCCGCACCATCGAGGGTCAAGCACTCGACCTGGGTTGGGTCCGTGACAGGCGCTTTGATATCTCGGTTGATGACTACCTGGACATGGCGACGCACAAGACCGCGTTTTACAGCGGAGCGACGCCGCTTGCCGCCGGAGCCATTATCGGCGGCGGCAGCGATGAGCAAATCGAGGCGCTGCGCGCCTTTGGCCTGCACACGGGCCTTGCCTTTCAGATTCAGGACGACCTGCTCAACCTTGTCGGCACTAAGGAAGCCGCCAACAAGGACTTCCGCACCGACATCACCGAGGGCAAGCGCACGCTTGTCGCCGTACACGCCCTCTCTGATGAGCGCCACCACGACGAGGTCGAGGCGATTCTTTCCTCGGGCACCGATGATCCCGCGCAGCTCGCACGCGCCGTGGAGATCTTCCAGGAAACCGGCTCCATCGATTACGCCCACACTTACGCGCTCGACCTGACCGCTAAGGCCAAAGCGGCCATCGAGAACGTTGAGCTTGATCCGCACGCACGCGAGCTGTTCCTCTCCATGGCAGATTTCTTTGTGGAGCGCCTTAACTAACGGGGGTTATAAAACCTGTCAGCAGCGTATTTAGGCACAACTTGCTACACTGTTGAGTGCATGTTTATGCATCCCTTTGCGTTGTCTATCCGACAGACGCTCAAATAGTACGAATGGTACGCCGAAAGGGGTTCGTTCATGGAACCTATTACAACGGGCATGCAAGGAGCAGCCGTCGAGGACGTGCAGTCTCGTCTCCTGCAGCTCGGCTACACGATTGATGCCGCCGAAGTCACCGACAAGTACTTTGGAGCCACCACTGAGCAGGCCGTCAGCACCTTCAGGCTCGACAGCGGCCTTGCTGCCGGTCATGCCGTCGATATCCCCTGCTGGAGCGCCCTTGTAGACGCTTCGTATAAGCTGGGCGACCGCACTCTCTATCTGCGCATGCCCAATTTCCATGGCGCCGATGTGCAGGCCCTGCAGCGCGCTCTCAACGTTTTGGGCTTTGCCTGTGGCGAAGACGACGGCTACTTTGGTCCGCATACCGAGGCCGCCCTGCAGCAGTTCCAGGAAAATGTCGGCCTGTTTGCCGACGGCATGGCCTTCCAGGACACCTACGCCTACATCAACCGCCTGCACCATGTGTGGGAGGGTAAGCCCTCGGTCACCGAAGCCGAGTCCCGCATCGGTTTTGCTCGCGCCGCCAACGTGCTCGAGCGCTTCCAGATTGCCGTTATCGGCGAGGACCCCATCGCGCGCAGCGTTGCGTCGCGCATGTGGAATATCGCCACGGCAACGACCGACAACAGCGGCATGATGCTCTGCGACTCCGAGGTCCCAACCGACGTTGACCTGGTGCTCGAGATTGCAAGCGACGAGCTGCCCGCCGACGCCGCACCGCGCGCCACGATTGCCCTCGCCGAGTGCCACAACCTGGCCCAGCGCATCCGCACTGCCAATGTCGCCGCGCAGCAGAAGCCGGCACGCATTCGCATTGAGCTAACGGGCATGACGCGCTACAACGGCACCTTCACGGCCAGCGACGCGCAGACACTCGCCGTACGCCTGCTCGACGGCGTTTGCGATGCCCTCGCAGATTAGGTAAACTAAACGAGTTGCTTTTGGGCAACACCACACATTGGGACGTAGTTCAACGGTAGAACTCCGGTTTTTGGTGCCGGCTGTTGGGGGTTCGAATCCCTCCGTCCCAGCCCCAAAGAACATAGCGCTCCAGGCTCTTATGAACCTGGAGCGCTTTTTCGTGGGCAAGCGGAGGGATTCGAACCCGCAAGGGTGCGGAGCTGAGGAAACGCGAAGCGTTTTCCAGCGCAGCACGCAAGGAGCGAAGCGACGCAGCGGGGCGCGGCCGCCGAAAAGGCGGACGCGGAATCCCTCCGTCCCATACCAGCAACGGGCTCCCCGCATCTAAACTTTCCAGCCAAACCGACACTTAGGAACCGACACTTAGGGACATTCCTAAAGTGCCGGCCATAACTTCTCCTGCAGGACGAGAAGTTGAAGTGGTTTTTCAGGCATATCCCAAAAATCCACCTCCAAAAGAGCGGCGCCCCAAGCCCATTAGGACCAAGAGCGCCTTACATCAAGAAACATCAGCCCTGTTCCGAAAAGCGAGCCGCATGCAACAACCAAGTAACCGCCGGCCCCGGGAGAGCGGGGGCACCGGCTTAGGTTTATCGCGAGTTCCGCACGCAAAGAAAGCCACGTGACCTCGATGTTTTGGACGTGACAGACACTATGACCCAATCCGAGGGCACTAAAAAGATAGGAGCCCCCGCTCGTGACCGCGGGTCGGGGCTGCGACAATGATGTTGAAGTGCCATAGG